>NZ_WWJY01000715.1 GCF_009865405.1 Streptomyces sp. SID3212 | reverse complement strand
GCCGGGACCGCTGGGCGCGCAGCCCGCGCCGGCGCCGCGGCCCGGGGAGCCGCACGCCCGGCTCAATCCCAAGTACCTCTTCGACACCTTCGTCATCGGCGCCTCCAACCGGTTCGCGCACGCGGCGGCGGTCGCGGTGGCCGAGGCGCCGGCGAAGGCGTACAACCCGCTCTTCATCTACGGGGAGTCCGGGCTCGGCAAGACCCATCTGCTCCACGCGATCGGGCACTACGCGCGCAGCCTCTACCCGGGGACGCGGGTGCGGTACGTGAGCTCCGAGGAGTTCACGAACGAGTTCATCAACTCGATCCGGGACGGCAAGGGCGACACCTTCCGCAAGCGGTACCGCGACGTCGACATCCTCCTGGTCGACGACATCCAGTTCCTGGCGAGCAAGGAGTCGACGCAGGAGGAGTTCTTCCACACGTTCAACACGCTCCACAACGCGAACAAGCAGATCGTGCTGTCCTCGGACCGGCCGCCCAAGCAGCTGATCACGCTGGAGGACCGGCTGCGCAACCGGTTCGAGTGGGGGCTGACCACCGATGTGCAGCCGCCCGAGCTGGAGACGCGTATCGCGATCCTCCGTAAGAAGGCGGTGCAGGAGCAGCTGAACGCGCCGCCGGAGGTGCTGGAGTTCATCGCCTCACGGATCTCGCGCAACATCCGTGAGCTGGAGGGCGCGCTGATCCGGGTGACCGCGTTCGCGTCGCTCAACCGGCAGCCGGTGGACCTCGGCCTCACGGAGATCGTCCTCAAGGACCTGATCCCCGGTGGTGAGGACGCGGCTCCGGAGATCACCGCGAGCGCCATCATGGCGGCGACCGCGGACTACTTCGGGCTGACCGTGGAGGATCTCTGCGGGTCGTCCCGCAGCCGGGTCCTGGTGACGGCCCGCCAGATCGCGATGTATCTGTGCCGTGAGCTGACCGACCTCTCGCTGCCGAAGATCGGGGCGCAGTTCGGCGGCCGGGACCATACGACGGTGATGCACGCGGACCGGAAGATCAGGGCGCTGATGGCCGAGCGGCGGTCCATCTACAACCAGGTCACGGAGCTCACGAACCGCATCAAGAACGGCTGACACGGCCGGCAGGACCCCCTCGAAGGGCGCCCGGGAAGCACTTCCCCGGGCGCCCTTCGCCGTTCCGGCGCGTCGCCGCCCGTACCCGCTGTTCGAACACCGGGCGCTCCCGCCGACTTCTCCACAGACCTGGGGGTGATCTTCCGTCCACAGCCTGGGGACCCAGGAAGTTGTCCAGAACGCTTCCACAGGCGAGGCAGGTGCGGGATTATCGTTGCTGGTCAGGCGCCTGTGGATTTGTGCGCGACAGTTGTCCACAGCCTGTGGAGGAATTTTCTGTCCACAGGGCCGTGGATACGTTGTCCACCGGCGGCCCACAGGGCAAGCCGCCTTACCCACAACTTGCCCACAGCGCTGTCCACTGTTCGGCAACAAAACGCCCGCCGTCGCTGAGTCGAGTGAAAGGCGTCACACCAAGACCCTGGATTGGCCTGTGGGGAACGTGGGTAAAGCTGGGGACGGACCTGGGGGTAAGTGGCCCTCGCCTGTGCATCGGTTGTGCAGAACTTTCGCCCGTCCACAGAGGGACCGAGTTGTCCACGGATGCCGCCCACAGGGCCGGTGGACAAAAAAACGGGTCTGACCTGCGCAAACGACGTTATCCACGGTTTCCACAGGCCCTACTACTACTCCCACTCATAGTTAGCTAGGGATCCGTTTCGAAGTGGGCCCTGTGCACAAGTCGGCGAGGAAGCCCTCCGCCGCCCTCCCCTCGACTTGACCCGCAGCAGCACGGACTGTCGGTGCCGTACGTCAGACTGGTCCCCGGCATCAGGGCCGACGACGAAGGCCGGCAGGACGAGCGAGCAAAGCAGGAGGCGGTTCCGGTGAAGATCCGGGTGGAGCGCGACGTACTCGCCGAGGCGGTGGCCTGGGTGGCCCGGAGCCTCCCGGCACGGCCCCCGGCGCCGGTACTCGCAGGCCTTCTGCTGAAGGCCGAGGAGGGCGCCCTCAGCTTCTCCAGCTTCGACTACGAGGTCTCGGCGCGGGTCTCGGTGGACGCCGAGGTGGAGGAGGACGGCACCGTCCTCGTCTCCGGCCGGCTCCTCGCCGACATCTGCCGGGCCCTCCCCAACCGCCCGGTGGAGATCTCCACGGACGGGGTGCGGGCCACCGTGGTCTGCGGCTCGTCCCGGTTCACCCTCCACACCCTGCCGGTGGACGAGTACCCGGCGCTGCCGCAGATGCCGACGGCGACGGGCACCGTCCCCGGCGAGATCTTCGCCTCGGCCGCCTCCCAGGTCGCCATCGCCGCGGGCCGTGACGACACGCTGCCGGTGCTGACCGGCGTACGGATCGAGATCGAGGGCGACACGGTCACCCTGGCCTCGACCGACCGCTACCGCTTCGCGGTCCGCGAGTTCCTGTGGAAGCCGGAGGCGGCGGACATCTCCGCGGTCGCGCTGGTGCCCGCCAAGACGCTCCTGGACACCGCCAAGGCGCTCACCAGCGGTGACACGGTCACCCTGGCGCTCTCCGGGGCGGGCGCGGGCGAAGGGCTGATCGGTTTCGAGGGCGCGGGGCGGCGGACGACGACCCGGCTGCTCGAAGGCGACCTGCCGAAGTACCGGACGCTGTTCCCGACGGAGTTCAACTCGATCGCGGTGATCGAGACGGCCCCGTTCGTGGAGGCCGTCAAGCGCGTGGCCCTGGTCGCCGAGCGGAACACGCCGGTGCGGCTGAGCTTCGAGCAGGGCGTGCTGATCCTGGAGGCGGGTTCCAGCGACGACGCACAGGCTGTGGAAAGGGTGGACGCGCAGCTGGACGGCGACGACATCTCCATCGCCTTCAACCCGACGTTCCTGCTGGACGGTCTGAGCGCGATCGATTCACCGGTGGCGCAACTGTCCTTCACGACTTCCACGAAGCCGGCGCTGCTGAGCGGCAAGGCGGATGTCAAGGCCGAGGCGGACGAAGCGTACAAATACCTCATCATGCCGGTTCGCCTGAGCGGCTGACCCCACAGGTGAGTGGGAGCGCCCGGGCGTAGGCTCGGGCGCGGGTACGAATCGCCTCGACGCTTAAGGAACCACTGATGGAGCTCGGTCTCATCGGTCTCGGCAAGATGGGCGGCAACATGCGCGAGCGCATTCGCCGCGCAGGCCACACCGTCGTCGGATATGACCGCAACCCGGACGTCGCCGATGTGCACAGCATCGAAGAGCTGGTGAACACGCTCAAGGGCCCCCGGGTCGTGTGGGTGATGGTCCCGTCCGGTGCCGCGACGCAGTCCACGATCGACGAGCTGGCCGGTCTGCTGTCCCCGGGGGACGTCGTGGTGGACGGCGGGAACTCCCGCTGGACGGACGACGAGAAGCACGCCGTGGAGCTGGGCATCAAGGGGATCGGCTTTGTCGACTGCGGTGTCTCGGGCGGTGTCTGGGGCCTGGAGAACGGCTACGCGCTGATGTACGGCGGTACGCCGGAGGACGTGGCGAAGGCGCAGCCGATCTTCGACGCGCTCAAGCCGGAGGGTGATTTCGGCTCGGTGCACGCGGGCAAGGTCGGGGCGGGCCACTTCGCGAAGATGGTTCACAACGGCATCGAGTACGCGATGATGCAGGCCTATGCCGAGGGCTGGGAGCTGCTGGAGAAGGCCGGCTCGGTCACGGACGTCCGTGAGGTCTTCCGCTCCTGGCAGGAGGGCACGGTCATCCGTTCCTGGCTGCTGGACCTGGCGGTCAAGGCGCTGGACGACGACGAGCACCTGGAGCAGCTGAGGGGCTTCGCGGAGGACTCGGGCGAGGGCCGGTGGACGGTCGAGGCGGCCATCGATCACGCGGTGCCGCTGCCCGCGATCACCGCGTCGCTGTTCGCGCGGTTCGCGTCGCGTCAGGACGATTCGCCGCAGATGAAGATGGTCGCGGCGCTGCGTAACCAGTTCGGCGGTCACTCCGTCGAGTCGAAGCAGGCGAAGTAGCTCCACCGGGGAGGCCGGCGCACATCCATGCACGTCACGCATTTGTCGCTGGCCGACTTCCGGTCGTACGCCCGGGTCGAGGTTCCGCTCGACCCGGGCGTCACCGTGTTCGTGGGGGCGAACGGGCAGGGGAAGACCAATCTGGTCGAGGCGGTCGGGTATCTGGCCTCGCTCGGCAGTCACCGGGTGTCGTCGGACGCGCCGTTGGTACGGATGGGCGCGGACCGGGCGGTCATCCGGGCGGCGGTGACGCAGGGCGAGCGGTCGCAGCTGGTGGAGCTGGAGCTGAATCCGGGCCGGGCGAACCGGGCGCGTATCAACCGGTCGTCGCAGGTCAGGCCGCGCGATGTGCTGGGGATCGTACGGACGGTCCTGTTCGCGCCGGAGGATCTGGCGCTGGTGAAGGGCGATCCGGGTGAGCGTCGGCGGTTCCTCGACGAGCTGGTGACGGCGCGGTCGCCGCGGATGGCGGGGGTGCGGTCGGACTACGACCGGGTGCTGAGGCAGCGGAACACGCTGTTGAAGTCGGCGGCGATGGCGCGCAGGCACGGCGGGCGTGGCATGGACCTGTCGACGCTGGACGTGTGGGACCAGCATCTGGCGCGGGTGGGTGCGGAGTTGCTGGCGCAGCGGGTGGATCTGGTCGAGACGTTGCGTCCGCTGACGGACAAGGCGTACGAGCAGCTGGCGCCCGGGGGCGGTCCGGTGGGGCTGGAGTACCGCTCGTCGGCCGGGGAGGCCGGTGAGGCCGGCGACGGGGCTGACGCCGCTGACGGCGGGGGGCTGGGCCATGGGCGTGCGGAGCTGTACGAGCGGCTGCTGGCGGCTCTGGCGGGGGTGCGGAAGCAGGAGATCGAGCGCGGGGTGACGCTGGTCGGCCCGCACCGTGACGATCTGGTGCTGAAGCTGGGGCAGCTGCCCGCGAAGGGCTACGCGAGTCATGGGGAGTCCTGGTCGTTCGCGCTGGCGCTGCGGCTGGCTTCGTACGACTTGCTGAGGGCCGAGGGCAACGAGCCGGTGCTGGTGCTGGACGACGTGTTCGCGGAGTTGGACGCGCGGCGGCGGGAGCGGCTGGCGGAGCTGGTGGCGCCGGGTGAGCAGGTGCTGGTGACGGCGGCGGTGGACGACGACGTCCCTGGGGTGCTGGCGGGGACGCGGTTCCTGGTGGCCGACGGCGCGGTGGAGCGGGCGTGAGCGGCGCGCGGCGGGGTGCCGGGGCGGCGGGTCCTGGCGGGTCCGAGCGGCCTCCTGAGCTGCCGGAGGCGGACGCGGTCGCGGGCGGGGGTACGCCGCCGGAGTCGTCGGGGGTGGATCTGGCGCGGGTGGCGTTGCGCGCGGCGAAGGAACAGGCACGGGCGCGTGGGGATGCCGCGCAGCAGAAGAAGCAGGCCAGGCGGGGCGGGGGGCTGCGGTCGGGTGCCCGGGCGGACGGCCGTGATCCGTTGCCGCTGGGTGCGGCGATCAGCCGGCTGATCACGGAGCGGGGCTGGGAGGCGCCGGCGGCCGTGGGCGGGGTGATGGGCCGGTGGCCGCAGATCGTCGGGGACGACGTGGCGAAGCACTGTGTGCCGCAGAAGTACGAGGAGGACGAGCGGGTCCTGACGGTGCAGTGCGACTCGACGGCGTGGGCGACGCAGTTGCGGTTGCTGGCGCCGCGCCTGGTGGCGCGGTTGAACGAGGACCTGGGGCACGGCACCGTACGGGTGATCAAGGTGCTGGGGCCGACGGGTCCGCCGCAGCGGTACGGCCGGCTGCGGGCGCCGGGGAGCAAGGGTCCCGGCGACACGTACGGATGAGGTGTGGATCCGTGGCGGGACCGGTGCGGGGGTCTCGTACGGCCTCCTGCGCGCCCCCCGGAGCCCCCGGGCGCCCGGGCACGCCCGTTTCCCCGCTGTCCGGCGCTGTGACCTGGGGAAGCGTACGGGGAGAGTGAGGCGTCCCTCACCGTAGCGGAAGGTTGACAGGCCGAAGCGCTCAATGCCCGTGTGAGCCTCTTGGAGCCCCTTCCCGAATATGGGGAGTCGGTAGGCGCTCATTCAGGGCGGCACATGAGGACTCAGGTACCGGCAAACCCCCATTCGGGTCGGCGCTACCGGTAGACTGGTGGGAAATCCCGCTGTGCTTGCGGGAGACGTCGCTACAAGCCGAACGACGCAGCCGTCCCCGCTTGCCGGTGAACGGCCTGTGCTGTGCCAGAAAGGGCGCTTCGTGGCCGATTCCGGCAACCCCAAAGAGAAGACTCCGTCCGCCTCGACCACTGGTGAGCACGGCGAGGTGACCTCCTCCTACAACGCCAGTGCCATCACCGTGCTGGAGGGCCTCGACGCGGTCCGCAAGCGCCCCGGGATGTACATCGGGTCGACCGGCGAGCGTGGTCTGCATCACTTGGTGTCCGAGGTCGTCGACAACTCCGTCGACGAGGCCCTGGCGGGGCACGCGGACACCATCGACGTGACGATCCTCGCCGACGGCGGGGTCCGCGTGGTCGACAACGGGCGCGGTATCCCGGTGGGCATCGTCCCGTCCGAGGGCAAGCCGGCCGTCGAGGTCGTGCTGACGGTGCTGCACGCGGGCGGAAAGTTCGGCGGTGGCGGTTACGCCGTCTCCGGCGGTCTGCACGGCGTCGGTGTCTCGGTCGTGAACGCGCTGTCGACGAAGGTCGCGGTGGAGGTCAGGACCGACGGCTACCGGTGGACGCAGGACTACAAGCTGGGTGTGCCGACCGCCCCGCTGGCGCAGAACGAGGAGACGGCCGAGACCGGTACGTCGGTGACGTTCTGGGCCGACCCGGACATCTTTGAAACGACCGAGTACTCGTTCGAGACGCTGTCGCGGCGGTTCCAGGAGATGGCGTTCCTGAATAAGGGGCTGACGCTGACGCTGACGGACGAGCGCGAGTCGGCGAAGGCCGTCGCGGGCGCGGACGCCGCCGAGGACGCGGGCGAGGCGCCGGCCCGTACCGTCAAGTACTACTACGAGGGCGGCCTCGTCGACTTCGTGAAGTACCTGAACTCCCGCAAGGGCGAGCTGATCCACCCCACGGTCATCGACATCGAGGCCGAGGACAAGGAGCGGCTGCTCTCGGTGGAGATCGCGATGCAGTGGAACGCGCAGTACAGCGAGGGCGTGTACTCCTTCGCCAACACGATCCACACGCATGAGGGCGGTACGCACGAGGAGGGCTTCCGTGCGGCCATGACGGGCCTGGTCAACCGGTACGCGCGCGAGAAGAAGTTCCTGCGCGAGAAGGACGACAACCTCGCCGGCGAGGACATCCGCGAGGGTCTGACGGCGATCATCTCGGTGAAGCTGGGCGAGCCGCAGTTCGAGGGCCAGACGAAGACGAAGCTGGGCAACACCGAGGCGAAGACGTTCGTGCAGAAGATCGTGCATGAGCATCTGACGGACTGGTTCGACCGCAACCCGACCGAGGCCGCGGACATCATCCGCAAGGCGATCCAGGCGGCGACGGCGCGCGTGGCGGCCCGCAAGGCGCGTGATCTGACGCGGCGCAAGGGGCTGCTGGAGAGCGCGTCCCTGCCGGGCAAGCTGAGCGACTGCCAGTCGAACGACCCGGCGAAGTGCGAGATCTTCATCGTCGAGGGTGACTCGGCCGGGGGTTCCGCGAAGTCGGGCCGCAACCCGATGTACCAGGCGATCCTGCCGATCCGCGGCAAGATTTTGAACGTCGAGAAGGCGCGGCTCGACAAGATCCTCCAGAACACCGAGGTGCAGGCGCTGATCTCGGCGTTCGGCACCGGGGTGCACGAGGACTTCGACATCGAGAAGCTCCGCTATCACAAGATCATTCTGATGGCGGACGCCGACGTCGACGGGCAGCACATCAACACCCTCCTGCTGACCTTCCTGTTCCGCTTCATGCGGCCGCTGGTCGAGGCGGGGCACGTGTACCTGTCGCGTCCGCCGCTGTACAAGATCAAGTGGGGCAAGGACGACTTCGAGTACGCGTACTCGGACCGGGAGCGCGACGCGCTGATCGAGCTGGGCAAGCAGAACGGCAAGCGGGCCCGCGAGGACTCGATCCAGCGCTTCAAGGGGCTGGGCGAGATGAACGCCGAAGAGCTGCGCATCACCACCATGGACCAGGACCACCGTGTCCTCGGCCAGGTCACCCTGGACGACGCGGCGCAGGCCGACGACCTGTTCTCGGTGCTGATGGGCGAGGACGTGGAGGCCCGGCGTTCGTTCATCCAGCGCAACGCCAAGGATGTCCGCTTCCTCGACATCTGAGTCGGTCCCAGCTGACGGATTCGAAAAGGCCGAAAGGAACACTGACCAGCAATGGCCGACCAGAACACCCCTGAGAACGGCGAGTCTCCCGAGGCCGCCGACGGAGCCGGGCCCGAGGCCCCCATCATCGTGGACACCGCCACCGCGGTGGAGGGGCTGGCGCTGCGCGTCGAGCCGGTCGGGCTCGAGACGGAGATGCAGCGCTCGTACCTCGACTACGCGATGTCCGTCATCGTGTCGCGCGCCCTGCCGGACGTACGGGACGGTCTGAAGCCCGTGCACCGCCGGGTGCTGTACGCGATGTACGACGGCGGCTACCGGCCCGAGAAGGGCTTCTACAAGTGCGCCCGCGTCGTCGGTGACGTCATGGGTACGTACCACCCGCACGGCGACTCCTCGATCTACGACGCGCTGGTCCGTCTCGCGCAGCCGTGGTCGATGCGGATGCCGCTGGTGGACTCGAACGGCAACTTCGGTTCCCCCGGTAACGACCCGGCGGCCGCGATGCGGTACACCGAGTGCAAGCTGATGCCGCTGTCCATGGAGATGCTCCGTGACATCGACGAGGAGACCGTCGACTTCAAGGACAACTACGACGGCCGCAACCAGGAGCCGACGGTCCTGCCGGCGCGCTTCCCGAACCTGCTGATCAACGGTTCGGCCGGCATCGCGGTCGGCATGGCCACCAACATCCCGCCGCACAACCTGCGGGAGGTCGCGGCGGGCGCGCAGTGGGCGCTGGAGCACCCGGACGCCTCGCACGAGGAGCTGCTCGACGCGCTGATCGAGCGCATCAAGGGCCCGGACTTCCCGTCGGGCGCGCTGGTGGTGGGCCGCAAGGGCATCGAGGACGCGTACCGTACCGGCCGCGGCTCGATCACGATGCGCGCGGTGGTGGCGGTCGAGGAGATCCAGAACCGTCAGTGCCTGGTCGTCACGGAGCTTCCGTACCAGACCAACCCGGACAATCTCGCGCAGAAGATTGCGGACCTGGTCAAGGACGGGAAGGTCGGCGGGATCGCCGACGTCCGTGACGAGACGTCCTCGCGTACGGGCCAGCGCCTGGTGATCGTCCTCAAGCGGGACGCGGTCGCCAAGGTCGTACTGAACAACCTGTACAAGCACACCGAGCTCCAGAACAACTTCGGCGCGAACATGCTCGCCCTGGTCGACGGGGTGCCGCGCACGCTGTCCCTGGACGCGTTCATCCGCCACTGGGTGACGCACCAGATCGAGGTCATCGTCCGGCGGACGAAGTACCGGCTGCGCAAGGCCGAGGAGCGCGCGCACATCCTTCGCGGGCTGCTCAAGGCGCTGGACGCGATCGACGACGTCATCGCGCTGATCCGGCGCAGTGACACGGTCGAGATCGCGCGTACGGGCCTGATGGGCCTGCTGGAGATCGACGAGATCCAGGCGAACGCGATCCTGGAGATGCAGCTGCGCCGCCTGGCGGCCCTGGAGCGGCAGAAGATCGTCGCCGAGCACGACGAGCTCCAGCTGAAGATCAACGAGTACAACGCGATCCTGGCGTCGCCGCAGAAGCAGCGTCAGATCGTCAGTGAGGAACTGGCCGTCATCGTCGAGAAGTTCGGCGACGACCGGCGGTCCAAGCTGGTGCCCTTCGACGGTGACATGTCCATCGAGGACCTGATCGCCGAGGAGGACATCGTCGTCACGATCAGCCGTGGCGGCTATGTGAAGCGTACGAAGACGGACGACTACCGCTCGCAGCGGCGCGGCGGGAAGGGCGTGCGCGGGACGAAGCTCAAGGAAGACGACATCGTCGACCACTTCTTCGTCTCGACGACGCACCACTGGCTGCTGTTCTTCACCAACAAGGGCCGGGTGTACCGGGCGAAGGCGTACGAGCTCCCGGACGCCGGGCGGGACGCGCGCGGGCAGCACGTGGCCAACCTGCTGGCGTTCCAGCCGGACGAGCAGATCGCCGAGATCCTGGCGATCCGCGACTACGACGCGGTGCCGTACCTGGTCCTGGCGACCAAGGGCGGTCTGGTGAAGAAGACCCCGCTGAAGGACTACGACTCGCCGAGGTCGGGCGGTGTCATCGCGATCAACCTCCGGGAGACGGAGTCGGGCGCGGACGACGAGCTGATCGGCGCGGAGCTGGTGTCGGCGGAGGACGATCTGCTGCTCATCAGCCGGAAGGCGCAGTCGATCCGCTTCACGGCGACCGACGAGGCGTTGCGTCCGATGGGGCGCGCCACATCGGGTGTTAAGGGGATGAGCTTCCGCGAAGGCGACGAACTGCTGTCGATGAATGTCGTCAGGCCGGGTACGTTCGTCTTCACCGCCACAGATGGTGGGTACGCGAAGCGAACCGCGGTGGGTGAGTATCGCGTCCAAGGACGTGGTGGGCTCGGCATCAAGGCTGCGAAGATTGTGGAGGACCGCGGTTCTCTGGTGGGCGCGTTGGTGGTCGAGGAGACGGATGAGATCCTTGCCATCACCCTGGGCGGCGGTGTGATTCGCACGCGAGTCAACGAAGTCCGGGAGACCGGCCGTGACACCATGGGCGTTCAACTGATCAATCTCGGCAAGCGGGACGCCGTCGTCGGCGTCGCCCGCAATGCCGAGGCGGGCCGTGAGGCCGAGGCGGTCGACGGGGTGGTTGACCCGGCGGGCGACGAGGCGGGCACGGCAGAGGCCGGTACGGGCGAGGTGGCCGGTACGGCCGAGGTCGCCGAGGGCACTCAGCCTTCGGCAGGGGAGCACGAGGAGTAAAGCGTGAGTGGAGCCACGGGCGCCGGATCGGCCGCTTCCGGAGGGAACGGTGCTCGTGGCCCTGCCACGGACTCCCAGGGGGTTGGGGTGACGGAAACCCGGGGGCAGCAGCCCCCGTTCGACACGTACGGCGCTGAGCAGCCGAAGCCGGCCGCGCAGCCTTATCACCCGCCGCAGGCGTATCCCTCGCCGGGCGGCGGGACGCATGCCGGCGGGACCGCTGGAACCGGCGGGACCGCTGGGGCCGGTGGCACGCACGGCGGGCAGCACGGCTTCACGGCTCAGGCCGCCGGGGCCGCGGGTGTCGCGGGTGTCGCCGGGGCGCCCGCCTCGGCGGTACGTCTGCCGAGGACAGGGGCGCGTACGACCCCTCGTACCCGCAAGGCGCGACTGCGGGTGGCGAAGGCCGATCCGTGGTCGGTGATGAAGGTCAGCTTCCTGCTCTCCATCGCGCTGGGCGTGTGCACGGTCGTCGCGGCGGCGGTGCTGTGGATGGTCATGGACGCCATGGGCGTCTTCACGACGGTCGGCGGCACGATCAGCGAGGCGACGGGCTCCAACGAGTCCAACGGCTTCGACCTCCAGTCGTTCCTGTCGCTGCCGCGGGTGCTCCTCTTCACGTCGGTCATCGCGGTGATCGACGTGGTCCTGGCCACCGCGCTGTCGACGCTCGGCGCCTTCATCTACAACCTGTCGGCGGGCTTCGTGGGCGGCGTGGAGCTCACGCTCGCCGAGGACGAGTGAGCAGCGGGTATCGATTTTGGGGCTGGCCCCGGAGTGCGCTAATCTTTGGGGGCAGCGCGGGGCTATAGCTCAGTTGGTTAGAGCGCATCCCTGATAAGGATGAGGCCACAGGTTCAAATCCTGTTAGCCCCACCCGCGTGAAGACCCCTAGGCATTGATGCCTAGGGGTCTTTGGCGTCCGGGGGTGACTTCACGGGACGGGGGTTCTCCCGGGACATCCGTGAGATGTCGCGCGGCGATAGTCGTGTGGAAAGTTTTGTAGTGAAAGTCGTGCGGCCGACGGATCCGGTCGCCCGGACGGCTTTCGGACGTGCCTTCGGGGATGGGCTCTGGCGAACGCGCCCTTGAGGAGGCGCCCTTGGGGGGTTGCCCCGAGGAGGCGCCTTCAACTGGGCGGGCGGGCACGGCGGGTGGTGGGCCGGGCCGGTCGCGCTGTGACGTCGCTCACGGGGGCGCGTGTCGCGGGGTGCCCGGAGGGGTCAGCCCGGCTGGATCTCGGTGTGGACGGCCGCTTCGACGATGTACGGGTTGAAGAGTTCCTGGATGCAGAGGAGCGGGCGCTCCTGTGTGTCGAGGGTGTACGTCTTGACCGCGCAGGTGGCGCCGTCCGGCCAGGTGGCCCGGCCCACGTGGACGATGCGCCGGTGCAGGGTCACGCCCGCTTCGGCGAGGGCGAATCCGACCGGTTGGGAGGGGTCGGCGACGGCTCGGTCGACTCGGGGGTCCACTCCGGAGAGCGCGGCGACCGTGTTGTCCGACACGGGCCGGCCGGTGACGGTCAGCAGGCGGGCCCGGCGGAGCAGGCAGTGGTCGGTGCCGTTCGGGCGGAGGGCGGCGCGGATGTCCGGGGGGAGGGCGGCCGCGCTGATGGTCCGTACGTCACGGGCCCGGGCGCGCAGGGGGCCTCGTACGATCGCCTGGAGGAGCGGGGTGGTCAGGCCCTCGCTGGTCAGGAGCATCCGCGTGGCGGCGGAGGAGAAGGCCATCGCGGCAGGATCCAGGCCGCGCAGCGCGGGCTCCGGTCCAGGCTGAAGAGTATGGGGGGACACGACATCCTCGGTCTGGTCGACAGCCGTACGTCGGCGCCACAGGGGGGAGCAGCAACGATCCTGCAAGTCACCCGTTGTGGCGCCTGTGACAGGTTAGACGTTTTGCGGCGGTAGAGGTGGGTGTGTCGTGTGCTGCCGCGACGATCTGTGGTGGGTCGGCTGAGGCGGTCTTCGCTGGTCAGCGGTGGTCTCCGGGGTGGAACGGGGTGGGCGGGGCGGTGAGGGGTGTCCGGTGGCCCGACCGGCGCTCACTCGAAAGGGCCGCGCGTCAGAAGGGTGTTCGAGGTGGTTCCTGGGGGTGGGTTTGCCAGGGTGCCCAGCGGCGGGGTACTACTTCCCGTGACATTCCGGTCACTGCGTGTTTCCGTGCCGTGGTGGCCGCGCGAGCCGAATCGAGGACATGTGAGCCAGGCGTCGACGACCCCCGTACGGGAAGTGGGATCTTCGACGGTGGTCGAGGGTGTCGAGGGTGTCGAGGCGGTCGACTATCGGCTCGGGTCCTCGGGGGCCGAGCAGGAACGTCTCCTCGCGCAGTGCGCGCTTCTGCGGCCGGCCGCGGCTGCCCTTCTGGACACGATCCCCCTGCCTCCGCAGGCGAAGGCGCT
Organism: Streptomyces sp. SID3212; assembly: GCF_009865405.1. Lineage (GTDB taxonomy): Bacteria > Actinomycetota > Actinomycetes > Streptomycetales > Streptomycetaceae > Streptomyces. The sequence goes on along the minus strand of NZ_WWJY01000715.1, from coordinate 11,043 downwards.
CGACCTGGGGTGTGGTCCGCTGGGCGTCCTCGACCTCCTGAGCGAACGCGTCGGCCCGGCAGGGTCGGTCACCGGCCTCGACACCGATCACCGGATGATCGGCTGGGCGCGGGAGTCCGTCGCCGAACTCGGCCTCGACAACGTGGAAGTCCGCCACGAGGCGCTGGCGCCGGTGTCGGCCGCCGAGGCGGTGTACGACCTGGTCCACTGCCGGCTGCTGCTGATCAACACGACGCATCCGCGCCGGATCCTCGGCTCGATGGCCGCCGCGGTCCGGCCCGGGGGGTGGGTCGCCGTCCAGGAATTCGACTGGGCGACCTGGCAGTGCGACCCGCCCCACCCGTCGTGGAGCCGCCTCAAGGCCCTGCTGTCCGAGGTGTTCGGAGGCGACGTCCACATCGGCGCGCGGCTGCCCGGCCTCTTGAGCGACGCGGGTCTCACGGACGTACGGGCGACCGCCCACGCCTACTACTGGCGGCCGGGTGACCGCTACCAGACCCTGCTCCTGTCCTTCGCGCACCTCTTCCGCGACCGCCTCCTGGAGCACGCCGCGCTCACGCCCGGGGAACTCGACTCCCTGACCGGCGCGCTCCGGGAGCATCTTGAGCAGCCGGGTACCACGGTCCGCGAGAGCCTTCTGGTGCAGGCGTGGGCACGTAAACCCTGACGGCGGTCCGTCGCCGGCCGGGAGTCGGCCGCGACCGCGAACCCGGTCGTCCGGTTACCGGCGATCACGACTCGTACCTCTGCCCGGTGGAGACCGGCGGGGGTCGGATGAATGTCCGGGCGGGGGTCTGTTTCGCGCACTCGGGGGCGTACGAGAACGTCGCCTGTAAGGACCCGGAAACGGGCAGAAGGCGGCAGGCGGCGGCGTGCGGCGGGCACTTTTGGGTGGGGTTGTTTGTTGTTCAGTAGGGGGGAGTTGGCGTGCGGGGAGGTCACCGATCGGTATCGGTCGGTGTGTATAGTCGGGCGCCAGAAGTCCCCTACGTCAAGGAAAGACGAGGTCGCGCGGTGAAGAAGCTTCTCTTGGTTGCACTGGCTGCCATCGGCGGGCTCCTCGTGTACCGCCAGATCCAGGCGGACCGCGCCGAGCAGGATCTGTGGACGGAGGCGACCGACTCCGTGCCCGCAGGTTCGGGTGTGTGAGACGCAGCAGTCCTGAATGCGAGCCCCGGTCGCCGAGCGGCCGGGGCTTCGTGCTGTCCGGTTGCCTTGGCAAAGCGGCCCCCGGCCGGTGATTCGGGCCGCCCGGCGGACAGCGGGGAGGGGTGCGGGGGAGGATGGCCCGCGTCGGGTGCGGGTGTCAGTTGTGGGCGTGGGTGTGGGTGTGCGGATGTGGGTCGGGGGGAAGCGCGTGTTGTCTTGGGGTGGTCGGGGGCGGGCGGCGGCGGTTGTTTGTGGCGTGGTGGTCGGCCTGGTGGCCGGTGCCGGGGTGAGCTGGGGTGCGGATGGCGCGGCGGGGACCGGGCAGGTGGCCTCCGGGGTCGCCGCGCCCGCTCCGTACGCCTTCCAGCCCGGCGCCCGGCCCGTCCGCGGTGCCGCCACGACCAGCGACGCCCGGCCCCTCGAAGCCGGGGCCACCTACCGCGACTCCGTAGGGCCCGGCGACCGGCTCACCTACCGCGTGGACCTGGACGCGACGACCAACGCGTACGTCTCCGCCGTGGCCGTGCCGCCCGCCACCGCCAAGGTCGCGTACGGGGACAAGATCAAGGTGTCGTTGCAGAACCGCCAGGGCAACGATTGCAGCTCCAACGACGCGCAGTTCGGGGCGGCGGCGCAGTTCCCCCGCCCGCTCGCCGCCTACGCCTACCGGATGATCGAGAAGGGCGCGTACTCCTGCCAGGAGGCCGGTCCCTACTTCGTCGTCGTGGAGCGCGTCAGCGACGAAGGCTCCACCGCCACTCCGTGGGCCCTGGAGATCCGCCAGGTCCAGGAGCCGGCGGTCAAGGCGCCCGGAGGTCCCACCACGGCGCCGTCCGTGTGGCCCAGTGCCTCCCCCGTACCGGCCGCCGGAGGGCCGAGGGCGCGGGCGGGCGGCGCGGGCTTCTACGACGCCACAGGGCTGACGCGCGGCGAGTGGACGGCGAGGATCGAGCCGGGCGCCTCCCTCTTCTTCCGGGTGCCGGTCGACTGGGGGCAGCAGTTGTTCGTCAGCGCCGATCTCGGCAGCTCCTCCGGGCAGGGCTTCGTGAGCGGCGCGCTGGCGATGTCCCTGTACAACCCGGCGCGCGGGCTCGTCGGCAGCTCCGGTTCGGTGTCGTACGACGGAAGGCAGAAGACGACCGCGCTCGACCCGCTGCCGCCGGTCGCGTACGAGAACCGCTTCGGCTCGCGCACCGGCGACAAGGAGATGCGGTTCGCGGGCTGGTACTACCTGCGCGTCAGCCTCAACCCCGAGGTCGGCAGGACGTTCGGCGCGAAGGCGTACGGGCTGACGCTGCGGGTGAACATCGAGGGCACGGCGAAGAGCGGGCCGGGGTACGCGGGCCCCGCGGGTGACTTCACCGTGGACGACGGGAAGTTGGACGAGGCGTCCAGCGGGCAGGGCGGGCCGGAGGCCTCGGCGGACAGCGGCACGATGGCGCTGGTGGCGGCGGCCGGGATCGGGACGGGCACGCTGCTGGTGGTGTGGCTGGCGGCGTGGACGCTGCTCGCGCGGCGGCGCGCGGCGCGGGCGCGGATCGCCCGGTAGGGCGGTAGGCCGGGGTGGGATGGGCTGAGGCCTCCGCGGGCCCCTCAGGTCTGTGCCCTCACGTCTGGGTCAGGGCCCAGATGCCCACGGCGAAGCACGCCAGCGCGAGCAGCAGCACCGGGACCGTCACTTTCGGGGGCGGTCCCGGACGTGTATGAGGTCCACGGCGCCTGTGAGAAGGGGGAACCTCCGGGGCGCGAGTGGTGTACGGAGCGGTGGGAGCCGGTTCGTACGGCGGCGGTACGGCGGCTGGTCGTACGGGGGCCGGTTGTACGGCAGCCGGTTGTACGGAGACGGTCGGGGCGTGGGACTGGTCCGGCGGCGGCCCGTAGGGCTGGAGCGGAGGGAAGGGAAGAGGGGCGGCCGCGTGGGGAGGGAGGGGGGCGGCCGGGTGGGCGGTGGTCGGGTGCGGGGTGGGCGGGAGTGAGGGCTGCTGGGCCTGTGGGGGCTGCGGGGGTTGGGTGGGGGACTGCTGCTGGACCTGTGGGGGCTGTGGGGGCTGGACGGGCAGGGAGGGCGTGGAAGGCGTGGAGTGCTGGGAGCGCTCGGGCGGCTGGGGCGGCTCGGAGGTCGGCGGCCGGGGCTCCTGCCGGACCGGCGGGGGCGGGAGGTGGAAGCTGCCGGTCTCCGACATCGAACCGTGGCCCGGCCCGGCGGCCGGCGCGGGATCCTCCGGCGGGGCCGTGAGCGGACCCGAGGGGCCGAACGCGGAGGGGAGCGGGCCGATCTGGTCGAAGATCTCGACGGGTTCGTCGTCGCTGTCGGTTTCCGGGAGCAGTTCCACCGCCCCCGCCAGCGCCTTGCGCGCGCCGGTGGCCGTACGGAACCGCACCCGCGGATCCGGCTGGAGCAGGCCCGCCAGGACCTGCCACAGCGGTTCGGGGACGCCCTGCGGCGCCCCGGGGGTGCCGTGCGCGGCGAAGTACTCGATCAGGGCCCGGGCGTCCGGCTTCTGGCCCTGCAACAGATAGAGCGCGACCAGGCCGACGGCGAAAAGGTCGGCGGGGAAGTCGGGCTCGGCGCCCATCATCTGCTCGGGCGCGAAATAGCCGGGGGTCCCCAGCACGTAGTCGGTCTCGGTCAGGCGCGGCTCGCCCTTGCGCATGGCGATGCCGAAGTCGGAGAGGCGCAGATGGGGCCGTGCCTTTCCGGTGGCCTCCATCAGGATGTTCGCCGGTTTGATGTCGCGGTGGACCACGCCTTCCGCGTGTACCGCGGCGAGGCCGGACAGCAGCTGGTCGAGGAGGGTGCAGACGAAGGGGGGAGGGAGGGGGCCGTAGTCCCCTATGACGTGGGCCAGCGACCCACCGCTCACCAGGTCCATGGTGAACAGCACCTTGTCGTCGTCCGCGGACCAGCTGGCCGGGGCGAGGACGTGCGGGTGGTCGATCCTGAGGGCCTGTTCCCTGACGAACCGCAGCAGGGCGTGCGCGTCGCTCTGCTGGAGGACCTTCGCCGCGACGTAGCGGCGGCGCCGGTGGTCCCAGGCGCGCCAGACGGCTCCCGCACCCCCGCGGCCGATCGGGTCGACCAGTTCGTACCGCCCCGCGAAGACCTCACCCATGGCGCCGCGTCCGCTCCCCGTCGTCCCGCTCGCTCTGTCTGCCCGGCCGCCGTGCCCCCTGGCCGCGGCCGGGCCCCCGGCTAGTTCTGGTGCGCCTCGTAGTGGGCGACCGCCTCGGCGGTGCGCCCCGCGCCGTACACCCGGAGGAACTCTGCCAGTTCGGGCTGGGTGGGGGCGAGGGCGGCGGCCGCGTCGATGATGTCGCCGGCCGCGGCGACCGACCGCAGCAGCGACTGGATCTCACGGACGACCCGGCGCACCGTCGGGGCGCCCGAGGAGTTGGTCGTCTGGCCGGTGCCGGTGAGGACGGAGCCGCCCTGCGACTTCTTGATCTCGTCCATCCGGTCCGTGGCCTCCCCGGCGCTGACGCTGCCGTCGCACACCTGGGCCGCCAGGTCCTGGAGGGACTGGACGCGCTGGACCACGGCGGGGTTGCCGATCTTCGCGCGCTGGCCGCTCATCAGCTGGGAGAGCATCGGGGCCGACAGGCCGAGAACGGCGGCGAGCCTGGCCTGGTTCAGGCCGAGATCGTCGATGAGACGGCGGAAGAGCGCCCCCAGCGGCTCTCCGTACCAGCTTCGTTGGAGTTCTCTGGCTCTGGCCGTCGATTCCTGCTGTGCGGCATCCATGCGCGTCTCCCCATCGCTTCCCCAAACGCGGCAGCTTCGCTGCTGCGAACCTCGTGGGGCATCTTACGGAGCGTGGTCGGAGACGGGGAGCCCCCATTGTTTTGGAGGATCCCGGGGTACACCCGGTACGCTGTTCCCCGGTGACGGCCGAGGGCTTCTCTGCTGCTCGGTCGTACCCGACCCGTTCGCGGGGCCTTAGCTCAGTTGGTAGAGCGCTGTCTTTGCATGGCAGATGTCAGGGGTTCGACTCCCCTAGGCTCCACCCTTCAGACCCCCCTCTGACCTGCGGAAACGTGGATCGGAGGGGGGTCTGGTTCTGTTGCCCGCAGAGGCGTACGGCGGGCGGTGGCCGCCGGGACACCTACCGGGAGCGACGGCTACCGGGTTCGGAAGCGGCGGAAGAGGTTGCGGGCCACGTGGACTCCGGGGCCGCCGAAGCCGATGAGGTCGAGGCGTCCGTCTCCGGTGATGTCGGCGAGGAAACGGGGGTGGCGGTCGACCCGCCAGCCGCCGGCGTCCTCGTTGTGGCCGAAGCCGCGGCAGACGAGTTGGGCCTGTTCGTAGCGGCCGTCGCCGGTGTAGTGCGACACCCAGACCCCCTCGTCGCCGAAGCCGACGATGTCCGGGATGCCGTCGCCGGTGACGTCGGCGAGGAGCCGGAGGTGCTTCTTTCCGGTCCAGCGCTGGGCGGTTCCGAAGTCGTTGAGGACGAGCTCGGCGGGTTCGAACGTGCCGTCGCCGCGTCCGCGTGCCACGACGACGCCTTGCGGTCCGAACCCGACGAGGTCCGGTGTTCCGCCGCCGGTGGTGTCGATCAGGAATCGGGGGTGCTCCCGGACGGAGGTCCATCCCTGGTCGACGCCGAATTCGTCGAGGACCCAGTGAGGGGCGGCGAGGCTCCCCTCCTCGTCCTGGAGCGAGACCCAGACGCCGTCGCCGTGGCAGCCGACGATGTCGAGCCTGCCGTCGCCGCTGGTGTCGGCGAGAAAGCGCGGATGCTTGCCGGCGAGCCAGCCGCCCGCCTTCTCTTCGTGGCCGAACGCCCGGAGGACGGGTTCGTCGGGGAGCGGTGCGAACTCTCCTTCCTCGCCCTGGAGTGAGATGTGGACGCCGTCGTCGTGGCAGCCGATGAGGTCGAGCCTGCCGTCGCCGGTGGTGTCGGCGAGGAAGCGGGGATGTTTCTCGGCGTCCCACGCGCCGGCCTGGGGGCCGTGTCCGAACGCGCCGAGGACCAGCTTGCCGCCCGCAGGCGCGAACGTCCCGTCCTCGTCCTGGGAGGTCACCCGGACGCCGTCGGCCGCCAGGACGACGACGTCGGGCCTGCCGCGGCCGGCGGTGTCCACGAGGGTCCACAGGTCCTTGGGGCTCGGGGCGGGACCGGGTGGGAGAAGAACGCTCTCGTCGTCCTCGAACGTCCCGTCGCCCCTGCCGGACGACGCCACCGCTCCCTTCGCGGGCTTGAGCCCCACGATGTCGTTGCGCCCCGCTCCCGTGGTGTCGGCCGGGAACCGGTCGCCGAGTCCGGCCCACCAGCCCGGCCGGCCGGTGGAAACCTGCCGGCTCCCGGTGCTCTTCCACCCACCGGCGTTCTGGTCGCTGCCGAACCCGTCGAGGACCAGCAGGACGTCGCTGAACGAAGGCGTCGCGCCGGGCGCCGGCCGCAGGGCGGTGGTCGAGTGGACCAGCCGCCAGGACCGGCGGCCGTTCCAGTGGCTCAGGGGTGCCCATCGCAGCACGGCGTCGCTGGTGCGCTCGGGCTCGGCCGGGGCGAAGCGCCACCGCTGGCTCTGCGCGTGGTCGTCGTGCTCGCGCAGGACGACGCGGATGCCGTCCTCACCGCTTTCGCTCTCCTCCCCGTCCTCCCCCGGGTCTGCGAGGTCGGCGAGGTCGAGAACGGTGCCGTCGCTCGCGCTCTCGATGAAGTAGAGGCCCGGCTCTCCGTCGACGGGTACGACGTGCCACCGCTGGCTCTCCTTGCCGGCGGTGGCCTCGCCCTGCCGGACGCCACCGTCCGGGGCACTCGGGGTGTCGAGGGCCTTGCCGCCGTCCGCGTCGCGGATCACGTACATCCCGTCGTCCTGCGGGACGGGGGTGAGCTGCCAGAGCTCCGGGCCGGGGCCGTCCTTGGGGAGGTCGCGGACGACGAGCGCCCGGCTCGCGCCCGGCGCGGGCTCGGCGCCGAGGGTCTTCCCCGTGGCGGCGTGGACGATCTCCAGCTTCAGTTCTTCCGTGGGCACGGGCATCGTGGTGCCTCTTCCAGGGGGTGGGGGCGCGGGTTCGGGACGGGGGCGCGGTGAGCGCGGCGGCAGGTCACGTGAAGACGTGGTGGTAGGGGACGTTCCACTCGTTGGGCAGCCGCGGGTAGAAGGTGTTGATGACCGTCCCGGTGAAGTCCCCGCCCCAGTTGTAGGTCAGGCGCACCTCGCTGTCGCCCGTCACGGCGTGGTCCTTGAACCCGAGGATGGCGTCGGGGTGGGTGATCGGCACGAAGGTGATCCCGCCCCAGGGCGTGACCGTGACGACCCACAGCTGGGTGTCCTCGGCCGCGCCGTTCTTCCCGCGCCATTTGTCGGCGACCTTGTCGGGGAGGCCGACCTGGACGGTGTCGGCCGTGCTCCTGGGCGCTTCCTGATGGGCGGTGACACGCCTGCGCTGCGGCTTCGGCGCCCCGTCGTCACCTCGCCCGGCGTCCGCTTCGCCTGCTTCTGCGGGCTTGGGCGAGACCTGGCCGGCGGCGCTTTCGAGGAAGTACAAAGGGCGCTGTCCGAAGAAGCCGCCGGGGGTGACGTACCAGAGGTGCCCCTGCGCCTCCTTGGTGGCCGGGTCCAGCGCGGTGGCCAGCTTGACCCCCTTGTCGTGGCTCTCCTCCTTCAACTCGGCGGGACGCAGATAGCCGCCGTTGAAAGCGTGGACGAGCATGACCGGGCGATTCTCGACCAGGGCCGCCACGATCGCGTTGTCGTAGCTGTTCACCGCCACCGGTCCGCCGACCACCAAATTCGACATCGCCGTGCGCTCTTGCGTATACATCGCGGAAAACCTCATCTGCGGGAAGAATAATTCTTCGGCTGCTACCCACTGGCCCCGCGGCGGGACACTTCAACGGGCCAAATGTTCCGGAGAAACACCGGCCACCGGATGGTGAATTACCGGGTACGGCCCTCCGCGACGGCATCTGTCGAGGTCGGAGTACCTGTGGGAAGAGCTTTCCGAAAGCTGTCGGCCGGGCGGCCGACAGCACCTCAACGTACCTTCACCGCAAGCTAATTGCGGCACCGGTCGATCCACTGTCACTCGATTGAGGGGCATGGTCGAAGGTGGCTTCCTCGGTGTGGGACCCCGTGATAAATTCGAATTTCGGAACGTGTGCAAATGCCTGTTCCCATTTCGCCGGGCACGGTTTCGAAGAGAATTGGTCGAGGATTACATTGCCTTCCCACGCGTATAATCTGGATCGGGCCAAGCGCCTCCCGCTGACGAAGAAGAACCTGCGGGAACTGAACATCGAGCAGACCTGGCAGTCGGTCCTGGACCACCCGAACCTGGTCTACGTCGACGAGTACGGGGTACGGCACAAGCCCGTCGGGTTCTCGGTGAACAAGTCGCGGTTCGGGTCCTTCCCCGGGACGGCGACCCAGCTGGGCTGGCTCGCCTACATGAACCTCGGGGAGCCGCTGATCGAGGAGCGGCGCAACATCCACCAGCCGCCGCCCGACACGGTCTCCTCACGGACGTACGTGAACCGCAGCGAGGCGACCTCGATGACCTTCACCGACTCGATCCAGTTCACCGTGTCCAACGAGGTCACCTGGACGCTCCAGGGGGAGGCCCAGCTCACCTTCGGCGGCAGCGTCAGTGCCGAACTCCAGCTCCAGTTGCAGAGCATGCTCCAGATGGATCTCCAGACACAGCTGACGACGCAGCTCCAGAACGACGTGGAGAACAAGAACACGACCACCGTGACGAACGAGAACAGCAAGGACGACATCGGGGTCGACAACGCCAACGCCACCGAGGCCGGCACGACCAACTCGGTGGCGAACTCGGCGGCCAACGCGGTGACCAGCTCGGTGGCGTTCACGACCACGGGCAGTGCCACCGGCACCGCCGAGCTCAACGCCCAGCTGATGCTGGGCATCATGGCCTCCGTCGGCGGCACCCTCACCACCAGCTGGGTCTCGAACTCGCAGATCGCCGCCGAGGTCCCGCCGTCCACCCGGGTGGAGACCATCGCCACCCAGCGCCGTACCCGCAAGCAGTACTCCTACGAGATCCCGGTGACCTTCTCCGGGCTGCTCGCGGTGCAGTACGACGTGCCGGTGGCGGTCCTGTCGCCTCCGCAGCCCGGGGACTACCCCGGACTCGACCACCTGGTCGCGCGCGACATCGGGGACCTCGACCTGGCGGGCGGCGGCTTCCGCATGAAGGGCCTGGCCGAGGTCGTCTCCGCTCTGGAGGTCCACCACACGATGTTCGACGCCGAGAGCCTGACCGGTAGTCAGCGAGCACCGTACAAACAGCCTTGACCGGGCCGCGCGGGCAGCGCCGCCACGACCACGACGAACAGGGGCGACCTTCATGGTCTTCGACAACATCTTCAATTCCGCGGGCAGGGGAGCCGGCCTCTTCTCGGTGACCACGAACGGCACCAAGCCGCAGCCGGGAGCGGACGTCGACTTCGAGGACGCCGACGACGACACGTACGACGACACGACCACGAGCCTGTTCACCAACGCGATCCACGGATCCACCTCCCGCGCGAAGATCGTGCAGGAAGAGTCCCCCGAGGCGCGCGCCATCCTGGGCTTCCTCGGCTCCTTCATCCAGACCACCCAGGCATTGGCCGGCACACAGGCCCAGTACGCGCAGGACCCCGGCTCGGTCTCCACGGCGGCGTCCGCCGGCATGCGCGAGTCGAGTGCGACCGTGACGGAGAACAGCGACCTGAAGAAGGACGAGGATCTGGCGGACCGGCCGAAGAAGAGCGACTTCACCAAGCCGCCCAAGGCCCCGGAAACCCCCCAGGCCCCCAAGCCCACCGCCGAGGACCCGTCCGCGACTCCGTAACACTTCGTTGGGCAGCGGCAGCGGCAGCGGCAGGGGCAGGGGCGAAGCGAGCCGCCCCTGCCCCCCGAGCGTCAGACGGGCAGCAACTGCCACTGCCGGTCGCGGTGATCGCCTTCCGCACTGTGCTGCTTGATCGCGGTGCGGGCGTTGGTGTCCACGCGCAGGAGCAGACCGCTGTTCCGGTTCGCGATCTCGTACACCCGCGGGCCGTCGCTCCCCGAACCCACCGGGATCAGCCTCCAGTGCTGGTGGTGCGCGTCATCACCCTCGTAGGAGCGCTGAGCGACCACCGCACCCGCCCGCACGTGAGCCCCGTCCACCTCCAGGACCCGGCCGCTGCGCACGTTCTCGATCGTGTAGAGGATGACGCCGTCGTCCTGACCCACGACGACGAGCCGCCACCGCTGGTGATCCCTGGGGGCGGCGAGGGCCTGGTGGATCTCGGCTCCGTCCTTGGTCGACTCACGCTGCACCCCCATCCGCAGCCTGCTCCGCACGCTGGCCCACGAAGCCACCGTCCCCGACTCGGGCAGCCCGGCCATCTTCGCCGAAGCGACCTTCCGAACACGGTGGTTGGAGAGGTCGGCGATGTAGAGGGTGTCGACGCAGTCCACGGCGACTCCCATCGGATTGTTCAGCTGGGCCGAGGTGGCGGCGCCCCCGTCACCTGCGGTGCCTGCGGTGCCCGTACCGGCGACCGTGCTGATCTTCCCGTCCGCCGTCACCCTCCTGATGCGGTTGTTCGCGGAATCAGCGATGTAGAGGCTGCCGGCGGAGTCCAACACGAGCCCGATCGGCTTGTTCAGCTGGGCCGAGGTGGCCGGGCCGCCGTCACCGGCGGTGCCTGGGGTGCCCGTACCGGCGACCGTGCTGATCTTCCCGTCCGCCGTCACCTTCCTGATCCGGTGATTGACGTGATCGGCGATGTAGAGGCAGCCGGTCGTGTCCGGCACCATCGCGATCGGGTGGTGCAGTTGGGCCGAGGTGGCCGGGCCGCCGTCACCGGCGGCACCTGGGGTGCCCGCGCCGGCGACCGTGCTGATCTTCCCGTCGGCCGTCACCTTCCTGATCCGGTTGTTGAGGCA
>NZ_WWJY01000069.1 GCF_009865405.1 Streptomyces sp. SID3212 | reverse complement strand
CGTGACCCCAACCCTCGTATGGATCGTCGTCGCCGTCGCGGCGATCGGCCTCTACCTCAGCTGGACCGCCGGCCGTCTCGACCGCCTCCACGCCCGCATCGACGCCGCCCGCGCCGCCCTCGACGCCCAGCTGCTGCGCCGCGCCTCGGTCACCCAGGAGCTGGCCACCTCCGGCGTCCTCGACCCCGCCGCGTCCATCGTGCTGTACCAGGCCGCCCACGCGGCCCGGCAGGCCGAGGAGGAGCAGCGTGAGGTCGCGGAGAGCGAGCTGACCCAGGCGCTGCGCGCGGTGTTCGGGGAGACCGAGCAGGTGGAGGCGGTACGGGCCGCCCCGGGCGGCGAGGACGCCGCCGGTGAACTCGCGGCCGCCGTGCGGCGCGTACCGATGGCGCGGCGGTTCCACAACGACGCCGTACGGGCCGCCCGCGCCCTGCGCCGCCACCGCAAGGTCCGCTGGTTCCGGCTCGCCGGGCACGCCCCGTTCCCGCTCGCCTTCGAGATGGACGACGAGCCGCCGGTGGCACTGGCGGACCGCCCGGGCAGCGGCTGAGAAGGGTCCACTCACCCCACCCGGAGGCCGAGAACGATCCACCGGCACCACATTGGCTCTTGCTGTGGACCGCCCACCGGGCGTTTCCTCAGGGATGACGTCGTTTCCGTCCACCCTTTTCAGCCAGTGAGGTCGCTTCCGTGTCCGCTTCATCCGCTTCCCCCCAGTCCCCCGAGACCGGTACCGCTCGCGTCAAGCGCGGTATGGCCGAGCAGCTCAAGGGCGGCGTGATCATGGACGTGGTCACGCCGGAGCAGGCCAAGATCGCCGAGGACGCCGGCGCGGTCGCCGTGATGGCGCTGGAGCGGGTGCCCGCCGACATCCGCAAGGACGGCGGCGTGGCGCGCATGTCCGACCCGGACATGATCGAGGGCATCATCGAGGCCGTCTCGATCCCGGTCATGGCCAAGTCCCGTATCGGCCACATAGTGGAGGCGCAGGTCCTCCAGTCCCTCGGTGTCGACTACATCGACGAGTCCGAGGTCCTCACCCCGGCCGACGAGGTCAACCACTCCGACAAGTGGGCCTTCACCACCCCGTTCGTCTGCGGCGCCACCAACCTGGGCGAGGCCCTGCGCCGTATCGCCGAGGGCGCGGCGATGATCCGCTCCAAGGGCGAGGCCGGGACCGGCAACGTCGTGGAGGCGGTCCGCCACCTGCGCCAGATCAAGAACGAGATCGCCAAGCTGCGCGGCTTCGACTCCAACGAGCTGTACGCCGCCGCGAAGGAGCTGCGCGCGCCGTACGAGATCGTCAAGGAGGTCGCCGCGCTCGGCAAGCTCCCCGTGGTGCTCTTCTCGGCCGGCGGCGTGGCCACCCCGGCGGACGCGGCGCTGATGCGCCAGCTCGGCGCCGAGGGCGTGTTCGTCGGTTCTGGCATCTTCAAGTCGGGCGACCCGGCGAAGCGGGCCGCCGCGATCGTGAAGGCGACCACCTTCTACGACGACCCGAAGATCATCGCGGACGCGTCCAGGAACCTGGGCGAGGCCATGGTCGGGATCAACATCGACACCCTCCCCGAGTCCGAGCACTACGCGAAGCGTGGCTGGTAAGCACCCATGAGCACTCCTGTGGCCCCGGTGGTCGGGGTACTCGCCCTCCAGGGCGACGTCCGGGAGCACCTGGCCGCCCTGGCCGCGGCGGGCGCCGTGGCCAGGACGGTACGGCGCCCGGAGGAACTGGCCGCGGTCGAGGGCCTGGTGATCCCCGGCGGGGAGTCCACCACCATGTCCAAACTGGCGGTGCTCTTCGGGATGCTGGAGCCGCTCCGCGAGCGGATCGCGGCCGGGATGCCCGTCTACGGCACCTGCGCCGGGATGATCATGCTGGCCGGCAAGATCCTCGACCCCCGGTCCGGGCAGGAGACGCTCGGCGGGATCGACATGATCGTGCGCCGGAACGCCTTCGGGCGGCAGAACGAGTCCTTCGAGGCGTCCGTGGACGTCACCGGCGTCGAAGGCGGCCCCGTGGAGGGTGTGTTCATCCGGGCACCCTGGGTCGAGTCGGTCGGCGCCGAGGTGGAGGTGCTGGCGGAGTACGGGGGCCATGTGGTCGCCGTACGGCAGGGCACGGCCCTCGCGACGTCGTTCCACCCCGAACTGACCGGCGACCACCGCCTGCACCGCTTCTTCTCCGACATGGTGCGCTCCGCACGGTGACGGCGGGCCGGTAGGATCGCTGCCGAACGGAGCAGGATGGGTTACGCGAAGGAGACAGGCAGATGTCCGGCCACTCTAAATGGGCTACGACGAAGCACAAGAAGGCCGTGATCGATGCCAAGCGCGGCAAGCTCTTCGCGAAGCTGATCAAGAACATCGAGGTCGCGGCCCGCAGCGGTGGCGCGGACATCGACGGCAACCCGACGCTGTTCGACGCCATCCAGAAGGCGAAGAAGAGCTCGGTGCCGAACAAGAACATCGACTCGGCGGTCAAGCGCGGGGCCGGCCTGGAGGCCGGTGGCGCCGACTACGAGACGATCATGTACGAGGGGTACGGCCCGAACGGGGTCGCGGTGCTCATCGAGTGCCTCACCGACAACCGCAACCGCGCCGCCTCCGACGTCCGGGTCGCCATGACCCGTAACGGCGGTTCGATGGCCGATCCCGGTTCCGTCTCGTACCTCTTCCACCGCAAGGGCGTCGTGATCGTCCCCAAGGGCGAGCTGGGCGAGGACGACGTCCTGGGTGCCGTGCTCGACGCGGGCGCCGAGGAGGTCAACGACCTCGGTGAGTCCTTCGAGGTGCTCAGCGAGGCCACCGACCTGGTCGCGGTCCGCACGTCCCTCCAGGACGCGGGCATCGACTACGACTCCGCCGACGCCAGCTTCGTCCCGACCATGCAGGTCGACCTGGACGAGGAGGGGGCGCGGAAGATCTTCAAGCTCATCGACGCGCTGGAGGAGAGCGACGACGTGCAGAACGTCTTCGCCAACTTCGACGTCTCCGACGAAGTGATGGAGAAGGTCGACGCCTGAGCGCCGCCGCTGACACCGCTTCACCTGACGGACCGACGGGGCAGGGCTCCGTCGGTCCGTCCTGTTGTCAGTGGCGACCGATACTGTGCTGATCAGCGAAGTCGAAGTCGAACGCGAACGCGAACAGCGGGACCGTGGGCACGGAGAGCGGGAGGGGGCGCGATGCGGGTGCTGGGGGTCGACCCGGGGCTGACCCGGTGCGGGGTCGGCGTGGTCGAAGGGGTCGCGGGCCGCCCGCTGACGATGCTCGGCGTCGGGGTCGTCCGGACACCGGCCGACGCGGAGATCGGGATGCGGCTGGTCGCCATCGAGCAGGGCATCGAGGCCTGGCTCGACGAGCACCGGCCCGAACTGGTCGCGGTGGAGCGGGTGTTCGCCCAGCACAACGTCCGTACGGTCATGGGTACGGCCCAGGCCAGCGCGGTCGCCATGCTCTGCGCCTCCCGCCGTGGCATCCCCGTGGCACTGCACACCCCCAGCGAGGTCAAGGCCGCCGTCACCGGCAGCGGCCGGGCCGACAAGGCACAGGTCGGGGCGATGGTCACCCGGCTGCTGCGGCTGGCGGCCCCGCCGAAACCGGCCGACGCGGCGGACGCCCTCGCGCTCGCCATCTGCCACATCTGGCGTGCCCCCGCCATGAACCGCCTCCAGCAGGCCCAGGCCGCGGCCCACGCCTCCCGCATCCCCGCCAAGGCCCCCACCACCGCATCCGTACGGAAGGTCCCCCGATGATCGCCTTCGTCAGCGGCCCGGTCGCCGCGCTCGCCCCGACCACGGCCGTCATCGAGGTCGGCGGCATCGGCATGGCCGTCCAGTGCACCCCGGGGACCCTCGCCGGACTCCGGATCGGCCAGGACGCCAAGCTCGCCACCTCCCTGGTCGTCCGCGAGGACTCACTCACGCTGTACGGCTTCGCGGACGACGACGAGCGGCAGGTGTTCGAGCTGCTCCAGACCGCCAGCGGCGTCGGCCCGCGCCTCGCCCAGGCCATGCTCGCCGTGCACAGCCCCGACACCCTGCGGATCGCGGTGGCCAACGGCGACGAGAAGACGCTGACGGCCGTGCCCGGCATCGGCAAGCGCGGCGCCCAGAAACTGCTGCTGGAGCTCAAGGACCGGCTCGGCGCACCGGTGGGACCGGCCCGCGCGCAGGGCGTCGGCGCCGCGCTCCCCGCCTCCTGGAGCGACCAGCTGCACGCCGCGCTGATCGGCCTCGGGTACGCCACCCGCGAGGCCGACGAGGCGGTCGCGCTGGTCACCCCGCAGGCCGAGGCCGCCGTCGCGGAAGGGCTCCGGCCGCCTGTGCCGCAACTGCTGCGCGCCGCGCTCCAGAGCCTGAACCGAACACGCTGAGCGGACAGCACGGTGGGACAGACCGAACGCCGGGACCGAGCGAACGACGGTGAGACAGAGTGAACATCGGCGGGACAGAGTGAACTGGGACGACACCGGCGCCGACACACGGGTGCCCCACGAGGGGGACGACAGGGACGACCGGCTCGTCGCCCCGTCCGCGGACGGGGAGGACCAGGCCGTCGAAGCGGCCCTGCGCCCCAAGTCGCTGGACGAGTTCGTGGGCCAGGAGCGGGTCCGAGAACAGCTCGACCTGGTGCTCAAGGCGGCGCTCGCCCGCGGCGCCACCGCCGACCACGTGCTGCTCTCCGGCGCGCCAGGACTCGGCAAGACCACCCTCTCCATGATCATCGCGGCCGAGATGAACGCCCCGATCCGCATCACCTCCGGGCCCGCCATCCAGCACGCCGGCGACCTCGCGGCGATCCTCTCCTCCCTCCAGGAGGGTGAGGTCCTCTTCCTCGACGAGATCCACCGCATGTCCCGGCCCGCCGAGGAGATGCTCTACATGGCGATGGAGGACTTCCGGGTCGACGTCATCGTCGGCAAGGGCCCCGGCGCCACCGCCATCCCGCTGGAGCTGCCGCCGTTCACCCTGGTCGGCGCCACCACCCGGGCCGGCCTGCTGCCGCCCCCACTGCGTGACCGGTTCGGCTTCACCGGCCACATGGAGTTCTACGAGAGCGCCGAGCTGGAGCGCGTCATCCACCGTTCGGCCCAGCTCCTCGACCTGGAGATCGACGCGGAGGGCGCCGCCGAGATCGCCGGGCGCTCGCGCGGCACGCCCCGTATCGCCAACCGCCTGCTGCGGCGGGTGCGGGACTACGCGCAGGTCAAGGCCGACGGCGTGATCAACCGCGAGATCGCCCAGGTCGCCCTCGCGGTGTACGAGGTCGACGCGCGCGGTCTCGACCGCCTCGACCGGGCCGTGCTCAGGGCCCTCCTCAAGCTGTTCGGCGGTGGCCCCGTCGGCCTGTCGACCCTGGCCGTGGCCGTGGGGGAGGAGCGTGAGACGGTGGAGGAGGTCGCCGAGCCGTTCCTCGTACGGGAGGGCCTGCTGGCCCGCACCCCCCGCGGCCGGGTCGCCACCCCCGCGGCCTGGGCGCACCTGGGGCTCGTACCCCCGCGGCAGGCCCCGGGCACAGCGGGACAACAGGGTCTGTTCGGGACGTGAGGCGCAGCACGCTCGACCGGGGCGGAACCAGGGTGCGATGCTGGGCGTTGTTCCAACGACGCGGACTCGCTTAGACTCCGCCGATGCCGCCCTTCCAGGTCGGCATGCCCACCCCCGTATATGAGGCCGTTCTCCAGCGCGGTCGTGCGAAGGAAGTTCCCTCCCGTGAGTCCAGTGACCCTTCTCCCCTTCATCGTGCTCATCGGGGCCATGTTCCTGATGACCCGGTCCGCCAAGAAGAAGCAGCAGGCCGCCGCGCAGATGCGCAGCGACATGCAGCCCGGCACCGGCGTCCGGACGATCGGCGGCATGTACGCCACGGTGAAGGAGGTGCACGAGGACATGGTCATTCTCGAGGTCGCTCCCGGCGTACACGCCGTCTACGCCAAGAACGCCATCGGCGCGGTGCTGGACGACGACGAGTACAACCGCATCGTCCACGGCGACGACCTGACGTCCGACGACACCGTCGTCCCCGACGACGCCTCGTCGCTCATCGACGCCGACCCGGCCGACGACGCCGTCGCCAAGATCGACCTGGGCAAGCGCCCCGAGGCCGACGACGCCGACGCGGCGAAGGCCGACAAGGAGGAGCCCGCGGCCAAGGCCGAGGCCAAGGCGGCCGAGACCAAGGACGCCAAGGCCGACGGCGAAGCGGACGCGAAGTAGTCGGTCCGTGACCGAGGGCCGCTCCGCGGTCCTCGTCGGCGTGCGTTCCGTGCTGTGTTCTGCGGGGGCAGGTCCCCACATCACTTCGTGGCCGCTCCGGCGCACACCCGGCGCGGGGCGGTTGGACAGGGAGAAACGAGAAGGTGGCAGCACCTAATAAGGGCCGAAGGCAGGCAGGGTCCCCAGGCAGGCCGGGGCGCACCCTGGCCCTGTTCCTGATTGCCATGGTCGCCCTCACCGGCGGCATGTTCTGGTCCGGTCATGTCACGCCACGCCTGGGGATCGACCTCGCGGGCGGCACGAGCATCACGCTCCAGGCGAAGAACACGCCGGGCAAGCCGAACGCGATCAACAAGACCAACATGGACACCGCGGTCAACATCATCGACCGCCGCGTCAATGGTCTGGGTGTCTCCGAGGCCGAGGTTCAGACCCAGGGTGACAAGAACATCATTGTCAACATCCCCAAGGGTACGAACAGCAAGCAGGCCCAGGACCAGGTCGGTACGACGGCCCAGCTCTTCTTCCGGCCGGTGCTGACCTACGCGCCCGGCACGCCCACGGCACCGGAGCCCGCTCCCAGCACCTCCCCGAGCGGCTCCGCCAAGCCCTCGGCGAGCGGCAAGCCCCAGGCGGACAGCTCGAAGTCCTCGACGCCGAGCCCGTCCAGCACCACCCAGGGCAGGGCGGTCACGGACGCCCTCAAGAAGGCGCCGACGCCGACCCCCACCCCCGGCGCCAGTGACGCGCCCCCCGCCGCCACCACGCCTCCTGACCCGGCGGCCACGACGCCTCCGGACCCGGCCACCGCCGCCCTGGAGAAGAAGTTCACGGCGCTCGACTGCCGGGACGAGGCGTCCCGTACGACGGTCAACCAGAGCAGCGGTCCCAAGGACACGATCGTCGCCTGCGGCCAGGACACCACCGGCAAGAACTGGGACAAGTACATCCTCGGCCCGGCCGAGCTGGACGGCACCGACGTCTCCAAGGCGAAGGGCGTGCTCGACCAGCAGCGCGGCATGTGGATCGTCCAGATGGACTTCACCGGCGGCGGCACGAAGAAGTTCCAGTCGATCACCGGCAAGCTCTCGCAGCAGCAGCCCCCGATGAACCAGTTCGCGATCGTGCTCGACGGCAACGTCGTCTCGGCGCCCTCGGTGAGCCAGACCCTCGGCGCCAGCGCCGAGATCTCCGGCAGCTTCGACCAGGAGTCGGCCCAGAACCTGGGCAACATCCTGTCCTTCGGCGCGCTCCCGCTCTCCTTCGACGTGGCGAGCACCACCACGGTCACCGCCGCGCTCGGCGGTGAGCAGCTGCACGCCGGCCTGATCGCCGGCGCGATCGGCCTGGGCCTGGTCATCATCTACCTGGTGGCCTACTACCGCGGCCTGTCGCTGATCGCGATCCTCAGCCTCGGCGCCTCCGCGATCATGACGTACACGATCATGTCGCTCCTCGGCCCGGGCATCGGCTTCGCCCTGAACCTCCCCGCGGTGTGTGGTGCGATCGTTGCGATCGGTATCACCGCGGACTCCTTCATCGTGTACTTCGAGAGAGTCCGTGACGAGATCCGCGAGGGCCGCACGCTGCGCCCCGCCGTCGAGCGGGCCTGGCCGCGCGCCCGGCGCACGATCCTGGTCTCCGACTTCGTGTCGTTCCTCGCCGCCGCCGTGCTGTTCGTCGTCACGGTCGGCAAGGTCCAGGGCTTCGCGTTCACCCTCGGTCTGACCACCGTCCTCGACGTGGTCGTGGTGTTCTTCTTCACCAAGCCCGTGATGACGCTCATGGCCCGCAAGAAGTTCTTCGCCGAGGGACACAGCTGGTCCGGCCTCGACCCGAAGCGGCTCGGCGCCAAGCCGCCGCTGCGCCGTTCGCGCCCCAACCTGCTGGAAGAAGACCCGCCCGAGCCACCGCAGCGCCGCTCCCGCGTCAGCGCCGCCCCGACCGACTCGAAGGAGGCGTGAGATGTCGCGACTCGGCGCACTCGGCGCCCGGCTGTACCGCGGTGAGGTCGGTTACGACTTCATCGGCAAGCGGAAGGTCTGGTACGGGCTCTCGATCCTGATCACCATCACGGCCATCCTCGGCCTGGCGGTGCAGGGCCTCAACATGGGCATCGAGTTCAAGGGCGGTGCCGTCTTCACCACCCCGAAGACGAGCATCTCCGTCTCGCAGGCCCAGACGGACGCCCAGGAGGCGGCCGGACACGACGCCATCGTCCAGAAGCTCGGCAACGGGACCCTCAGGATCCAGGTCACCGAGCTGAGCCAGGCGCAGGCCGACAAGGTCAAGACGCAGCTGGCGAAGGACCTGAGCGTCGACGAGAACAAGATCGCCGCCGACATCGTCGGTCCCAGCTGGGGCGAGACGATCGCCAACAAGGCCTGGACGGGCCTGGCGGTCTTCATGGTCCTGGTGGTGATCTACCTCGCCATCGCCTTCGAGTGGCGGATGGCCGTCGCCGCCCTCATCGCCCTGATCCACGACCTCACCATCACCGTCGGGGTGTACGCCCTGGTGGGCTTCGAGGTGACGCCGGGCACCGTGATCGGTCTGCTGACGATCCTCGGTTACTCCCTGTACGACACCGTGGTCGTCTTCGACAGCCTCAAGGAGGGGTCGAAGGGCATCACCAAGCAGACCCGGTGGTACTACAGCGAGGTGGCCAACCGGTCCATCAACGGGACCCTGGTCCGCTCCATCAACACCACCGTCGTCGCGCTGCTCCCGGTCGCGGGCCTGCTCTTCATCGGTGGCGGCGTCCTGGGCGCCGGCATGCTGAACGACATCTCGCTGTCGCTCTTCGTCGGCCTCGCCGCCGGCGCGTACTCCTCGATCTTCATCGCCACCCCGCTCGTCGCCGACCTCAAGGAACGCGACCCGCAGATGAAGGCCCTGAAGAAGCGGGTGCTCGCCAAGCGGGCGGCAGCCGCGGCCAAGGGCGAGCCGGCCGAGGGGTCCGAAGAGACGGACGTGCGGTACGACGACGAGCCGGAGGACGCGCCCAACGGGGTCGCGACCGCCGCCGCCGTGGCCGGACCGCGCACCAGCCGGGGCGGCCGGGGCCGTCCCTCGGGACGGCGGCGGTGACCGACGCCAGCACCAGGGACCTGCTCCTCAGCCGCATCCGTGATGTCGCGGACCACCCGAAGCCCGGGATCGTCTTCAAGGACATCACCCCGCTGCTGGCGGACCCGAAGGCGTTCTCGGCGCTGACGGACGCGCTCGCCGCGCTGTGCGGGGAGTACGGAGCGACGAAGGTCGTCGGCCTGGAGGCCCGCGGCTTCATCCTGGCCGCGCCGGTCGCGGTCCGGGCGGGCCTGGGCTTCGTCCCCGTACGCAAGGCGGGCAAGCTCCCCGGCGCGACCCTGTCGCAGTCCTACGAGCTGGAGTACGGCACCGCCGAGATGGAGGTCCACGCCGAGGACCTGGGGGAGGGGGACCGCGTCATCGTCATCGACGACGTCCTCGCCACCGGGGGCACGGCGGAGGCCTCCGTGGAGCTGGTCCGGCGGGCCGGGGCCGAGGTCGTGGGCGTGGCGGTGCTGCTGGAGCTGGGGTTCCTGAACGGCCGGTCCCGGCTGGAGCCGTCGCTGCGCGGCGCCCCGCTGGAGGCGCTGCTCACGTTCTGAGCGCCGGCCGGGCCGTACGGAAACGTGCGGACGCCTGACGGCACCCGGACGGAGCAGCGGCGCGGCGGCCGTCGGGCGGCACGCGGAAGATACACCCGCGTCACAGGGAACACGCACGAAACGCGCAGGGACGGGCACCCGGGAACAAGCGGGTGCCCGTCCCGCGTTCTGTAAACCCTTCGGTCCCGGGGCGAGAGGGGCGCCCGAGGTCGATACCATGGAGCTTCCGGCCCTGTCCGGGGGTCCCGGAACCGCACGAGGAGCGCTCTTGCCAGACGAGGCACAGCCACTGGCCGCCGCGACGCCCGAGCAGCACGCAGCCCAGGCCACGGCGCGGCCTGCCGCGCCCCAGGACAAGGCCGCCACGGACAAGGCGGCTGCCCCGGACACGTCCGCGCC
>NZ_WWJY01000008.1 GCF_009865405.1 Streptomyces sp. SID3212 | reverse complement strand
CGCAGCTCGTACCGCACGGGTCTGAGCGGGCTGCGCGCGGGCCGGGACGCGAGCGCCCTCGGCCGCGGCACGGGCCGCGTGTCGTGCGCCTCCTGGCGCGCGGCGGTGGTGAGGGGCGGATCGGGGGCGTCGGTGGGCGCGGGGATCAGCGGTGGTACGGGGCCGGTGTCGCCGATCTCGTCGGCGAGCTGGTGGACGAGGACACCGTGGCGGAAGGCCGTCTCGCCGATCTCCGGGCAGCTGCTCCCGTACACGGTGAGCCGGCTGCCCGCCTCGGCGATCACCTCGACGGAGCGCCTGGCCGCCCTGGCCTCGCGGCTCAACGCGTCGGCGAGGCGCGCGGCGTGGGGTGTCCTGACGGCGACCCGGGGGCGCAGCCGCGTACGGGAGAAGGCGGCGCGGTCCTGGTCGGCGACGAGGCGGCCCCCGTCCACGGTGACGACGCGGTCGGCGGTGCGGGCGGCCTCCTTGGGGTCGTCGGTCGTGTAGAGCACGGTGCCGCCGTGGGCGGCGTGGGCGGCGAGGAGTCCGAACAGCCAGCTGGTCTCGCGGGGCGAGAGGCCGGCCGACGGTGTGTCCAGCAGCAGGGTGTGCGGGTCGCCCAACAGGGCGGAGGCGAGGCCGAGTCTGCGGTCCATGCCGAGGGAGAGCGCGCCGAGGGGTTCGTCGCGCAGGGCGGCGAGGCCGACGACTTCGAGCAGTTCGTCGGCGCGCGAGGCAGGCACGCCGGCGGCGGCGCAGAGCATCCGGAGCTGGCCCCGGGCGGTCCTGGCCGGATGGCCCGGCACATCGCCGAGGAGCACGCCGATCTCGCGGGCCGGGTGGGCGATGCGGTGGAGCGGGCGGCCCCGGAAGTACGTGACCCCGCGGCCCCGTTCGAGGTCGAGCATGAGCCGCAGGGCGGTGGTCTTGCCCGCGCCGGGGGCGCCGAGCAGCGCCGTGACACAGCCGGGCCGGGCCTCGAAGGTCAGGTCGTCGACGGCGGGGGTGAGGTCTCGACGGGGGGCGCTGGTCAGTCCGATGGCCTGGAGCATCGCTTCTCTCGCGGGGAAGGTGTGACCGCTCGGCGGCAGAGTGGTTACCCAGCAAGATAACGCGATATGTCCGACTTGTTGCGCAGGGTGAGCATGTGGTGTCCCCTCAGCTTTCGCCTGCGATCGGTTTTCGCCCGCGATCAGACCTCGGGGCGCAGCATCGGCGGATTGAGCACGGTCGCGCCGCCGGCCCGGAACAGTTGGGCGGGCCGGCCGCCCTGCCGGGTGGTGGTGCCCCCGGACGGGACCAGGAAGCCGGGGGTCCCGGTCACCTTGCGGTGGAAGTTACGGGGATCGAGGGCGACGCCCCACACCGCCTCGTACACCCGCCGCAGCTCGCCGACGGTGAACTCCGAGGGGCAGAAGGCGGTGGCGAGCGAGGAGTACTCGATCTTGGAGCGGGCGCGCTCGACGCCGTCCCCGAGGATCCGCGCGTGGTCGAAGGCGAGCTGCGCGGGCTGCTCGTCCTCCCGGGCGAACCCGCCCTCGGCGTGGAGCAGCGCGTCGACCGGCGCCCACCGGGCGCTGTTGGCGTCGCCGCCCGCCCGGGGCGCGGGCAGGTCGGGCGAGAGCGCCAGATGCGCCACGCTGACCACCCGCATCCGGGGGTCGCGCCCGGGATCGCCGTAGGTGGCGAGCTGTTCGAGGTGGGCTGCGTTCCCGGGCGCCGGGGACGACGGGTCGTGCGCGGGCAGCCCGGTCTCCTCGGCCAGCTCCCGCGCCGCCGCCGCGGCCAGGTCCTCGTCGCCCCGGACGAATCCGCCCGGCAGCGCCCACCGCCCCTGGAAGGGCGCCTCCCCGCGCCGTACCACCAGCGCGCAGAGCACGTGGGCCCGCACGGTGAGCACGACCAGGTCGACGGTGACAGCGAAGGGCGGGAAAGCTGACGGGTCGTAGGGCGACATGCCGCGATCATAGTCGTCTGCCTGACGATAAACACCCGTTACGCCCATCGCCGGCGACGCCGTCGGTGCCGCCGGTCTAATGCCGATGCCCGCTACAGGCCGAAAGCGCCGCCCTCGACAAGGATGAGCAGGCCGATGCCGATCAGAACGACGGGCAGCAGGATGTGGCCCCGGCGGGAGAGGGCCTCGGCGATGACAGGGCGGGTCGCGAAGAACCGGCCCGCGAAGCACCACACGGCCACCAGGACGAGGAACACCGCGGCGTACACGCTCATCCCGCCGATGCCGGCGGTGGCGAAGACGGGCACGTAGACGCCGATGTTGTCACCGCCGTTGGCGAAAGTGACCGCTGCGACCTCCAACGGGCTCGGTCCGCCCGCCTTGTCCTGGTCCTCCTCCTCACCCCCGCCACCGCCTCGGTGGTTCTTCCACGCTTGCCAGGCGGCCTTGAGGCCCAGCGCGAGCGGCAGCAGACCGAGGTAGGGAATGGCAAATTCGGGCAGGAAGGTGGCACCGAACGCGGCGGCCACCGCCACGGCGAGGATGGCGGTGAAACCCAGGTACTGGCCGAGCAGGATGCGGCGGGTGGACCCCCGGTGGCCGGCGCCCTGAGAGAAGAAGAGCGCCAGGATCAGGATGTCGTCGATGTTGGTGACGGCGAACAGTCCGGCCGCCTGCCCGATGATGCCCAGGTTCACGAGTTCGAGGCCGTGCCCTCGGTGACGGCGGACGTGTCGCGGATTCCCATGCGCAAATGCTCGACGTGGAACAGGGCCTGGTCCAGGAGTTCGGCGACGTGGTTGTCGTACAGGGCGTAGATGATCGAGCGGCCGTGCCGCTCGCCGGTGACCAGACCGAGGTTGCGCAGCAGGCGCAGCTGGTGCGAGCAGGCGGAGGCTTCCATGCCGACCGCGTCGGCGAGATCACCGACCGAGCAGGGGCTCTCCTGGAGGCGGGCCAGAATGTGCAGCCGCGACGGTGTGGCCAGGGCCTGGAGGGTCGCGGCGACGTCGGCGGCGCCGACCGCGTCGAGACGCTCGCGGGTGGTGGCGCTGCCGGTGCCGGTTCCGTGACCCATGGCGCCCATCATAGCGAAGACATCTGAAGATCTATTCATGTGTTCCTGTATGGTGGCGACGTCACCCCGGTTCGCCCGTGAAGGGTTGTTTTGCCGTGCCTTCTGTCCTCGATCAGCGGCCCGCGCCGGCCGCCGCGCACCGTGCGGAGGCTCCGCGCCGTCGCACGCGGCTGCTGGCGCTGCCGGAGGCCCGGTGGGCGCTCGCGGCGTCGGTGCTGTTCCTCCTCGCCCTGCCCGCATACCTGCTGGGCGGCCCGGCGTGGTTGTGGAGCACACTGTTCGCCGCCACGTACGTCACAGGCGGCTGGGAGCCCGGATGGCAGGGCCTGAAGGCCCTCAAGGACAAGACCTTGGACGTGGATCTACTGATGATCGTCGCGGCGCTCGGCGCCGCCGCGATCGAGCAGGTCCTCGACGGGGCGCTGCTCATCGTCATCTTCGCCACCTCCGGCGCCCTGGAAGCCGTGGCCACCGCGCGGACGGCGGACTCGGTGCGCGGGCTGCTCGATCTCGCACCCACCACTGCGACCCGGCTGCCGGCCGACGGCGTCGAGGAGAGCGTCGACACCGCGCGGTTGAGGATCGGCGACACCATTCTGGTCCGGCCCGGTGAGCGGATCGGCGCCGACGGACGGGTGCGCGAGGGAACCAGTGATGTCGACCAGGCCACCATCACGGGCGAGCCGCTGCCGGTGGCCAAGCAGGCCGGGGACGAGGTGTTCGCCGGCACCGTCAACGGCACCGGAGCCCTGCGGGTCTGTGTCGGGCGCGACCCGTCGGACTCGGTGATCGCCCGGATCGTGAAGATGGTCGAGGAAGCCTCGGAGACCAAGGCACCCACGCAGCTGTTCATCGAGAAGATCGAGCAGCGCTACTCGATCGGCATGGTCCTCGCGACCCTCGCCGTCTTCGCGGTCCCGCTCGCGCTCGGCGACCCGCTCCGGTCGGCGTTGCTGCGCGCGATGACCTTCATGATCGTGGCCTCGCCGTGCGCGGTCGTCCTGTCCACCATGCCGCCGCTGCTCTCCGCGATCGCCAATGCCGGCCGACGCGGAGTCCTGGTCAAGTCCGCCGTCGCCATGGAACGCCTCGGCCGGATCGACATCGTCGCCCTGGACAAGACCGGCACTCTCACCGAAGGCACTCCGCGCGTCACCGACATCCGCCCCCTGCCGGGCACCGGCCTGGACGCGGCCGAACTGCTCGCCCTGGCGGCCGCCGCCGAACACCCAAGTGAACACCCCCTGGCCCGTGCCGTCGTCGGCGCCGCCCGCGAGCAGAGCATCCGGCTGTCCGGTGCCGAGGACTTCTCCTCCGTCCCCGGCGAAGGTGTCACTGCAACCGTCGACGGCCATCTCGTCCAGGTCGGCTCCCCCTCCCGGATGCTCGTGGACACCGCCGCACACGGCCCGCACAAGATGCTCGTGGCCGAGCTGGAGGATGCCGGGCGCACCGCTGTCGCCGTCCTGCGCGACGGTGACGTGGTCGGGGTGCTGGGCATCGCCGACCGGCCGCGTCCGGACGCGGCGGCGACCGTGCTCGCGCTCACCGAGCTGACCGGCCGCACGCCCGTCCTGCTGACCGGCGACAACGAGCGTGCCGCGCGGCATCTGGCCGACGAGGTCGGCATCACCGACGTCCGCGCCGGGCTGCTCCCCCAGGACAAGGCGAGGGCCGTCAAGGTGTGGGAGGCCGAAGGGCGGCGGGTGCTGGTCGTGGGCGACGGCGTCAACGACGCCCCTGCCCTGGCCGCCGCGCACTGTGGGATCGCGATGGGCAAGGCCGGCTCCGACCTCGCGCTGGAGACCGCCGACGCCGTCGTCGTCCGCGACGAACTCACCACCATCCCCTCGATCGTCCGGCTCTCCCGCACCGCACGCCGCCTGGTGATCCAGAACCTCGTCGTCGCCGGGGCCTTCATCACCGTCCTGGCCGCCTGGGACCTGATCGGCACCCTCCCCCTGCCCCTCGGCGTCGCCGGCCACGAAGGCTCCACCGTCATCGTCGGCCTCAACGGCCTCCGCCTGTTGCGCGAAGCCGCCTGGCCCCGCATCCCCGACCCGCCGGGCATCCTCGACCTCTACGCATTCCAGCCATCCCGCCGCATCCGGCAAGAGCTCGGCGACTCCTGACCATCGATCCCCGGCGCGCCGAAGCCATCCCGCCCGGCCTCGCTCATGGCCTCCGCCCACCCCTACCGCCGGGATCACGACAGCTTCCGCACACTCGCGACGCGCGCCCTTTGTGCTCCCGCACGCCCCCCACCGGACAGTTGGCATGCCGGATCCGCCACGCAAGGGTGAAGCCCGCGCCGATCGGCGCCCGTTCGCCGCCGTCCGGCCTGGGGTGGGTCCCGGCGGCACCAGAGGCGGGCGGAGATGACGAGGGGGGACACCACCATGCCGTGGGACGAGCTCAAGCAGGCACTCACCGCGCAGAAAGCCGCGTACACGCCGGGCGATCCGTTGTGGACGGTGGAGGGGACGAACGGGTGGTCCTTCCGCGCCCATCCGGCGTTCCTGGACGAGGTCCGGCTCGGTAACGGTCTGCCCGACCTGGTGACCGCGACCGACGGGCGGACGTTCGGCGCCGCGCTCGGGAGGTGGCGGGTGACCCTGGACAGTCACCTCAAGGAGATACCGGAGGTGCGCGCCGCCCTCGGGCTCGCCGCCGGCCGCTTCCCCTCCGTGGACGAGGAGATCACGCTGCTGCGCCACCGCGACTCCGTGAGGGCCCTGCGGGTCGGCTCCGCCCCGGTGATCGCCGCGGCCGGGACGGCGTTCGCCGACCGCATCGGGGTGAAGACGGTGCACGACTACGTCG
This sequence comes from Streptomyces sp. SID3212, assembly GCF_009865405.1. Classification (GTDB taxonomy): domain Bacteria; phylum Actinomycetota; class Actinomycetes; order Streptomycetales; family Streptomycetaceae; genus Streptomyces. Next base: position 790 of record NZ_WWJY01000008.1, on the reverse strand, counting down.
AGCTGCACTCGTTCTTCCTGACCGCCGTGAACGGCTTCGGCGGGGCCTACGACCCGAACACGCACCCGGGGCGCGTGGACGCGTTGTACGCCCTGGCGGCCGGCTCGCCCGCCGCCGCGGGGGCGGGGACGGCACACCTGGGCGGGGAGGCGGACTGGAAGACTCATCAGCCGGGATTCGCCCTGGCGGTCCACGCCGAGGCGGCACGAATCAACTTCCGCACACCCAATGCCCTGGCCGGGCACGCCTTCAAGCACGTCCCGCGCGGCGGACCTCTGGTCCCGGCCGCCGCGGCCGACGTCCACGCCCTGCTCGCCGACTACCTCGCGGAGGCCCGCCAGAAGATCATCACCACCGCCACGAACGATGTCTGGAGCGGCCTGGCGCAGACCGGCGCGACCCGCACCTACTACTTCGGCACCGTCAATCAGCACGCGTGCATGGTCGCGGTCAACTCCGCCGGCCACGCCTGGATCAGCACCTACTACGCACCGAACCGCACCTGACCGCCCCACCCCCGGCCGGCATCCCGCACCCGCGCCGGCCGACGTGACCGACCCGACCGACGTGACCAAGGCCGACGTGCGCCGCCGGGTGTGATCCGCCCGGCGGGCCGTCACCGCCCGCTCCTCGTACCGCGCCGACCGGTGCGGCGGTCGGCGCGGGGGTCGGTTCCCCTCCGGTCCGCCGGTGCCTCGGGGCGTGAGGCAGCGGCGGGCGGCAGCGCCTTGCGCGGGGCGGGCGGCCGGACGGGGCGGGGCTTGGGGCGCCGGGCCGCGCGGCGCGGGTC
>NZ_WWJY01000714.1 GCF_009865405.1 Streptomyces sp. SID3212 | reverse complement strand
GCGGTGACGCGTCCACTGGCGGTGGCGAACCACAGGGTGCCGTCCGCCAGCGTCACCTTTCCCTCGTACTCCTCGGCCAGCTCTGTCGTGCTCTGGGCGCCGGTGGCGGGGTCCACGAGCCGGATGGCCGCATAGGGCGGGTCCTGGCCCACGAGGACGTTCCCGTCCTCGTCCTGGGTCAGGTCCAGGAACAGGAGCCGGCCGTCGAAGGTGCCGAGCAGCCCGCCGAC
>NZ_WWJY01000068.1 GCF_009865405.1 Streptomyces sp. SID3212 | reverse complement strand
ACGGGAAGGGCCGGGGGGTGAGGGGGACGCGGTGAGGGAGGGGGACGCGGGGGCCGGGCTGTCCGGCGGGGCGGTGGATTCCGGGTCGTCGCCGTCCTCCGGCAGGTCCTCCGGCGGCTCCTCCGGTGTGTCCCCCGGCCGTGACACCTCGGGCCCCGTCGGCCTGCCGGGCCGGGAATGCCCCTCCCCGGCCTCCCGCCCCGCCAGCGACACCGTCGGGTCGGGGGAGAGCGAGGGCCCGGCGGACGGGGAGGCGGATTCCTCGGCCCGCGCGAGCGGCGCGGCCAGCAGCAAGGACGCGACCGCGAGAGCGCAGTGGGTGCGGAGCCTGGGCATCACGGACCCAGCGTCACATGGAGTGACAACTCCGGCATCCCGGGCGGCCGACCTCCCCCGTAAGGACTACGCGAAGGAGGACCACGCGAAGAAGGACTACGCGAAGATGGCCGACGCGAAGGGCCAAGGGCGGGACCGCGTCACTGCGCCGACCCCGAGGCGAGCCGCAGCGTGAAGGTCACCGTCTTGGGATCGACACCCGTGCCCTGCGTCGGATACTGCTCGATCACGGTCTCCTTGGCGTACTGCCCGTTCTGGACCGTCGTCGGCGGCTCGTACGACCAGTGCGCCGCGTTCAGGCACTTCTTCACGGAGAGGATGTCCTTGTACCGGAAGTCCGGTACGGAGATCTTGCTCGGGTCCGACGGGTCCTCCTGCGGATCCGTGCACGCGTCCTCGTCGATGGTCCGGCTGCGGTCCGGCGCCCGGTAGCCGTCCACCGCCGGGCCGCTGGAGGTCGGGCCCGCCTCGCCGCCGCCGTTGTCGTCGTGGTCGCTTCCCCTGGACATGGCCGCGGCCAGCCCGCCGATCGCCAGCAGGGCCACGACGATCGCGCCCACGATGACCGGGACGTTCCGCTTCTTGCCGCCCGTACCGCCCCCGGTCTGCTGCGGAGAGATCCCGTACGGCGGCGGGGTGTGCTGCCCCGGATTCTGGTACGCGGCGGCCTGCGGGTACCCGTAGCCGGGGCCGGCCACCTGCGGCGCCGGGGCCGGCGGCCCGTACACGCCCGGGTGCTGAGGGGGCTGGGGCTGCTGAGGCTGCGTCTGGTGCGCCGGCGGCTGGTACGGCGTCCGCACGCCGTACGGCCCCGGCGCCTGCGCGGACTGGTCGACCGGCGGGAAGACCGCCGAGCTGACCCCCGCCCCGCTGTTCGGCGGCGCGCCCTGGATGATCACCGGCGCGCCCGTGGGCCCGGACGGCAGCACCCGCCGGCACTCGGCGCTCATCGCGGCGGCACTCGGGAAACGCTCGTTCGGGTTCTTCTTGAGCGCCCGCGCGACCAGCGCGTCGATCGCGGGCGTCAGCGACCGGTTGATCGAGGACGGCGCGACGGCCTCCTCCTGCACATGCGCGTACGCGATCGCCAGCGCCGAGTCCGCGTCGAACGGCAGACGGCCCGTCAGCAGCTGGAAGAGCATGACGCCGACCGAGTAGAGGTCGGAGCGGGCGTCGACGCCCCGCCCCAGCGCCTGTTCGGGGGAGAGGTACTGCGGGGTGCCGACGACCATGCCGGTCTGCGTCATCGACGTGACACCCGACTGCATGGCGCGCGCGATGCCGAAGTCCATGACCTTGACCACGTCGCGCCGGTTGATCATCACATTGCCCGGCTTGATGTCCCGGTGGACCAGCCCCATCTCGTGGCTGGCCTCCAGCGCGGCCAGCACGTCCGCCGTCACACCGAGCGCCCGGTCGGCCGGCATCGCGCCGAGCCGCGCGACGTCCGCCTGGAGCAGGGAGCCGAGCGGCTGCCCCTCCACGTACTCCATGACGATGTACGGCATCATCGCGCCGGTGCCGCCGGCGGAGCCGTTCTCGAAGAGCGTGTCCTCGCCGGTGTCGAAGACCGAGACGATGTTCGGGTGCGACAGCTTGGCGACCGCCTGCGCCTCCCGCCGGAACCGCTCGCGGAACGACTGCTCGCGTGCCAGTTCCGTATGGAGGGTCTTGATGGCGACCTGGCGGTCGAGCGCCGAGTCGTAGGCGAGGTAGACGGACGCCATGCCGCCCTCGCCGAGCAGGTCGCGAAGCTGGTACCGGCCGCCCGCGACCGAACCGCCCGCGTAGCGGCCCCGTGCGCCGTCCTGGCTCATGACTGTGCTTCCCCCTCGGCGCGCCGGCGTGTGGGCGCTGAATGCCGTGCCGCTGACGCGATGTTCCCGTTGTTGCGCGATGACGGTTGCGCGATGACGCGCCAAGTCTGCCCCAGGCCTCGGACACGTCAAGCCGGGTGCCCGTTCCGTGACCGTAAGCACGACAGAGCGTCTCGGAAGCGTTACAGGATCCGCCTGTAATTTGCGCGGCCCCGTCCGTACGGGTTTCATGACCGGTCCATCCTGAACCGGCGTGTCACACGAAGGCTGTAGCGTGACGTGGCATAGCACCCTTGAGAATCCCCGTACCCCCGATAATTCCCGTACCCCTGAAAATCCCCGAACCACCGCGGGCCGCGCTGGCGGACTTGACGCGGACAGAAACGACGGCGAGGACTGATGGCACCCGAACCGGAAGCAAGCGGCGGCGGAGTGTCGGATGCCGCGGACTCCTGGGGCGAGGGCGGACTGGTCGGCGACGGCCGCTACCGGATGACGCATCGCCTGGGCCGCGGCGGTATGGCCGAGGTGTTCGCGGCCGAGGACGTACGGCTCGGGCGGACCGTGGCGGTGAAGCTGCTCCGGGCCGATCTGGCCGAGGACCCCATCTCCAAGGCCCGCTTCACCCGTGAGGCGCAGTCGGTCGCCGGGCTCAACCACCACGCGGTGGTGGCGGTGTACGACTCCGGCGAGGACGTCGTCAACGGCCAGGTCGTGCCGTACATCGTGATGGAGCTGGTCGAGGGCCGCACGATCCGCGAGCTGCTGATGGAGGCGGAGGCCCCGCCGCCGGAGCAGGCGCTGATCATCGTCTCCGGGGTGCTGGAGGCCCTGGCCTACTCGCACCAGCACGGCATCGTGCACCGCGACATCAAGCCCGCGAACGTGATCATCACGCACAGCGGCGCGGTCAAGGTCATGGACTTCGGCATCGCGCGTGCCCTGCACGGCGCGCAGTCGACGATGACGCAGACCGGCATGGTCATGGGCACGCCCCAGTACCTCTCCCCCGAGCAGGCGCTGGGCAAGTCGGTCGACCACCGGTCCGACCTGTACGCGACGGGCTGCCTGCTGTACGAACTGCTGGCGCAGCGGCCCCCGTTCACCGGTGAGACGCCGCTGTCCGTCGTGTACCAGCATGTGCAGGACATCCCGGTGCCGCCCTCGGAGGTCTCCCCGCTGGCGCCGCCGGAGCTCGACGGCATGGTGATGCGCTCCCTCGCGAAAGAACCGGACGACCGGTTCCAGAGCGCCGAGGAGATGCGCGGGCTCATCCAGTACGGCATGCAGATGCTCCAGCAGCAGGGCAGCCACACCCACACCTGGAACACCGGCCCGGTCGACGCGCACGGCGGGGGCACCCCGCCGATGGGCATGGCCGCGACGACCGCGATGGGGCACCCGCCGCACGGCGAGACCTCGCAGCGCCCGATCCTGCCGCCGATGAACCCGAACGACGGCGCGTACGTGAACAGTCACGGCGGCCAGGGCGGCGGCGGGCGCGGCAAGATGCTGCTGTTCGTCGCGCTCGCGCTGGTCGCGATCGTGGCGGGTGTCGCCTTCGCGGTGCAGGGCATGGGCGAGAAGGACAACAGCGACAAGAACCCGAAGCCCTCGGTCAGTCCGAGCGAGTCGGCGCCGAGCGACAAGCCCACGCCGAGCGAGTCCGAGTCGGAGGAGACCGAGGAGCCCGACACGTCGTCAGGCGGCCAGCAGCAGCCGGACTACACGCCTCCGCGCAAGCCGACCCCGTCCTTCTCCCCGTCCAAGGAGCCGTCGGAGACACCGTCCTCGCCGGACACCGGCACGGACGCGGGGGGCACCGAGGGCGGTACGACGGACGGGGGCACGACGGACGGCGGCAGCACCAACGGCGAACCGTCGGGCGGGCCTTCGGAACCGGCGACGACGGGCGACCCCGGCACCGGTGACGGTGGCACGGACGCCGGTACGGACGCCGGGGCCGTGGCGGGCACGGACGCCGGCCTGACCACCGGCGGCTGACCCCGCACCCGCCCCGCGTGAGGCGTTCGCACCCCCGTGCGTTCACCGCGCTGTCGCGTCACCCCGCGAACGCCTCACGCACCGCCTCGTACTCCCTCGTCCACCACACCGCCAGGGCCGACACCGCGGCGAACTGCGGGTCGGCCCTCCGGTCGTCCAGCTGGTACCGCCACCGGAGTATCCAGAAGTCGTTGAGCCGCTCCCACCACACCCGGTGCACGGCGGCGGCCAGTTCGGCGGAGCCCGCGCCCGCCGCCTGCCGGTAGCCGCGCGCGTAGGCCCGTACCTTCGTCAGGTCCAGCTCACCGGTCGGCCGTACGAAGAAGATCGCCGCCGCCCGTACGGCCTCCTCGGCGCGCGGCTGCACCCCCAGCCGGTCCCAGTCCACGATCGCGGCCGGCTCGGAGCCCCGGTAGATCAGGTTCAGCGGGTGGAAGTCGCCGTGCACCCATCCCGTGGCCGTCTCCGCGCCCGGCGGCGGCCGGCGGTGGGCGTGCCGTTCCAGCAGGGTCCGCCGCTCGGTCAGGCGGTGCTCGGCCAGTTCGTCGAAGACGTGGCGCGGGGCGTGGTGCCGTGCCAGGGCGAGGAGTTCGTCGATGAGCGCGAAGGTCGAGGCGGGGTCCTGGCTGTCGTACGTGAGGGCGTGGGTGAGGGCCACCGGGTCCGCCTCCATCACCTGCTCCAGGCCGGTGTGGACGAGCCCGAGGAGGGCGCCGAGGCGCTCCGATCCGGCGCGGGTCAGCTGGGCGCCGTCGCGGTGGCGCCCCTCGATCCAGGGGTGGAGGGCGAAGCAGTGGCCGCCGATGACGGTGACGGTCTCGCCCGAGGCGTTCTCGACGGCCTCGGCCACCGGCACGCCGAGGCCCGGTAATCGCCGGGTGGCGCGATGCTGGCGGGCGACGGCCTCGTGGTCGCCGTCCAGATGGTGCTTGAGGAAGTAGGAGCCCCGGGTGGTCGCCAGCCGGTAGCCGCGGTTCAGCAGCCCCTGGGCGACGGGTTCGCAGGAGAGCGCCTCGCCCGCGCCGCGGTAGCGGCGGAGCAAGGCTCCGACGGGCGGAAGGGCGTGCGGGGTGGGGCGGTGAGCGGGTGGAACGAACGTGATGGAGGGGATCGCCGAGATCGCGGCGGGCACAGCCATTGCATATGAGCGCAGCACGTGTCAGATGTTAGATCACACGGTGTGCCTGGTCTGTCGCCCTGCGGAGTAGTCGAGCGTGTGTACGGAGAAGAATTGCGGCGTCAGTCGCATATAGGCCGGTTCGTAGGGTGCGCCGTCGATCAGGGCCGGGACCGGACCGAACAGCTCCAGCTCCCCGGGGGTCGGTTCGATGATCTGTGCGGTTCCCGTGAGCTGCACGGACCAGAGGTCGGAACCCTCCACGTTGAAGTTGTCGGCGCCGAACGCCACCACCCCGCCCGCACAGGCCCGGTGGTAGCCGTGGCCGGCGTGCATCCGCAGCAGCACGTCCCCGTCCGCCACGACGTGGCGCGCCGGCGCGACGAACGGCATCGCTCGCATCGTCGTCGACACCCGTCCGTACGAGACGAGCGTGAGCAGCTCCAGTGCGCGGAGTTCCTGGGTCGTGGTGGGCATGCCCTCCACCCTCCGTCACCGCGCACCCCCCTCACCAGGGGAGGCAGCCCCCGATGACGCGGGACGTTGGTCCCGAAAGGGCCTGCTCGCACCGGGCGGAATCGGGGCGCATCAGTGCCTTTCGGCCTGGAGGCGCGCCACGTACGCCGCGGCCTGCGAGCGCCGCTCCATGCCGAGCTTGGACAGCAGGCTGGACACATAGTTCTTGATCGTCTTCTCGGCGAGGTGCAGCTGCTCGCCGATGGCACGGTTCGTCATGCCCTCGCCGATCAGGTCGAGGATCCTGCGCTCCTGGTCCGTCAGGCCCGACAGCTTGTCGTCCGGCTTGGGGCCGCTGCCGTCCCGCAGGCGCTGGAGCACCCGGGCCGTCGCCACCGGGTCGAGCAGCGAGCGTCCCGCCGCCACGTCCCGTACCGCGTTCAGCAGTTCGTTGCCCCGGATGGCCTTGAGCACATAGCCCGAGGCCCCGGCCATGATGGCGTCGAAGAGCGCCTCGTCGTCCGAGAACGACGTCAGCATCAGGCACTTGATGTCCTCGTCGCGCGAGCGGATCTCGCGGCAGACCTCGACCCCGCTGCCGTCCGGCAGCCGTACGTCGAGCACCGCCACGTCCGGACGGGTGGCGGGGATCCTCGCCATCGCGTCTGCGGCCGTGCCCGCCTCGCCGACCACCTCGATGTCCGGCTCCACGGCGAGCAACTCGTGCACTCCGCGCCGGACGACTTCATGGTCATCGACCAGGAATACTGAGATTTTTCCGTCTTCACCCACATAAATCAGTCTCACACACTCGCCCACCGCCTGCCCTTCCCTGGCACGGATCCGCCGGGATAACGTGCCGTTGTTCCGGCGGCCTGCAAGGCTGTGACCAGTGGGTGTTTCCGACTTCTTTCGATTTACTTGGATATCCGAGCAAAATCGCAGGTCACAAGGGGTTTCGCGGGAATGCCGCCCACTGGGTAACGTGCCTCTGACAGGGCGCTCGCCGGGGCAACTTGTCACGCCGATCCCGGCCGGACCCGCACCCACCCTGTGCGGACGGACGGAAGCGGCGAGCCGCACTGGTTCCCGGCGGATCCCGGGGGCCGGACAGACGGAGGAGCACGCACGTGACCGTGGAGAGCACTGCCCCGCGCAAACCGCGACGCAGTAGCGGCACCAAGCGCACCAGCGCCAGGAGGACGCCGCAGCAGCAGAGTTCCGAGCCCCAGCTCGTACAGCTGCTCACCCCTGAGGGTGAGCGCGTCGAGCACCCGGAATACGAGATCGACCTGACCCCCGAGGAGCTGCGGGGCCTGTACCGGGACATGGTGCTGACCCGGCGCTTCGACGCCGAGGCCACCTCGCTCCAGCGCCAGGGAGAGCTCGGGCTGTGGGCGTCGCTGCTGGGGCAGGAGGCCGCCCAGATCGGCTCCGGCCGCGCCCTGCACGACGACGACTACGTCTTCCCCACCTACCGTGAGCACGGGGTGGCCTGGGTCCGCGGAGTCGACCCGACCAACCTGCTCGGCATGTTCCGCGGCGTGAACCACGGCGGCTGGGACCCGGGCGCCAACAACTTCCACCTCTACACGATCGTCATCGGCTCGCAGACCCTGCACGCCGTCGGTTACGCCATGGGGGTGGCGAAGGACGGCGCCGACAGCGCCGTGATCGCGTACTTCGGCGACGGCGCCTCCAGTCAGGGCGACGTCGCGGAGTCGTTCACCTTCGCCGCGGTCTACAACGCCCCGGTGGTCTTCTTCTGCCAGAACAACCAGTGGGCGATCTCCGAACCCACCGAGAAGCAGATGCGGGTGCCGCTCTACCAGCGCGCGCAGGGGTACGGATTCCCCGGTGTCCGGGTCGACGGCAACGACGTCCTGGCCTGTCTGGCGGTGACCCGCTCCGCGCTGGCGCGGGCGCGCCGGGGCGAGGGGCCGATGCTGGTCGAGGCGTTCACGTACCGGATGGGTGCCCACACCACGTCCGACGACCCGACCAAGTACCGCGCCGACGAGGAGACGGAGTCCTGGCGGGCCAAGGACCCGATCCTGCGATTGCGCCGCCTCCTGGAGCGGGAGGGGCACGCCGACGAGGCGTACTTCACCGGTCTGGAGGAGGAGAGCGAGGCGCTCGGCAGGCGGGTCCGGGAGGCCGTACGGGCCATGCCGGACCCCGACCGTCTGGCGATCTTCGACCATGTGTACGCGGACGGGAGCGCGCTCGTCGACGAGGAGCGCGCGCAGTTCGCCGCGTACCAGGCGTCGTTCGCCGATTCCGCCGATTCCGCCGAGGGGGGTAAGTGATCATGGCCGTACAGAAGCTTCCTCTCGCGAAGGCGATCAACGAATCGCTGCGCAAGGCCCTGGAGACCGATCCCAAGGTCCTGATCATGGGCGAGGACGTCGGAAAGCTCGGCGGGGTCTTCCGGGTGACCGACGGGCTCCAGAAGGACTTCGGCGAGGGCCGGGTCATCGACACCCCGCTCGCCGAGTCGGGCATCGTCGGCACGGCGATCGGCCTCGCGCTGCGCGGCTACCGCCCGGTCGTCGAGATCCAGTTCGACGGGTTCGTCTTCCCCGCGTACGACCAGATCGTCACGCAGCTCGCGAAGATGCACGCCCGCGCGCTCGGCAAGATCAAGATGCCCGTCGTGATCCGTATCCCGTACGGCGGGGGCATCGGCGCGGTCGAGCACCACTCGGAGTCCCCCGAGGCGCTCTTCGCGCACGTCGCCGGGTTGAAGATCGTCTCGCCGTCGACGTCCTCGGACGCGTACTGGATGATGCAGCAGGCCATCCTCAGCGACGACCCGGTGATCTTCTTCGAGCCGAAGCGCCGCTACTGGGACAAGAGCGAGGTCGACCCCGAGGCCATCCCCGGCCCGCTGCACAAGGCGCGGGTCGCGCTCAGCGGCTCCGATCTCACCCTGGCGGCCTACGGCCCGATGGTGAAGGTCTGCCTGGAGGCCGCCGCGGCGGCGGCCGAGGAGGGCAAGTCGCTGGAGGTCCTGGACCTGCGGTCGATCTCCCCGATCGACTTCGACACCGTCCAGACGTCGGTGGAGAAGACCGGCCGGCTGGTGGTGGTGCACGAGGCGCCGGTGTTCTACGGCTCGGGCGCGGAGATCGCCGCTCGCGTCACGGAGCGGTGTTTCTACCACCTGGAGGCCCCGGTGCTGCGCGTCGGCGGCTTCCACGCGCCGTATCCGCCGGCCCGCCTGGAGGACGAGTACCTCCCGGGCCTGGACCGGGTGCTCGACGCCGTCGACCGCTCGCTCGCGTACTGAGGAGTGCCGTGACCATGACTGCTGACACGTCCACGCGCTATCGCGAGTTCAAGATGCCCGACGTGGGCGAGGGACTCACCGAGGCCGAGATCCTCAAGTGGTACGTCCAGCCCGGTGACGTCGTCACCGACGGCCAGGTGGTGTGCGAGGTCGAGACCGCGAAGGCGGCGGTCGAACTGCCCATCCCGTACGACGGGGTGGTGCACGAGCTGCGCTTCGCCGAGGGCACGACCGTCGATGTCGGGGAGTCCATCATCACGGTGGACGTGGCGCCGGGGAGCGGGGGGGCGGAGCCGGTGGCTCCGTCGGCCCCGGAGGCTTCGGCGCCCGTTTCCGACGCGGGCTCTTCCGCCACGGGCTCCGCCTCCGCCGGGACCGGTACCGCCGCCTCTGCCGGCCGTACGCCCGTCCTCGTCGGGTACGGCGTCGCCGAGGCGTCGACCAAGCGCCGCGCCCGCCGGGGCCCCGCCGCTTCCGTCCCCGGGCAGGGGGCGGCCGCCGCCGCCGTACAGGCGGAGATGAACGGCTACGCGACCGCGCCGGCCGTACCGGTCCAGGAGCCCGCGCGGACCCGGCCGCTGGCCAAGCCGCCCGTGCGCAAGCTCGCCAAGGACCTCGGGGTGGACCTGGCGACGGTCACCCCGACCGGGCCCGACGGCGTGATCACCCGCGAGGACGTCCACGCGGCGACCGCGCCGGCCGAGCCCGTCCAGGTGCCCGCGCCCGTACCCGCCGCCGCTCCGGTGGCGGCCCCTCTCCCGGCGGCCGGCGCGCGGGAGACCCGTATCCCCATCAAGGGGGTACGGAAGGCCACGGCGGCGGCCATGGTGGGCAGCGCGTTCACCGCGCCGCACGTCACGGAGTTCGTCACCGTCGACGTGACCCGCACGATGAAGCTGGTCGAGGAGCTGAAGGCCGACAAGGAGATGGCGGGCGTGCGGGTCAACCCGCTGCTCCTCATCGCCAAGGCCCTGCTCGTCGCGATCAAGCGCCACCCCGAGGTGAACGCGGCCTGGGACGAGGCGCGCCAGGAGATCGTGGTCAAGCACTACGTGAACCTGGGCATCGCCGCCGCGACCCCGCGCGGTCTGCTCGTCCCGAACATCAAGGACGCGCACGACAAGACCCTGCCCCAACTGGCCGCCGCGCTGGGCGACCTGGTGTCCACGGCCCGCGAGGGCCGGACGACGCCGGTGGCGATGCAGGGCGGCACGGTGACCATCACCAACGTCGGGGTCTTCGGCGTGGACACCGGTACGCCTATCCTCAACCCGGGCGAGTCGGCGATCCTCGCCGTCGGCGCGATCAAGCTCCAGCCCTGGGTGCACAAGGGCAAGGTCAAGGCCCGTCAGGTCACCACCCTGGCGCTGTCCTTCGACCACCGCCTGATCGACGGGGAGCTGGGCTCCAAGGTCCTGGCGGACATCGCCGCGATCCTGGAACAGCCCAAGCGGCTGATCACCTGGGCCTGACGGCACGGCACCGGAACACGGGCGGGCCGCGGACGTTCGACGTCCGCGGCCCGCTTTCCGCTGTCCGTATGCGATCAGCTGTCCGTATGCGTTCAGTTCGTCGGCTCGTCGGCCTCTCGGCGCGCCGGATCGCGCCACATCGGGTACAGCGTGGGTCCGCCCGGCAGATCGGTGGTGACGTCCAGGTGGGCGTAGCCCAGGCGCGCGTACAGCTTCGCGCTGCGCTCGTTGCTCGCTTCCAGGTACGACGGCACGCCCTGCCGGTCGAGGTCGGCGAGGCGGTCGGTCAGCAGGGCCGTACCGAGCCCCTCGCCCAGCCGCTCCGGCCGTACGGCGACGAACGGCAGGTACTGGTGGTTCGTGTGGGTCGGGTGGTTGGCCGAGGACCGGGTGTCGAACGCCCCGATCCGCTCCGCGTGGTACGCGCCGAGGAGGGGCTCGTACAGCGACCTGAGGTCCGGCCCGTCGCCGTGCGCCGTGACGTCGACCGGCAGCCAGAGCGCCACCGCCGCGCGGTCGGGGGTCGTCCAGATCGCGCCCTCGGCGAGCGTCAGCTCCACGAAGGGGCGGAAGAACGGCGGGTGCAGCCGTACGCGGTCGGCCTCGTCCGGGAAGATCCAGCCGCTCACGGGGTCCTGGTGGAACCCGGCCGAGAGGACCGCCGTCACCTCGTCCGCGTCGGTCTCGTCCGCCCGCACGACGGATATGTTCGGCATTCCGGTCATCCCTCTTCGTCAGGAGGGGGCGGGGCCACCGTCGTGGCCCCGCCCCCTTCGTACCGGTTCGCGATCAGTGGATCGGCGCCCCGGTCAATCAGCCGTGCCGCGCGGTCAGTCCTGCTGGGCGGAGGCCGGCAGCGTGCGCAGCTTCATCGTCTTGGCGGTCTTCGTGCCGAAGCCGTAGTCGAGCAGCTTCGCGGCGTCCGCGTAACGGTCCGAGCCGTTCAGGACCACACCCACCAGCGTCTTGCTGCCACGGGTGGCGGCGAAGACCAGGCAGGGGCCCGCGGCGGTGCCGGTGCCCGTCTTGATGCCGATGGCGCCCTTGTAGGAGCCGAGGAGCTTGTTCGTGTTGTACCAGGTGTACGTGCGCTTCTTGCCCGTGCTCGTCGTCGCCGGGGCCACGTACTTCGTCGCCTTCACGACGGCGCGGAAGTTGCTGTTCTTCATCGCGTACTGCGCGATCTTCGCGAGGTCGCGCGGGGTCGTGTAGTTGTTGCCGCCCGCCGAGATGCCGTCGAACGAGTCGAACTTGGTGTTCTTGAGGCCGAGCGACTTGGCCTTCGCGTTCATCTTCGAGATGAACGACTTCTTCCGGGCGGCGACGGTGGTTCCCGTGCCGTACGTGTCGGCCAGCGCGTACGCCGCGTCGCAGCCGGAGGGCAGCATCGTCCCGTACAGCAGCTGGCGGACCGTCACCTTGTCGCCGGTCCTCAGGTCGGCGGTGCTCGCGCCTTCCTTCGTCACGTAGTCGCGGTACGCCTGCTTGACGGTGACCTTCTTGTTGAGGTCGACGCCCTTGGTGCTCAGCACCACGGCGGCCGTCATGATCTTCGTGGTGCTGGCCATCTGGCGCTTGGTGTCGGGGGCCTTGCTGAAGACCGTGGCGCTGGACGAGTTGTTCAGCAGGAAGGCGCCCTTGCCGCCGACCGTCGGTTTGGCGGCGGCCTGCGCGGAGGAGGCCAGGGGTGAGGCGGCCAGCAGGAGACCGGCGCTGAGAGCGACCACGGCGGCCCTGCGTATGCCCGGGAGGGTGGATATCAAAGGAAACGCTCCGAGTTCGCGAATGCGGTGACAAGCGAAGTGTGCGGGCCCTCCGGAAAGAGGGGTCCGGACGTAAGACTCCTGAGGATCCCCCAGGGATGTACGAGGCGCACGAGTTTGCGAATGTTTGATGTTCGGCGGGGGGCGGCGGGGGGCGGCGAGGGGCTGGGATCGGCGTCGGGCCGGGGCCCGGCGCGGTCCGCCATGCGGACGGAGGTTCTGTTGCACCTCTGTTGTATCTAAGCTGTGCGCATGCCTTCCGCCGCCCCCGTCGACCAGTCCCCTGTCGTGCAGTCCCCCGTCAAGCAGCCGCCCGCCGCCGACCGTGTCTACAGCCACATCAAGCAGGCCGTCCTCGACCGCCGCTACGAGGGCGGCACCCTCCTCACCGAGGGCGAACTCGCCGAGGCCGTCGGGGTGTCCCGTACCCCGGTCAGGGAAGCGCTGCTCAAGCTGGAGGTGGAGGGACTGATCAAGCTCTACCCCAAGAAGGGCGCGCTCGTCCTCGCCGTCTCCGTCCAGGAGATCGCCGACGTCGTCGAAACGCGGCTGCTGGTCGAGGAGTTCGCCGTACGGAAAGCGGTCCCCGCCTCCGCCCGGCTGATCGCCAGGCTGGAAGAAGTGCTGGAGGAGCAGCGCGAGAAGGCCAGGATCGGCGACCTCGCCGCCTTCGCCGTCACCGACCGCTGCTTCCACGCGGAGATCGTGCGCTACGCGGGCAACGAGATCCTGTCGAAGCTCTACGACCAGCTCAGGGACCGGCAGTTGCGGATGGGCGTGGCCGTGCTGGAGGCCCACCCCGAGCGGGTCGCCAAGAGCATCGAGGAGCACGCCGAACTCCTCGACGCCGTCAGGTCCGGCGACGCCGAGGGCGCCGCGCGGAGCATCCGCCGCCATGTGAGCCGCGTCAAGGTGCTGGTCAGGGGTGAGGACCGGTGAGCGCCGCCGCCGTCGGCCTGCCGGGCGACCCACCGGGCGGGCGCCGCGCCCTGGGCGTCTGGGGCATCGGCGTCGCGGTCTACTTCGTCGCCGTCATCTTCCGTACGAGCCTGGGGGTCGCGGGACTCGACGCGGCGGAACGTTTCGACGTCAACGCCTCCGCCCTCTCGACCTTCTCGATCCTCCAGCTTCTCGTGTACGCGGGCATGCAGATACCCGTCGGCCTCCTGGTCGACCGGGTCGGCACGAAGCGGATGCTGACGTTCGGCGTGGTCCTCTTCACCGTCGGCCAGCTGGGCTTCGCGTTCTCGACGTCGTACGGCACGGCCCTCGCCTCGCGCGCCCTGCTCGGCTGCGGCGACGCGATGACGTTCATCAGCGTCCTGCGGCTCGGCACCCGGTGGTTCCCCGCCCGGCGCGGGCCGATGATCGCGCAGGTCGCCGCGTTCTTCGGGATGGCCGGCAACCTCGTCTCCACCGTCTTCATCTCCCGCACCCTGCACGGCCTCGGCTGGACCACGACCTTCGCGGGCAGTTCGCTGGCGGGGGTGGTGGTCCTCGTGCTGCTGCTCCTGTTCCTCAAGGACCACCCGGAGGGCCATGAGCCGCCGCCCTCCCAGCACGCCGGAACGGCCTACGTGCGCAAGCAGATAGCCGAGTCCTGGCGTGAGCCGGGCACCCGCCTCGGGCTGTGGGTGCACTTCACCGGGCAGTTCCCCGCGATGATCTTCCTGCTGCTCTGGGGCATGCCGTTCCTGGTGGAGGCGCAGGGCATGTCCCGCGCCTCCGCCGGCGAACTGCTGACCCTCGTCGTGCTCTCCAACATGGTCGTCGGGCTGGTGTACGGGCAGGTCATCGGCCGCCACCACGAGGCCAGGATCCCGCTCGCCCTCGGGACGGTCGGCGCGACGGCGGTGCTGTGGGCGGCGACCCTCGCGTACCCGGGCGCGCACGCGCCGGTGTGGCTGCTGATCACGCTCTGCGTGGTCCTCGGCGCCTGCGGCCCCGCGTCGATGATCGGCTTCGACTTCGCCCGCCCCGCGAACCCGCCCGAGCGTCAGGGCACGGCCTCCGGAATCGTCAACATGGGCGGTTTTGTCGCCTCGATGTTCACGCTGCTCGCCGTCGGCGTCCTGCTGGACGCGACCGACGGCGACTACCGGATCGCCTTCTCGTCCGTCTTCGTCCTCGAAGCGCTCGGCGTGGTACAGATCCTGCGCCTGCGGGCGCGTACGCAACGGCGGGAGCGGGAGCGGCTGGTGGCGAGCCGGGTGGAGGCCGTGCACGTACCGGCGTGAGCGTGGCCGCCTGAGGCCGGGCGTGACCACGGCGGCGTGAGGCCGGGGCGTGACCGCGGCCGCGTGAGGCGTGCGGGGCCTCGCGGGCCGACTGCCCCGAACCGCTAGCGCGTGACCGCGAACTCGCGCAGGATCGCCGCCGCCAGCTCCTGGTCACCGTCGATCTTCACGCGGTCCGCCACCGCGTTGTACCGCACCCGGCCGCACGCCAGCCGGTAGTACGTCTCCCAGTCCAGCGCCAGCGACACCAGCGGGCCGAGCGAGGGCGAGCCGTCGATCGAGCCGCGGCCGTCCCCGTCCACCCGGACCGTCCGCAGGAACTCCAGCGGGCCGTGCACATCGATGACCACCGCCGAATTGGGCGGCAGGCCCGCGTCCTTGGCGACGACCTTCGGCAACGCGGCCAGCAGCGCGTCGCGGGTCACGTGGGCGCCGGGGGAGTCGAGGTTGCCCGGCCGGTTCAGGGTCGTACGGAGATCCTGCTCATGGACCCAGACGTCGAACGCCCGCCCGCGCAGGGCGGTTTCGAGGGTCTGCTCCTTGCCCAGAGGGGCCCGGACCATCGTGTCGGGCGAGCGCGTCTCGTTCCGCAGCTGACGGTTGCGGCGGATGATCGTGTACTCCAGCTCGGCGGTCATCTCCGGCGCGGTGTGGTGCCGCCGCACGTCGACCTGCATCTCCATGTACCGGGCGAACTCGGTCTGCACATGGTAGAGATCACGCGGCAGGGAGTGGATCGGACGTGGGTCCCCGAGCATTTCAGATTCCATGCCGATGACATGCGAGACGACATCGCGTACGGACCAGGCGGGGCACGGTGTGCGCCAGTTCCATTCGCCCTCGACGAGCGGCTGCACCAGCTCGACTATGGCCTCGATGGAATGGGTCCAGGCATCGGCGTAGGTTTGAAGGCTGGGATGGACGGTCACGGGACCCCTCGGCGGTTCTGCGGTACGCGGGCTGGCTTGCTTGCTGGCTGCGGTCTGCGGGCTGCGTGGGAGGCTCGGCAGCTAAGTTACGCTGCCCGATGGCACCCCGGCAGTGCTTTCGTGTGACGATCGTAGGCCCGTGTTGACGGCTCGAATGCCAGGACGGTGGTACTGTGCGCGCCTCTCTCCTCCAGATCGCAGTAGACCCGGACGAATCGGTCGAATCCCGCAGGGGGCGGGTGGCGGCGCTGGTACGGGAACAGCGCGGCGCGGACCTGGTGGTGCTGCCGGAACTGTGGCCCATGGGGGCATTCGCGTACGAACTTTTTGCCGTGGAGGCGGAAACGCCGGACGGCCCGACGTTCGAGGCGATGTCGGCGGCGGCGCGTGACGCGGGGGTCTGGCTGCACGCGGGGTCGATCGTGGAGCGGGTCCGGGACGGGGGTTCCGACCGCCTCTTCAACACCTCGCTGGTCATCTCCCCCGCCGGCGAGCTGGTCCGTACGTACCGCAAGATCCACCGCTTCGGCTTCGACAAGGGCGAGGCGACGCTGATGGACGCGGGCGCCGAACTGGTCACGGTGGCGCTCCCCGACACCACGATCGGCCTCGCCACCTGCTACGACCTGCGCTTCCCCGAGCTCTTCCGGGGTCTGGTCGACGCGGGCGCGCAGGTGCTCGTCGTCCCGGCCGGCTGGCCCGCGCGGCGGCGCGCGCACTGGTCGCTGCTGGCGAGGGCCCGCGCGGTGGAGAACCAGTCGTACGTCCTGGCCTGCGGGACCGCCGGGACCCACGCGGGCGTGGAGCAGGCGGGGCACAGCGTGGTCGTGGACCCGTGGGGCGAGGTGCTGGCCGAGGCGGGGGACGACGAGGAGGTCCTGACGGTCGAGCTGGACCCGGCGCGGGTGGCGGTGACGCGCGAGCAGTTCCCGGCGCTGAAGGACCGCCGGCTGGGCCTGGCGGCCCCGCCGGCACGCGACTGAGCCGTTCTACGGCAGCCGCGTCCCGCTGTTCACGTAGGTCGAGTCGGCCGTCGTCACGTTCTTGGCACCGCGCAGGTCCGTGCCGCGCAGGCTCGTGAAGCGCAGGTTCGCACCGCGGAGGTCCGCACCGCGCAGATCCGCGTCGTCCAGGTCGGCGCCGCGGAGGTTCGCGCCGCGGAGGTTCGCGCCGCGCAGGTCCGCCTCGCCCAACTTCGTACTGGTCATGTCCGCGCCGGACAGGTTCGCACCGGGCAGGTCCGCACCGTCCAGGAACGTGCTGCTCAGGTCCGCGTCCCTCAGGTCCGCCCTCCTCAGGTCCGCGTAGGTCATCTGCGCCAGGCTCAGATTCGCGTCGCGCAGGTTCGCACCGCTCAGGAACGCGCTGCCCAGGTCCGCGCCGGTCAGGTCCGCACCGCCGAGAGCCGCCGGTGACACCAGGCTTTCTGAGCCGAGTTCGACGCTGTCGAGCTTGGCGTCACGGAGGTCCGGGCGGAAGGCGCCGTCGTGCGCCGGGTCGCGGGTGGCGAGGACGGTGAGGGCGGCCTGGATGTCGGCCGTGACGTCCTGGCTCCTCGGCGCGGGCTTCGCCGCGTGGGTGCGGATGTAGGTGGCGAGGACATTGGCGATGGTGGGATGGTCGCGGCGGGAGTCCTGCATGATCCGCTGCAAGGCGTAGATGCCGCCCAGCGGCACGTCCGTCTTGTCGCTGCCGAGGTTTCCGACCGCGGCGGTGTACCGGTCGGTGATCTGCCCCTCTTTGGCCAGCGCCCGGTCGTCGCGGGCCTGATCGCTGGAGTACCAGAGCCCCGCCACCGCCACGACCGCGGCGATCACCACGGTGGACAGCTCAAGCTTGCGCGCCCAGTCCAGGCCCCCATGCCGTTCCTCACCCTCGGGGGCGGTCCGCGGAGGCCGGGCGGAGCTCGTACCCGGGCCGGCAGGAGTCCGGGCAGCGAGACGGGTCGTACGGCGCAACCGCGGGCGACGGGCAGGCGCAGGACGGGCAGGTGTAGGAGGCATGCCGCCATTCGACCCCGAACTCCTGCTCCACCGCAGCGACTTCGGCTCCGTTCGCCGATCAGTCACCGGCAACGCCACCGCCACCGCCACCGCCACCGTTCTTCGAACGGCGCGGCGGCTTCTCAGTCCTCGCCCTCCCGCTCCTTCTCCGCCATCCGGATCACGCACACCGCCACCGCGAGGAGCAGGGCGTGGTCCGAGTCGTCCCGTACGACCTCCACGCCGTACGTCTCCCGTACCCGCAGCCAGCGGCGCGAGATGTCCGCCAGCAGTTCGCCGTCGTACTCGACCGCGAACTCCCGGTCCAGGATCCGGCCGCTGACCTCCAGGTCGGAGCCGTCGGCGAGGCTCACCCGGTAGTGGTTGCGCAGGAGCGACAGCCGCTTCTTGCGGATGGTCGCGAGGGTCTCGCCGTCCCGCTCCAGCGTCATCGTGTCCCGCAGGCTGACCAGCTTCTGCCGCAGCGTGATCAGCACCCGCCCGTCGGTGTCCTTGAGCTCCAGCGTGTCGCGGAGCCGCAGCGCCTTGCCGTCGACGAGGAAGGCCTTGCGGCCGTCCTCGTCCTCGATCCAGTAGTCGTCACCGATCGCGAAGATCTTGTCGCGTACGAGATATTTCATGCGGAACGCCTACCCGGGGACCACTGCGTCGTACCGGTGACGCACCAGAGTCACCGCCTCGTCCAGTTGTTCCCGTTCGGCGTCGGAGAGGGTGGGATTGGCGGCGCGCCGCTCCCGTACGTCCAGGAGGAGGTCCTCGAAGGGCTCCCCAGCATCATCCGCCACCGGCCCCGCGGCCCGCAGCAGCGCCACCAGCCCCGCCCCCGCGCCGTCGGCCAGGGGCGCGTCGCTCACCGCCACCTGCGCCAGGATGAGCGCGGACATCGCCAGGTCGAGGCCGGGCGCGCCCTCCTCGGTGTTGCTCCAGTCGATCACCACGGGCCCGCCCGGGGTGAGCATCACGTTGTCCGGGTGGAGGTCGAGGTGCAGCACCCGGTCCCCGGGCCGCGCCCCGACGCGTGCGGGCACCGCGTGCAGCCGCCGCAGCAGCCCGGCCAGTTGCGCCCCCGCCGCCTCGGGAGTGGTCCCGCCGTGCGCCAGTGTCTCCAGCATCGTCGGCCCCGACAGCCGCTCCATCACCAGCTCGCGGGGCACTTCGGGCCGGGGCGGCCGGACGCGCGGCACCGGATAGCCGTGCTCCCGCAGATGCCCCATGACCACCGCCTCGGGGCCGGCGTCCAGCCCGACCCGGTAGCGCCGCAGCACCCACCCCTCGCCGTACGCGTACACGTCCGCGCTTCTGCCCGTCCCCAGCAGCTCCCCAGTTCGCATCCCGAGAAGGTAAGCGGCGCCCGGCCTCCCGGTCGAGAGGGTCCCGGGCCGAAATGGCACCCTTGACACATGAACGCTGCTTCCCCGGCCCCGCGCCGTGTCCGTGTCCGCGCTCCCGAGCTGGTCGGGAAGGGTGGCTGGCTGAATACGGGTGACACCTCCTACACCCTCGCCGACCTGCGGGGACGTATCGTCGTACTCGATTTCTGGACGTTCTGCTGCATCAACTGCCTGCACGTCCTGGACGAGCTGCGGGAGCTGGAGGAGAAGCACCGGGACACGGTGGTGATCATCGGGGTGCACTCGCCGAAGTTCGTGCACGAGGCCGAGCACCAGGCGGTGGTCGACGCCGTCGAGCGGTACGAGGTGCACCACCCGGTCCTGGACGATCCCGAGCTGGCGACCTGGAAGCAGTACGCCGTGCGGGCGTGGCCGACGCTGGTCGTGATCGATCCCGAGGGGTACGTCGTCGCGCAGCACGCGGGCGAGGGGCACGCGCACGCCATCGAGAAGCTCGTGGAGGAGCTGGAGGCCGAGCACGCGGCCAAGGGGACGCTGCGGCGCGGGGACGGGCCGTACGTGGCGCCCGAGGCCGTGGCCACGGATCTGCGGTTCCCCGGGAAGGCGGTCGTGCTGCCGGGGAGCGGGAACTTCCTCGTGTCCGACTCCACCCGCCACCAGCTGGTGGAGCTGGAGCCGGACGGCGAGACCGTCGTACGGCGGATCGGGACCGGCGGGCGCGGGTTCGGACCGGATTCGTTCAGCGAGCCGCAGGGGCTGGCGCTGCTGCCCGACGGCACGGTGGTCGTCGCCGACACCGTGAACCACGCGCTGCGTACGTACGACCCGGTCAGCGGCGAGATCAGGACCGTCGCCGGGACGGGGCGGCAGTGGTGGCAGGGGTCCCCGACCTCGGGGCCCGCCCTGGAGGTCGACCTCTCGTCGCCGTGGGACGTGGCGTGGTGGGCGGACCGGGTGTGGATCGCGATGGCCGGCGTGCACCAGCTGTGGACGTACGACCCGGCCACCGGGACGGTCGAGGTCGCGGCCGGCACGACCAACGAGGGGCTGGTGGACGGCCCCGCGGCGGAGGCGTGGTTCGCGCAGCCGTCGGGTCTCGCGGCGGCGGGGGACCGGCTGTGGGTGGCGGACTCGGAGACGAGCGCGCTGCGCTACGTGGAACGGACCACGGAGCCGGAGGACTTCACCGTGCACACCGCCGTGGGAACGGGCCTCTTCGACTTCGGCCACCGCGACGGCCCCGCCGAACAGGCCCTGCTCCAGCACCCGTTGGGGGTCACCGCGCTGCCGGACGGCTCCGTCGCGGTGTCGGACACGTACAACCACGCCCTGCGCCGCTTCGACCCCGCGACGGGTGAGGTGACGACGCTCGCCACGGACCTGCGCGAGCCCTCCGCCGCCGTGCTGGTGGGCGAGGACATCGTGGTGGTGGAGTCCGCGCGCCACCGGCTGACCCGGCTGCGGCTGCCCGACGAGGCGGTACGGGTCGAGTCCGTCGCCCACCGCACCCAGCGTGCGGCCACCGAAGTGGCGCCGGGCGCACTGCGGTTGGACATCGTCTTCACTGCCCCGTCGGGCCAGAAACTCGACACCCGCTACGGCCCGTCGACCCGCCTGCTGGTCTCCTCGACCCCGCCCGAACTCCTGGCAGAGGGCTCCGGCGCCGGCACGGACCTCCACCGGGCCCTGCTCCTGGCCGACGACGCCACGGAAGGCGTCCTGCACGTCTCCGCGATGGCCGCGTCCTGCGACGACGACCCGTCGAACGAGTACCCGGCCTGCCACGTCCACCAACAGGACTGGGGCGTCCCGATCCACGTAACCACGGCCGGCACCTCCCGCCTCGCCCTGGTCCTGGCAGGAATGGACACGGACCCCCCGGAGACGACCGCCTGAGCGGACACAACAGCCGCCTGAGCGGACACACGCGTCCGGTCCGGGCCTTAGCTGTCCACCGGACCGGAGACAGGTGTCAGAAACCCCTGCGGTCGTCCTGTTGGACCACCGTGGGGGCGACGACGGCGCGCCTGCGGCGGGCGATGCTGGTGAAGGTGGCTATGCCGATGATGCCCACCGCCATCATGATCAGGCCGACCAGGTCGAGGTTCACGCTGTCGGAGTGCCAGTCGGTCGCGAACGTGAGGATGGCTCCCACGCCGATCAGTGCGATACATCCGCCGATGCCCATGACTTCCGCCTCCTGTTGACCGTTGACAGTTGGCCGTTACGGGCCTGTGCCTCGGGTACCCCGGTCCGGAACAGCCATGCGGGGGCGGAAGTTCGGCTTCCCCGTGGGGCTTCCGGGATCAGGTCTCCAGGAAGGCGACCAGCGTGTTGGCCAGCATGTACGGGTCGTCCGCGCCGCACAGTTCGCGGGCGCTGTGCATCGACAGGATCGCCACGCCGATGTCGACCGTCTGGATGCCGTGCCGGGCCGCGGTGATCGGGCCGATCGTCGTGCCGCACGGCATCGAGTTGTTGGAGACGAACGACTGCCACGGCACCCCCGCCCTCTCGCAGGCCGCCGCGAACACCGCCCGGCCGCTGCCGTCCGTCGCGTACCGCATGTTGACGTTGACCTTGAGGATCGGGCCGCCGTTGGGGCGGGGCTTGTGCGTCGGGTCGTGGCGGTCGCCGTAGTTGGGGTGCACGGCGTGGCCCGTGTCCGACGACAGGCAGACCGTACCGGCGAAGGCCCGCGCCCGGTCCTCGTACGTACCGCCCCGGGAGAGCACCGAGCGCTCCAGGACCGTGCCGAGCAGCGGGCCGTCCGCGCCGGTGTCCGACTGTGAGCCGTTCTCCTCGTGGTCGAAGGCGGCGAGGACGGGGATGTGCGGGAGCGCGCCGCCGCCGGGGCCGGCGACCGCGGCGAGGGCGGCCGTCGCCGCGTGCACGGACAGGAGGTTGTCCATCCGCGGCCCCGCCACCAGCTCCTCGTCGCGGCCCAGGTACGAGGGGCGTTCGATGGCGTGCGGCATGAGGTCCCAGCCGGTGATGTCGTCCGCCTCGACGCCGGTCTCCTCCGCCACGAAGCGGATCAGGTCGCCCTCCTCGGGCCGGCCGAGCCCCCAGATCGGCTGCATGTGGCGCTGTCTGTCGAGCTTGAGGCCGTCCGTGTTCGCCGACCGGTCCAGGTGGACGGCGAGTTGGGGGACCCGCAGCAGCGCGCGGTCGACGTTCACGAGCCGGTTCGAGCCGTCGCGCAGGGTGATACGGCCCGCCAGCCCTAGGTCCCGGTCGAGCCAGGTGTTGAGCAGCGTCCCGCCGTAGATCTCGACGGCGATCTGCCGCCAGCCGTACGAACCGGTGTCGGGAAGGGGCTTGACCCGCAGGTTCGGCGAGTCGGTGTGGGCGCCGACGATCCGGAAGGGGGTGTGCGGCAGGGCGTCCTCCGGTACGTACCAGGCGATGATCGCACCGCCGCGCAGGACGAACTTCCCACCCGTCGCCCCGTCCCAGGCGTCCGTCTCCGCCACCTGCCGAAACCCGGCCTTCTCCAACCGCTCCGCGGCGTTGGCCACCGCGTGGTACGGCGAAGGGCTCGCCGCGAGGAAGGACATGAGGTCGTCGGTGTGGCCGCGGTCGAAGCGGGCGGAAGTGCTCATGGGGTTCACCATAACGACGGGGCGTGACAGTGGGATCGCCACAGGTTGTTACGGGGGGAATGCGGGGACGGCACGGGGTGGGGAGGGGGCGCACGCCGGCCCGGGCGGCCGGTCGCGAGCGGCGGGAGGACCCCGGACACGCCGCAGGACGCTCCCCCCGAAATCCCTGGGGGAAGCGTCCTGTGGTCGGTGATCGATCGGTGGTCAGTGGTCGGTCCGCCGGGTGTGACCCGGTGCGCTCAGAACGCCGACTCGGGCAGCTCCATCAGCGAGTTGTCCACCGACTCCGCCAGCGTGCGCTGCGCCGACACCCCGGGCAGCACGTTCGCCGCGAAGAACTTCGCCGCCGCGATCTTGCCCTGGTAGAACGCCACGTCCTTCGCCGCCGCCGTCTCCAGCTTCTCCGCCGCCACGGCCGCGCCGCGCAGCAGCAGGTACGCGACGACCACGTCACCCGAGACCATCAGCAGGCGGGTGGTGTTGAGGCCGACCTTGTAGATGTTCGCGACGTCCTCGCCGGTGGCCGTGAGGTCCGCCAGCATCCGGCCGACGATCGCCTCCAGGTCGACGGCGGCCTTGGCGAGCGCGTCCCTGGCCGGCGCCAGGTCCGTACCGCCCGTGGAGACGGCGAGGAACTTCTTGATCTCCTCGGCGAGGGTGTTCAGCGCCTGGCCCTGGTCGCGGACGATCTTCCGGAAGAAGAAGTCCTGGCCCTGGATGGCGGTGGTGCCCTCGTAGAGGGTGTCGATCTTGGCGTCCCGGATGTACTGCTCGACCGGGTACTCCTGGAGGTAGCCGGAGCCGCCGAACGTCTGGAGCGACTGCGCGAGCTGTTCGTACGACCGCTCGGAGCCGTACCCCTTCACGATCGGCAGCAGCAGGTCGTTGAGCCCGGCGAGCGCCTTCACGTCCTCGCCCGCGGCCTCCTTGAGGGCGATCTCGTCCTGCACCGACGCGGTGTACATGACGAGGGCCCGCATGCCTTCCGCGTACGCCTTCTGCGTCATGAGCGAGCGGCGCACGTCCGGGTGGTGCGTGATGGTGACCTTGGGCGCGGCCTTGTCCATGAACTGCGCGAGGTCGGGGCCCTGGACGCGCTCCTTGGCGTACTCCAGCGCGTTCAGGTAGCCGGTGGAGAGCGTGGCGATGGCCTTCGTGCCGACCATCATCCGGGCGAACTCGATGATGCGGAACATCTGGCGGATGCCGTCGTGCTTGTCGCCGATGAGCCAGCCCCGCGCGGGGCGGCCGTCGCCGAAGGTCATCTCGCAGGTGTTGGAGGCCTTGAGGCCCATCTTGTGCTCGACGTTCGTGGCCTTCACGCCGTTGCGCTCGCCCAGCTCGCCGGTCTCCCAGTCGAACTCGTACTTCGGTACGAGGAAGAGGGACAGGCCCTTCGTGCCGGGTCCCGCGCCCTCGGGGCGGGCGAGGACGTAGTGGAGGATGTTCTCCGACATGTCGTGCTCGCCGGACGTGATGAAGCGCTTCACGCCCTCGATGTGCCACGTGCCGTCGTCCTGCTGGACCGCCTTCGTGCGGCCCGCGCCGACGTCCGAGCCCGCGTCCGGCTCGGTGAGGACCATCGTGGACGCCCACTGCCGCTCGACGGCGAGCGAGGCGACCTTCTTCTGGGCCTCGTTGCCCTCCTCGAAGAGGATGCCGGCGAAGGCCGGGCCCGACGCGTACATCCACACCGCCGGGTTGGCGCCCAGCACCAGCTCCGCGTACGCCCAGATCAGGGAGCGGGGGGCCGTCGTGCCGCCGATCTCCTCGGGCAGGCCCAGCCGCCAGTACTCGGCGTCCATGAACGCCTGGTAGCTCTTCTTGAAGGCCGCGGGGACCGGGGCGGTGTGGGTCTCCGGGTCGAAGACGGGCGGGGTGCGGTCGGCCTCGGCGAAGGACGCGGCCAGATCGTTCTCCGCCAGGCGGGCGATCTCGCCGAGGACGCTCTTCGCCGTCTCCACGTCCATCTCCGCGAACGGACCCGTGCCGTAGAGCTTGTCGCGCCCGAGGACCTCGAAGAGGTTGAACTCGATGTCGCGGAGATTCGACTTGTAGTGCCCCATGGCGACTGCTCCGTAAGGCTCGGGGAGGCGGATTCCTCAGACATGTACCAGTTAGTAGCTCCGATGATGCTACCCATGGGTAATAAGATGCAACCCCGTCCGGGCTTCTGTGACGAGGTCCACCGGGGGGCGTCGGGGGGCGCCCGGGAGCACCCGGGAGGCGCCGGGGAGCATCGAGGGGCATCCGGAGGCGGACCCGGCCCCTGCGGGCGCTGATTCTCAGTACTCTTGCGGTCATGTACGGCTACGACCAGACCCCGGGCGCTCAGCAGCAGTACGCGCACCCGCAGCAGCAGCCGCAGCAGCCGATGGGCGGTGTCGGTGTCGGCGGGTACGGCGAGCAGCCCCTGTATCCGGAACCATCACCTCCGTCGCTGGGTGACGCCGTGCGGGCGTTCACGACGGGGTCGCTGTCGGCCGAGGACTTCCAGCAGATCTTCGCGACGTCGAAGGTCTACTGTCCGCGCGGCGACAATCCGGGGTTCCTGGCGCTGCACAACACGCAGCAGCCGGTGATCCCGATGTTCAGCACGCTCAAGGAGCTGCGGCGGTACGCGGGCAAGGAGTCGAAGTACTTCGTGATCACGGGCGCGGAGGTGATCGACCTGCTGCCGACGGGGTACGGCTTCGTGCTCGACATGGAGGGGGACCACCGGATGGTGTTCGACGCCAAGGCGGTCGAGCAGATGGTGGACTTCGCGATGAGGCGGATGTACGGCTGAGGGCTCGACCCGGCCTGCGCCGAGGGCCCGTACCGACGCGGTACGGGCCCTTTCGCGTGCCCGGCCACAGGTGCGCGCACGCCCGGGAATGAAGCGCGCCTTGCCAGATGTTCACCGTTCAACTAAATTGAGCGTTGACTTCATCGAGGAGGACCTCATGCCCGCAGTGACCGTCGAAAACCCGCTGACCCTGCCGCGCGTCGCTGCCCCCGCCGACGCCGTGGCCCGTCCCGTACTCGCCGTCTCGACGGCGCCCGGCGGCTTCGAGGGAGAGGGCTTCCCGGTGCGCCGCGCGTTCGCGGGGATCAACTACACCCATCTCGACCCGTTCATCATGATGGACCAGATGGGTGAGGTGGACTACGCGCCGGGCGAGCCCAAGGGGACCCCGTGGCACCCGCACCGCGGCTTCGAGACCGTGACCTACATCATCGACGGCACCTTCATCCACCAGGACAGCAACGGTGGCGGCGGGACGATCATGAACGGCGACACGCAGTGGATGACGGCGGGCTCCGGCCTGCTGCACATCGAGACGCCGCCGGAGTCGCTGGTGATGTCGGGCGGCCTGTTCCACGGCCTCCAGCTGTGGGTGAACCTGCCGGCGGCGGACAAGATGATGAACCCCCGCTACCAGGACATCCGCGGCGGCCAGGTGCAGCTGCTCACCTCGCACGACGGCGGTGCGCTGCTCCGGGTGATCGCGGGCGAGCTGGACGGCCACGAGGGCCCCGGCATCACGCACACGCCGATCACGATGGTCCACGCGACACTGCGGCCCGGCGCGGAGATCACGCTGCCGTGGCGCGAGGACTTCAACGGGATCGCGTACGTCCTGGCGGGGCGCGGCGCGGTCGGTACGGACCGGCGGCCGGTCCACACCGGGCAGACCGCGGTGTTCGGGGCGGGCGGTTCGCTGACCGTACGGGCGGACGAGTCGCAGGACTCGAACACCCCGGACCTGGAGGTCGTGCTGCTCGGCGGGCGTCCGATCCGTGAGCCGATGGCGCACTACGGGCCGTTCGTGATGAACAGCCAGGCGGAGCTGAAGCAGGCGTTCGACGACTTCCAGGCGGGCCGGCTGGGGACCGTGCCGGTCCCGCACGTGCAGTAAGCAGGCTCTTCCGGCCTCGGGTCCGGCGGGCGCGTCAGCCCGCCGGACCGGGGGGCGGCGTGGTCGGGTGGGCGGGTGAAGATGCCCTCGCCGTCACCGCTGCTGCCCCGGGGTGCCTCGCGGTTCGCCGCCTGGTGCGGGGTGATCGTGCTGGCCGCCGCGGTGGGGGCGGTGGTGATCTGGCTGTCGCTGACGCTCAAGGCGGTCGTGACGCCGGTGCTGCTCGCCATTCTCGGCACGGCGCTGCTGGGTCCTGTGTACGGGTGGCTCGTCAGGCTGAGGGTGAACCGGTCGGTCGCGGCCTTCCTGACGTGCCTGTGTGTCGTGGTGGTGGTCGGCGGGGCGGGGTACATCGTCGTCAACGCGCTCGTCGACAACGGGAACCAGATCGTGTCGTCGGTACGGGACGCGGCGAAGACGCTCTCGGAGCACTTCGGGTTCGCGGGGGCGTCGCTGGACGACCTCGCGAAGAACGCGAAGTCGCTGCTCTCGCGGTACGGGGCGACCGCGGCGTCCGAGGTGGTCAACGGGATCAGCGTGGTGGCGGAGCTGATCGCCACGGCGGTGCTGGCGCTGCTGCTGATCTTCTTCTTCCTGCGGGACGGGGAGCGGATCGCGCGGGCGTTCCGTTCACTGGCGCCGGCGTCGACGGGGGAGACGGCCGAGGCGATGGCCCGGCACGCGTTCCGGGCGGTGGCGGGGTTCATGCACGGGACGTCGCTGATCGCGCTGATCGACGCGGTGTGCATCACGGTGGGGCTGCTGATCCTGCGGGTGCCGGGGGCGATCGGGCTGGGCGCGCTGGTGTTCGTGGGCGCGTACGTGCCGTTCGTCGGGGCGCTGCTCTCCGGCTCGGTCGCGGTGCTGGTCGCGCTTGCCGACCGTGGCGTGGTCATCGGGTTGTGGGTGCTGGCGGTGCTGATCGTGGTGGAGGCGGTGGAGGGGCACTTGCTCCAGCCCTTGATCCAGAGCCGTACGGTGCAGATGCATCCGGCGGTGATCCTTCTGGCGATTACCGCGGGGGCGGGGACGGCGGGGATTCTGGGGACGCTGTTGGCGGTGCCGCTAACCGCGGCGGCGCTGGGGGTCCTCTCGGAGGCCCGCCTCCGAATGGGCCCCGGGGGCCCACCCCCGGAGCCCCCCTCCGGCGGCGCCCCGCCGCCCCCGGAGGACCCTGACACGCCGCCGGACGCGCGTGGGGTGGGCTCCCCCGGTGAGGAATCCACGGCTGATCCGACGCGGCCTGCGACCCCACCTCGTCCTCAATCGCCGGACGGGCTTGGT
Source organism: Streptomyces sp. SID3212 (assembly GCF_009865405.1). GTDB lineage: Bacteria > Actinomycetota > Actinomycetes > Streptomycetales > Streptomycetaceae > Streptomyces. The sequence continues at coordinate 216 of NZ_WWJY01000068.1, read as the reverse complement.
GTGGGTGCCCCCGGTCGGGAATCTGCGGGTGCGACGCTCCGTGGCTTGGGGCGGCGGTGGCGGCTCAGGTGGGGGCGTGGGGGTCGGCGGAGCCGGTGATGTGGGGGGCCTATCAAGCCCGTCCGGCGATTGAGGACAACGCGCGGCCGTAGGCCGCGTTCCGTGACGGGGGGCGGGGGCGCCCGTCAAGCCCGTCCGGCGATTGAGGACAAAGCG
>NZ_WWJY01000713.1 GCF_009865405.1 Streptomyces sp. SID3212 | reverse complement strand
CGGGTGCCGCGCGCGCCGCACCCGGCCGCCCTCCCCACCGACGAGCCCGCCCTCCCCGCCGACGACCCGGTGGCGCTGGCTGCGGCCTGGATCTCAGGAGCCCCCGTGGACTGGACCGAGCAGGACCGCGACCAGGAACGCCGGGTCGTCCCGCTGCCGCACTACCCCTTCGCCGAGGAGCGTTACTGGATGTCCGACACACCGGCTCCCCCCTCCCTCGCGGAAGCCGTTCCGGCGCTCGCGGGTACCGACGCGACGGCCGGGACCGCCCGGCCGCTCGCCCCC
>NZ_WWJY01000712.1 GCF_009865405.1 Streptomyces sp. SID3212 | reverse complement strand
GCGCCGTCCTGCTGCAAGCGGGTGCCGGGCCGCTCCTCGCGGCCGTCGCCGCCGTCGCCGTACCGGCCGTGCTGACCCGGGGACTGCACCTGGACGGTCTGGCGGACACGGCGGACGGGCTGGGCAGCGGGAAGCCGGCCGAGGACGCCCTGCGGATCATGAAGCGCTCGGACATCGGCCCGTTCGGCGTGATCACGCTGCTGCTCGTCCTGCTCGGGCAGGTCGCGGCGGTGTCCGAGCTGTACGGGGAGGGCCCCGCGCACGGCGCGGTGGCCCTGGCCGTGTCCGGGGTGGCCGCCCGGCTCGTGCTCACCGTCGCCTGCCGTACGGGCGTGCCCCCGGCCCGCCCCGACGGCCTGGGCGC
>NZ_WWJY01000711.1 GCF_009865405.1 Streptomyces sp. SID3212 | reverse complement strand
GGCCGCCGCGGCGGCCTCCTCCCAGGAGGCGTCCGGCCCGGTCTTGAGGAGCCGCGCGAGCCCGTCGGCCAGGCTCTCCTCCGCGAGGGCGTACCGGTCGAGCCCGAGGAGCACGGGCCGCTCCGGCGCGTCGGCGTCGACGGGGCTCTCGCGGTCACCCGCCTCCTCCGCCTCGTCCTCTTCGCTCTCCTCGGGGCCCTCCTGGAACACCAGGACCACGCCCTCGGAGACGGCGTGCCGCACGGCCTCGTCGGGATCCGGCACGCCGTGCCCGGCCAGGGCGGTACGTACCGACGACGCCTCCACCGCGGTGTGGCCCTGGAGCGCGCCGCGCTCCAGCAGCCACCCGACGAGCGCGGCGGCCCGCCGCTCGTCACCGGGGCCGCAGGCCGCGCCGAGCAGCGCCCGCGCGAAGCCGTCCGCC
>NZ_WWJY01000710.1 GCF_009865405.1 Streptomyces sp. SID3212 | reverse complement strand
GCACGGGACACCGCGACCCACCGCGCCGACAAGCCGGTGGCGGACGGAACGGTCGGCGCCCGGACCGTGGGCGCGGCGGCCTGCGCCGCCCTGATCCTGTGCGTCCCGCTGTCCCTGGCGTACGGGGTGCTCGCCGGGGCGGTCCACCTGGCCGGGGTGGGCGCGGCCTGGGCGTACAACCTCCGCCTCAAGCGGACCGTCCTGTCGTGGCTGCCGTACGCGGTCGGGTTCGCCTCCCTGCCCGCCTTCGTGACACTCGGTCTGCCGGGCACCCCGGCGCCCGCCTGGTGGATCGTGACCGCGTCCGCGCTGGTGGGCGTCGGCGCGCACCTGGCCAACGTCCTGCCGGACATCGACGACGACCTGGCCATGGGCGTACGGGGCTGGCCGCAGCGGCTCGGCCCTCTGGGGGTACGGCTGCTCCTGCCCGCCCCGCTGGTGGCGGCCACGGTCCTGCTGGCGGCCGGCCGGCCGGGACCGGTCGGC
>NZ_WWJY01000709.1 GCF_009865405.1 Streptomyces sp. SID3212 | reverse complement strand
CAGGCCGTGAGCCGTACGTCCGCCTCGGCCGGGTCGAGCGCCGCGGACAGCTGCTCCTCCGCGACTCTGAGCGCGTCCTCGATCGTCCGCGTCCCGGTGGAGACGCACAGGGTGTAGGTGACGTCCTCCAGCCGCCGGCGGTTCTCCAGGGAGTCCTTCGCTGTGCCGGCGACCTGGAGTTCCTCGTACCGCTCGACCAGGTTCCGGAGTATCGCGGGGTGAGCCATCAGCACGGTAACTCTCCACTTCGTCGGGCCTCGGCGGCAGTAGGGGGCCACCCGGGGGCTGGTGGGCGCATGCCCGCGGCACGCCGTGCCATGCCTGCCCGGGTCCGGATGCCTCTGTGAAACGAATCACTTATTGCACCCATACCGGTCGGTCTGACGGATCGACAGGCGCCCTCCGTCCCCGCGCCGCTCCGTCACCTGCGTTCCTCCGTCAGGTGTGCCCTTCGTCAGGTGTGCCCTCCGTCAGGTCCTGCTCGCTCCCCCGCGGCGCCTGAACCACCACGTGCCGCCGACGAGCGCCACCACGACCACCACGAAGCCGATGACGAGCGCCGGGTTCGCGCCGCCGCTCGTCTCCTCGGACGCCCCGGCGCGCGACGACGCC
>NZ_WWJY01000708.1 GCF_009865405.1 Streptomyces sp. SID3212 | reverse complement strand
GGCGGGACGCGCCGCCTGGGCCGGCGAGGGTGCGCCGGGCTTCGCGGGGGTCGCCTTGCGCGGCGCCCCCGGCTTCGCGGGGGCCTTGCCGGCGTTGCCGCCGGGGCCCTGCAATGCGTCGGTCAGTTTACGTACAACCGGCGCCTCGATCGTCGAGGACGCCGAACGGACGAATTCACCGAGTTCTTGGAGCTTGGCCATGACGACCTTGCTCTCAACCCCGAACTCCTTGGCGAGTTCGTATACCCGGACCTTAGCCACTTCGCTCCTTTTAGGTCCGGGTTACCGCCGGACCGTCGCTACTTCATGGGCGTACTCATCGCGTACTCATCGAGTGCTCATCGCAATCTCGACCTACTTCCAACTCGCGAGGTACCTGAACCGCACGGGGTTCCGTGCCGTACGTCTTCCTGCGGTGCTTCTTGCGGTGCACCGTTCCTACCGGGCCGCCGTCGCCGTACGGGCTTCGACGGTCCTGCGCAGCTCCGCGCTGTCGAGCGGTCCCTGGACCTTGAAGGCCCGGGGAAACGCCCTACGGCGGACCGCCAGGTCCAGACAGACCAAGGCGGGGTGCACATACGCACCCCGGCCGGGCAGCGTACCGCGTTGATCGGGAACACATTGTTCTCCGCTCAGCACGATGCGCAGCAGATCGTTCTTGGCCACTCGCTCCCTGCACCCCACGCACGTTCGCTCAGGGCAGGCTCGGGCGCTCGTCCGGCCAGACACGTTCAATCCTACCTCCCCGTACCGACCTCACCCCTCCGGGCCAGGATTCGAACGCCCGCCGACGGGCGACTCCGACCGAAAAAGATCTCTCAGGACCGGGCCGTCCGTCCGCCGGTCGTCGCCGGCACCGGCCCCGGTCCTTTCCTAGCCCCGGCCGCGCTCGCCGCCGCGGTCCGCGGTACGGCCCCGCTCCCGGTCCCGGTCGGGTCCGCCGTCGCGCTC
>NZ_WWJY01000707.1 GCF_009865405.1 Streptomyces sp. SID3212 | reverse complement strand
ACCCACGCCACCCACACCGCCCCCACCTCTCACGTCACCCAGGCCGCCCCCGCGTCGAGCACGAGCCCCGCGGCATCGGCGTCGCCGTCGGCATCGGCAACGGCGTCCCGGCCGGCCGGACCGCCGATGCTGCTGGACACGATCACCCCGCAGACGGGCACCACCGTCGGTGTGGCGATGCCGGTCTCGGTGACCTTCACCGACCCGGTCGCGCCGTCCGCCCGCGCCGGGATCGAGAAGCAGCTGAAACTGACCACGTCGGTCCCGGTCAACGGGGCCTGGCACTGGTTCGGCGACCAGCGGGTGGACTGGCGGCCCGCCTCGTACTGGCCGAGCGGTACGAAGGTGACCCTGGACGCCGAGCTGACCGGCGTCACCGACGGCCACGGCCGCTACGGCACCCACGCGTACCACCACAGCTTCACCGTCGGCAGCGACACGGAGGCCACCGTCTCCGCCTCCGGCCACACCATGAGGGTGACCCGCGACGGCAGGACCGTCCGTACGATGCCCATCGACGCGGGCAGCAAGGACTGGCCCTCCTGGGACGGGACGATGGCCGTGATGGGCAAGGCGAAGACGGTCCGTATGACGTCGTGCAGCGTGCACATCACCTGCGACAAGAAGGACCCGGACTTCTACGACCTGACGCTGCCCTGGGACGTCCAGCTCACCGCCTCCGGCACCTATCTCCACTACTCCACCGGCGACCCCACCCCCGGTCACAGCAGCGGCTCGCACGGGTGCGTGCACCTGTCGCTGGCCGACGCCAAGTGGTTCTACAACTTCGTCGAGCAGGGCGACCCGGTCACGATCACCGGCTCCCCGCGCGGCAACGCGGCGGCCGACAACGGCTACGCCGACTTCAACCTGACCTGGACGCAGTGGCTGGCACAGAGCGCGACCGGCGCGCACGTGACAGCGGTCACGCTGTAGCGACGCGCTCATGTGACGACCGCTGCGGTGACGACCGCTGCGGTGACGACCGCTGCGGTGACGACCGCTGCGGTGACGACCGCTGCGGTGACGGCCGCTGATGTGATGACCACAGCGTCCTGACAGGTTCCTCATAACTTCACGCCAGCCTGGGAGCGAGCCCGGGACCCCGGCCACCGGGGTCCCGGGCTCGACCGAGTTCCCGCTGGAATGGAGCCATTCCCATGAGTCACCGTCCCTCCGCGCGTTCCGTCGTGCTGGTCGCCGCGACGCTCTGCGCCGTCCTCGCGCCGTCCGCCGCCGCCTTCGCGTCCGACGCGCCCTCGGCCAAGCCCGAGCGGGCCGCCACCGGCGCGGCGCCGGCCCGCCCCACGCAGACCCCGCCGCAGGAGCCCACGAAGGCCGCCGAGC
>NZ_WWJY01000706.1 GCF_009865405.1 Streptomyces sp. SID3212 | reverse complement strand
GTCGGGGGCGGGGTGGTCGGCAGCAGGGTGGTCGGACGGGCCGGAGACGTGGACCCGGGCGAGTGCCTCACGGCCGGCGGTGAGCAGCACGGAGTCGTCCTGCGGGGTGTGGACCCGGGCGCACAGGACGTCCCGGTAGTGCCGCTGGAGCGGATTGGCCCGGGTCAGCCCGTGGTTGCCGGTCAGGGCGACGGTCTGTTCGACGGCCGTGACGGCGGCCCGGGTCGCGAGAACCTTGACGGCACCCGCCTGTTCGGCCGCCGTACGGTCCCCGCTGTCGACGCGCGCGGCGAGCGTGTCGACCAGGGTGTCCGCGCCGAACAGCGCGGTCTCGATCTCGCCCACGGCGCTCTGGAAGCGCGGCAGGGTGGCGAGCGGCGCCCCGAGGGACGTCGGAACACGTTCGTGGAGGAAGCGGGTGAGCCAGTCGCGGGCCGCGCCCGCCACGCCGAGGTACAGCGCGCTCAGCCCGAGGGCGTTCCACGCGCCCGTCTCGGGATCGGGACGGGCCCCGGGGGTCTCGCCCGCCTCGGCGAGGCCGAGGACGTCCCCCAGCGGTACGGGCACGGAGTCGAGGACCACGTCGTCGCTGCGGCTCGCGCGCAGGCCGACGTGGTCCCAGGTCGGTTCGATCTCCAGCCCGGGGCTGCCCGCGCGGACGACGAACGAGCCGACGCGCACGGGGTGTTCGTCGGTCCGCGCGAAGACCAACAGCCGGCTGAGGCCGACGGCCCCGGTGGAATAGATCTTCCGTCCGGTCAGCAGCCACCGGTCGCCGTCGCGGCGGGCGGTGGTGGCGGGGAGGCCGCCCCGTACCGGACTGCCCAACTCGGGCTCCACGCGGAGGGAGTTGACCAGGGCGGGGCCCTGGGCCGACTCGTCGAGGAGGTCCCCGTACAGGGCGGGCGGCCAGCCACCGGGGGTACGGGCCTCGGCCGCGTGGGTGAACAGGGTCATCGCCGCGACCAGCGCGACGGCGGGGTCGCCCGCGCCCAGCGCCCTCAGGATGCGAGCGGTGTCGGCGAGCCCCGCGCCGGGGCCGCCGTGCCGGGCGGCGA
>NZ_WWJY01000705.1 GCF_009865405.1 Streptomyces sp. SID3212 | reverse complement strand
CCCGCCCGGCTCCGCCACATGGTGGAGAGCTCGGGCACCGGACTGCTCCTGACGGCTCGTGGGACGGCGGAGAAGGGGGAGAGCCTGGATGTGCCGTGCGTCCGCCTCGACCGGCCGGCCGTCACCGACCCGGTCCTGCCGGGGGCGGCCCCCGCCGGCCCGGTCCGGGCGCCGGGCCCCAAGGATCTCGCGTACGTCCTGTTCACCTCCGGCTCCACCGGCGTGCCCAAGGGCGTCGCCGTCGAACACCGGGCCCTGGTCAACCTCACCCGCGCCGTACGGCACTCCTTCCCGGTCGACGCGGACGACCGGGTCCTGCAATTCGTGTCGTTCGGCTTCGACGTCGCCGTCTCCGACCTCTTCTTCCCCTGGGTCGCGGGCGCCGAGCTGCACATTCCGAACGAGGACGAACGGATCGGCGAGGCCCTCCTGGACAAGCTCCGGGAGTCCCGCATCACCTATGTCTTCCTGCCGCCGTCCGCCGCGATGCTGCTGCCCGACCTCGCCGGGCAGCTGCCCGACCTGCGGACCGTCGGGGTCGGCGGCGAGCCCTGCCCGCCCGAGCTGGTCGAACGGCTCAGCGCGCCCGGACGGCGGATCGTCAACGCGTACGGCCCCAGCGAGGTCACCGTCTACGCCACCACCGCCGACCTGGTGCCCGGCGAGCCCGTGGTGCTCGGGGGCGCGGTCGCCGGGGCCCGGGTGTACGTCCTGGACGAGCTGCTCAGGCCCGTCCCCACCGGCGTCACCGGCGAGATCTACATCGCGGGCGCCTCCCTGGGACGCGGCTACATCGGACAGCCCGGTATGACCGCGGAACGGTTCGTCGCCGACCCGCACGGAGCGCCGGGCACCCGGATGTACCGCAGCGGCGACCTCGGCAAGATCGACGCGAGCGGCCTCATCCACTACCTCGGACGCAGCGACCTCCAGGTCAAACTGCGCGGCGTACGCATCGAACTCGGCGAGATCGAGACCCTGTTGGCCGCCACCCCGGGCGTCGCCCTCGCGGCGGCCACCGTCCGGGGCACCGGCACCGAACAGCGCCTCGTCGCCTACGTCGTCGGCCGCGACGGGGCCGCGCCCCCCGACGCCGCGCTGCGCGCCCACCTCGTCACGAAGCTCCCCGGCTTCATGGTCCCCGAGGTGTTCGTACGCCTCGACGAGATGCCGCTCAGCCGC
>NZ_WWJY01000704.1 GCF_009865405.1 Streptomyces sp. SID3212 | reverse complement strand
GCCTCGCCCAGTCGTCGGGGGCGCCGTCGAAGGCGACGGGCGGCCGGGCGTGGCGCAGTCGGCCGAGCGCGCTGTCGGTCTCGGTGAGCCAGCGGGAGAGGTGGTCGGGGTCGTACGCGGTGTGGGGCTGCCCATTTTGGGTCGGTCCGGTGTCCGTCTGTCCCGCGTCCGGAGCCAGGTCGTGCAGCAGCCAGTGGGCCGTACGGGCGAGGACCGGCCGTACGGACAGGGCCCCCGCGCCACCGAGCTGTTCGGTGAGGGTCCTGAGCACGGCGGCGGCCAGCAGGTAGCCCGTGCCGTGGTCCAGCGCCTGTGCCGGGAGGGCGCCCGGCTGTGCGGCGGACCCCTCTTCCACCGCGATGCCGGTGGCGACCTGGACGAGGCTGTCGAAACCGCGCCGGTCGGCCCAGGGGCCGCTGTCCCCCCCAGGCGGACAGCTGGGCCACGACAAGTCCCGGCCGGCGTTGGGCGAGAGCCTCGGGGGCGAGGCCGAACCGGTCCAGGGCGCCGGGGCGGTAGCCGGTGACCACGACGTCGGCCAGGGTCAGCAGCTCCTCGAAGGCCGCCCGGTCGCGGGTGTCGCCGAGGTCGAGCCGCGTGGAGCGTTTCCCGAAGCCCGTGTCGGTGTGCTGGTCGGGCAGTTCGGGCTGGCCCGGCGGGTCCACCCGCAGGACGTCGGCGCCGAGGAGGGCGAGCGTCCTGGTGGCGACGGGGCCGGCGATCACGCGGGTCAGGTCGAGGACCCGTACGCCGGAGGCCGGCAGCAGCGGATCGCTCCGGAGCGGTGGGAGGGTGCGGGCGGCGGACGGACTCGTGGGTGCGCTGTCGATCGGCCGCAGGTCCACCAGCGGACGGGCCGCCACCGCGGCGGCCTGTGGGTGCGCGGCCCATTCCCTCGTTGTCCGAAGCGCGACGGCCAGTCCCCCGGCCGCGACCACCTCGTCCTCCACGTCCTGTGCCGTACGGCCGCCGAGGACCGCCGCCACCCGTTCGACCGAGGCGGCCTCCTCCGTGAGGCCGAGCGCGGACAGCAGACGGGCGCGGTGGTGCGGGTAGTTGGCGTGGGTACGGACCCAGCCGTCCGCCGTCCGCCAGAAGCGGGACAGCTCGGCGAAGGCGACCGGCGCCCTGCCGTCCACCAGCAGATGCCGCTCGCTGACGAAGGCCGTGGCGACGGCGCCGTCGTCGACACGTACGGCGGGCACCTCCCGTCCGGTGCGCGCCGAGGCCAGCTCGGCGGCGGCAAGGGCGCA
>NZ_WWJY01000067.1 GCF_009865405.1 Streptomyces sp. SID3212 | reverse complement strand
AGGGAGCGGTGAGGCAGGCCCCGCAGGGAGCGGCGAGGGAGAGCCCGCAGGAAGGCGCGAGGCTGGCCCCGCAGGGAGGCGCGAGGCAGGCCCCGCAGGGAGGCGCGAGGCCCGTGCCCCGCCATGTCGCGTGCGTCATGGACGGGAACGGCAGATGGGCCGAGCAGCGCTCCCTCCCGCGTACGTCCGGCCACCGCGCCGCCGAGACGACCGTGATCGACGTCATCGAGGCGGCCCGGACGGCAGGCGTCGAATGGCTGAGCCTCTACGCGTTCTCCACCGAGAACTGGCGGCGCCCCAGCAGCGAGATCGACTACCTCATGCGCCTCGTCCGCCGCGTCGTCCGCAAACACGCCCCGCTCCTGCACGCCCGCGGCATCCGCTGCCGCTTCCTCGGCGTGGCGGACCCGAGGATCCCCGCACCCCTCGCCCGGGACTTCGCCGACCTGATGACGCTGACCGACGCGAACCGGGGCATGACGCTGACCGTGGCGTTCGACCACGGCGGCCGCAGGGACATCGTGGAGGCGGCGCGGTCCCTCATCCGCAGCGGGGTGTCGGCCGAGGCCGTGGACGAGGAGTACTTCGCGGCCCATCTGCCCTTCCCCGACACACCCGACGTGGACCTGGTCATCCGGACCTCCGGCGAGCAGCGCATCTCCAACTTCATGCTCTGGCAGGTGGCCTACGCCGAGTGGATCTTCCCGCCGGCGCTCTGGCCCGACTTCCACGCGCCGCACTTCCTGGAGTGCCTGCACTCCTACCAGCAACGCGAGCGCCGCTTCGGCGGCGTGACACCGTACGCGAACGGAGAACCCCACCCGTGACGGACACCGGCACAAGCAACAGCGGACCCCACGACGACGCCACCCGGCCCGCCCCGGAGTCGCTCTTCGGCCCCGACTCCCAGTTCCACCGCTTCTTCAACGACCCGCGCTGGGCCCTCGCCATGGTCAGGGCCACCGTCCTGGAGGCCGCGCACCCGCAGATCGGCGCGGCCCTCATCGACAACTCGACCTTCGTGGCGCACCCGTGGCGACGGCTGCGCAACACCCTCGTGAGCCTCCAGCGCATGTTCGGCGCCGACGAGGAGACGCGGCAGCGGGAGGCGGCGCGGCTGAACCGGCTGCACGGACGGCTGAGTGGTACGGATGCCCGGAGCAGGCCGTACGACGCGATGGACCCCGAGGTCCGCGCCTGGGTGGTCGCGACGCTCTTCGAGAGCTCCGTCACCATGTGCCGGCTGAGCGGGCAGCCGCTCGACCGGACCACCATGGAGCAGCTGTACGCCGAATTCCAGGCGTTCCTCGCGGCGTTCGGGGACCGGGCCGGTCATCTGCCGCCCACGCTGCCGGAGTTCTGGCAGTACTACGACCGTGTGGTCGAGGAGGAGCTGGAGAACACCGAGGCGCTGCGCATCATCCTCTACAAGCTCTTCGACCACCTCCCGGCGCCGCCGCTGCTGGACGGGCTGCCCACGGTGTGGGCGGCGGGGCGCGCGCTGGCCGGACCGGTCATCGGCACGATCACGGTGGCGTCCCTCCCCGAACCCTTCCGCCGGCGCGCGGGACTGCCCGAGATCCCGGGCGCCCAGGCGCTGATGCAGAGCGCCTACATGGCCGCGGGCCTCGCGCGTTTCCTGCCGGACCACTGGCTGCGTACGGACCAACTCACCAGCCTGCTCTACCTGTCGCCGGACAGCGACGACCCGAAGGCCGCGTCGCTCACGGCGTTGCGCGGCCGGATGAAGCGGGCGGGCGCGCTGTTCCGCCTGGTCACGCCCTTCCCCGTACAGCACGGGCCGGTCGACGTATCGGGCGCGCAGAGCAAAGCCGGGGAGTTCTTCGCCGAGGTACTTGACCAGACGGGCGACGGGTATCTGGACTGGCCCGATCTCGCGGCCATGGCACGGGAGTTGTCCTCCCGGCTCGACCTGGACGAACCGGAGGAGACCAAGCTCTACAACGCGTACGCGGAGTGGTGGCGGGAACTCCAGACCGCCCTCGACACCGACGGCGACGGCCGCGTGAGCCGGGAGGAGTACGCGTCCGCCGTCCCCTCCCTCGCGGGCCCCGCGCTGATCAGGGTCGCCGAGGTGCTCTTCACCGTCACGGACGCGGACGGCAACGGCTCCATCGACGCGACGGAGTACCGAGCCCTGTTCCGGACCGGCTTCCACCGTACGGTGACGGGCACGGCCGCGACGTACTCCCGCGCCGCCTTCGTGAAGGACTTCCTCTCCTTCATGTCGGGCCGCCAACGCTCAACGGCGTTCGATCCGTTGCTGGCGGGGGCGTAGGCGGGAAGCGACGCGCAGGAGGGAAGCGACCAGCCATCTACCGCCCACGCCCGGTCGGGCGTGGGCGGTAGTGGCCTCCGGCCGGCTAGGCGAACTGGCCGGCCCGGTAGTCGCCCGCCGGCTGCTGGAGGATGACGTTCGCCCGGTTGAAGGCGTTGATCAGGGCTATCACGCTCACCAGCGCGGCCAGCTGCTCGTCGTCGTAGTGCTTGGCGGCATTCGCCCAGACCTCGTCCGGCACGCCGCCCGCCGCGTCGGCGATACGGGTGCCCTGTTCCGCCAACTCCAGGGCGGCCCGCTCGGCCTCGGTGAAGACCGTGGCCTCCCGCCACACCGCGACCAGGTTGAGCCGTACCGACGTCTCACCGGCGGCGGCGGCGTCCTTGGCGTGCATGTCGGTGCAGAAGCCGCACCCGTTGATCTGACTGGCGCGGAGCTTCACCAGCTCCTGGGTCGCGGCGGGCAGTGTCGAGTTCTGAAGCACCTTTCCCGCCGCGATGATGTGCTTGAAGACGTTGCCCAGCGTCGGACTGCCGAAGGCGTCAAGACGGGCACTCATGGTGATCTCCTCTGCCGTGGCCGGCTTCCGTGGCCGGCGCCGTGCTTACACACGTACGACGGAACGGCTCGACGAGATGTGACACGGACCGGACCCTGTGCCGTGCGCCATCGCCGTACTCGCTACAGCCCGACCACGGCGGGGCGGGCATCCGGGCGCCCGTACGCCAGGACGCGCCGCAGCACCTCACGCAGACGCGCCACGTCCGCGGCCGGCGCGCGGAGCAGGGCCTCGACCACCGGATCGGCCAGGCCGAGGTCGTCCAGGGACGACGGGTCCAGAGTCACCCGCAGCACGTCGCCGTCCAGCTCGACTTCACGTACGCAGCCGTAGGCGGTGCCCTGGTCGGGTGTGACGAGGCAGTGCGTGTCCATGCCCAGGGACACCTCCTGCGCGTCGGGCTCGCCGAAGTCGCACATGAACAGAAGGGAGAACGCCTCGTGGTCGTCCGACTCGGCCACCCCCGCCGTCGGACAGCAGCCCTGATCGTCGAGTCCGCAGACCACGTGTGCGGTAAACCTGTACGTCATACGGGAGTTCTAACACCCGGGGCCGACAGCGGCGCGGACACGGCCTGGTCGCGGCGTTGAAGGAGGTAGAGGTCCCAGTTGTCAGGGTCGCCGACGCGGACGAACAGCTTCGGGTGGTCCGGGGTCCCGGATATCTCCCAGGTGACCGTGAGGCAGTTGTCGGCGGACACCGCCACCTCCTGGGCCCATGGTCCGTCCCCCGGGTCGTACTCCCAGCTCCCGGTGCTGGTACATGCGTGCGTCACGGGCTCGATGAAGTCGTCCTCGAACGTCCGGACGCCAGCCGCCGTGGCCGTGCCGTCCGCCGCGAGGACGAGTGTGCCGCCCCTTCCGTCGGACCATGTCCCGGCCAGTTGTCGCGTGCTCAGCCGCGGGGGCTCGTATCCGAGTCCGGCGTACAGGCCGAGGCCGGCGAGTGTGACGGCGGTGACGACGGAGAGGGTTCCGTACAGCATTATCCGACCGAACATCGTGCCGCTGGAGAGCCGCGGGCGGCCCGGCAGCAGCAGCCTGCGGCGACCAGTGCGGTGACGGCGAGCGCCGCTGTCATGCCGAGCCATAGGCCGAGGCGGGGCATAGGGCCGACCTCGGCGAGCACCACGGGCGGGGCGGTCACGGTGGCCGCCGTCGCCGGGACCCACCACCACGCCTCGCGCCCCGCGAGCCGTCGGCCCAGCCACGCGGCCGTGACCAGCACCGGCATCACCAGGCCGACCGACAGCAGGGCGCCGACCACCGCCCCGGCGACCGCCAGGAGCGGCGCCACCACGATCAGGAGCAGGACCGCCATCGGGTTGTATGGAAGCCCCGGGTTCTCGTACGTCTGCTCCCGTACGGCGAGAGCGAGCGCCCCGATCACCGCTTCGACGATCAGCACCGACACCGAAGCCGTCAGCACGGCGCCGAACCTGTCCCTCACGCGTACCTCCGTCGGCACAGCCGCCCGTACCGGCTCCCGAATTTTTGAACACATTCAAATCCCCTCCCGCCCCGCATCCTCCCTCGCGTGTACGGGCTTCCCGCACCCGGGTCCCGGCGGTCTCGATTTGAACCAAAGCTTGGCCCGGTAGCAGCCGGGGCCGCCCGCATCGGATACGCCGACAGCGGGCGGATGGTGAGGTGCCACCGTGTCCGCGAGCGTGGAGATATGGGGCCGGGGTCGCATCCTCCTCGTTCCGTTCCCGCAGGAGGGGGATTGCCCCGTCACGCCGGGGCCCGTCGCGCGTTGGACAGGTATGAGCGTGATGTTGCTGTCCGAGTCCATGTTTTCCGGGGGACCATCCGTCTATCTGCGTCCCCTTCGCAAGGCGCAAATGACCCGAGGGTGGGTGCTCGAGGCACCGGTTGCGGAACTCGCCTCGCTGGCGGCAGAGGCGAACTCCCCGCGTCGCCTCAGGGCGCGCAGAGGCTTCCTGTACGACAGTGACCGGACCCTCGCCTTGGCGCGGCTGCTGGAAGAGTCCCCGGAAGATTTTGGTGCCGTCGGTGCGATCGTGTTGGGCGCGGACGAGGTGTGCCCGGTGCCGGCTGCGGGGCACTTCACGGAACTTGTCCGGGTGGATGGTGTGGAGTGCATCGACGGATTGCAGCGCCTGAGGGTGATCGCCGACGCGTGCGAGACGCTGGATCCGTCTTACCTCGCCAGAGCGGTCGTCCGGGTTGACATCGTCGTGGGTGCCGAGCGTGCGCGTGCGCGTCGGCTGCACGATACAGCTGATTCCTTCGTCAACGCCCGAAATAATCAGGACCGGTTGTTGTGTTGCCCGAACATCAACCGCCTGATGAACGCCAATTGGGAGAGGGGAACCTTCGACCCCCGCCGGGGGGTGATGCTTGGCCCGCGCGGGCTGTCGTACAGCATGGTTGAAGTATCCCGGGCCTTGGCCTGCTTGTCCGGGCCCGGTCCTGAGCTTGCCCACGCCGTGTCGACCGGTGCGGGTCTGGAAGCGCTATGGGGTGACACGGCTTCGGAGTCCTATCGCACTTTGTTTCACACCGGTTTGGAACCGGTCGGTGTCGTGCGAGCTGTCGAGGCTTGGCAAGCGGCGCACGAGGCGCTGGACGACCTGCCCGCTTCTCGTTCCACCAGAGGGCATGGACACCTGATCCAGTACGCACCCGAACTCATCTGCTGGGAGGCGTGCCGCTTCCTGCCCCGTGATCAACTGCATGATTCCGCGTCGGTATTTCGCTGGGAAAGGGCCATCCCTCTCGATGTGAGGACAGCGACCCTGGAGGCGGCCGACCGTTTGATCGCGTGCTACGAAAGTGCGGTTCCCGGTATGCACCAATACGTCAAGAAGGCTCCGCAGCTGTCTCTGTGGCGCAAGCTTGTACGGTGACCAACCTAGCTGCCCAGCTCTCCTAGCCGGGTGAAGCGCCCCAGTCAGGTCCGGGGGGAGCCCATGGCGGTACGGAGGCTGAGGACCGGGATGCGGCGTACTCGGTCAGGCTGGTGGCGAGTCGACGCGCCACGCCATTCCGCAAACAGGACCAGTCGGCATCGCCGAGGCGGGGAGCGATCCCATCTCGCAGATGCCGCTGCCCCGGGCCGGGAGACCGCAGTCGTACATATTCGTCGGTCCTTATCGTGACCCATTCCGAGGTACGCACCACATGCCAGAGCGAGCGCGGTCGGTACTCGTACCCCACCCCCCTGAGCCAGTGATCGATCTCAGTGAGTCGCAACGGCCGGTCGCAAGAGTGAAGGGTCAGGCGAGATACCTCCTCTAAGGTACGGGGACCGGGCAGCGGGCCGTGCCGGAACAGCCCGTACCGGCCTGGGCCCGCCCAGCAGAAGCGGCGGTCTCCCGCCATGACTGTCATCGCGGACTTCGCAGGGATTTCCTTTGCGAAGGTTTGCGCGGCGATGGTTGCGAAGAGTTGCGCGCTCAACGGTGTCCTGACCGCGCAGGCGACGGCGTACAACAGGTCTTGGTGCCGCCGTCCTGAGGGTGCACGGCATGCGCAGCCATCGTTCTCCCACCAGCCGAGTGGTGCCGCGCACCGGGCGCACGCGCTCTCCGAGGTTCCGGGCCAGGGCCGTCGCCAGGGGCCGGCCACCAAAGGGCCGGTGACGGTCGAAAGGCCCGTCGAGTGACTCATCCGCGGCTCCAGTCAATGTCGGAGGAGAGCCCGAAGCTCATCGGCAGGTGGCCGGAGGCGTCGAAGAAGCCGATGACGTCGTCGGAGTCGATACGTTCCAAATTGCGGGCAGCCGCCGCTTCCAGAATGGTGTGAGCCTTGCGCAGCACATCGCGCGGTTTTCGGTTGGAGCGGGTGAACAGAGAACCTACGGCTTCCTTGGTGAAGGGGAAGAGGTCGTCGTCGGTGCGCGAGACTTCGTCCTTCGTCGCGGCCCTGACGTAGGGCCGGAGCAACTGGGCGACCTGCGAGGGGTCGCGAAGGGCGGACAGTTTCACGGTGCTTGCCTGGTTCTGTTCCGTCAATGCGAAACTCGGCAGATCGGCGAGGTCCCAGGCAGTCCCGATCGTGACGGCGGCCCTCGGATGCATGGTCACGACCATCGTCACCATGTCGGCCATGGGCAGCGTTTCCACGATCACGTCCCGGAAACGCTCAACCTCCAGGTCGCGTTTGGCCTTCGCCGTTGTAGTGCTGGCCAAGTCTTCCAGTTGGTCGCAGAAGACGAGCACGTGCTCGATCCCCGCAGCGGCTGCGAAGAGCAGGAACGTTGCCATGTGCACCGCCCCGTTGCGAGAGCGCGATGTCGGCGTCAACCTGGTCATGTATTCCTCGGCAGCCGTCGGATCGCTCTCGCACAGGGCGGCGATCAACTTGTCATCGGGCGGTCCCAGAGTCCGGCCACGCAGTGCCCGGTGGCCCTGGGCCACGACGTCGGCCAGCTTTCTGGCGTCGGTGGTTCCTGTTCTGTGCACGAGTCTTTCCCGGAGCCGGCTGGCAAGCGTCGGGCCATTTCCTACCCGAGACTTCACCGCATAATCGACCGCCACAAACAACGCGGCGGACAAGGTTCGGATCTGCGAGGTGTCAAATCCGGTCACCAGACAGCAGATGGGAACCTCCTCGGCGTCTTCCTCATCCAAACCGGCGGAGAGGCAGACCGATTTCCCGAAGTCCTTATTGATCCAGCCCGCCACATGCTGCATGAGGACCGTCTTGCCGAAGCCACGGGCGTCGGAGTCACCGGCGACTACATTGTCCGACCACAAGTAACCGAACTTCAGGCCGCCGTAGGACATGCGGAGCACGAATTTCTCCACGACCTGGCGCAGTTGATCAGCATGAACGGAGGGTTCATATAGCGTGCCGTTCTCCCGGGTGTTCGAGCCGCCGGAAACGGCCATGCCGGTGGCGGGGAAGGGATTGCCGCGTAGCTTCCACTCTCTTTTCATCCACACGACGGCAGGCACCGGAGAGGAATCACTCATGCACGAGCACCTCTTCACGGGCATCAGCCCGGTCGATTCTCATCACGTGATAGATCCGGGGGTGCCCGGGGGGCGTCAGCATGACAAGTGGCCGGGTCGAGCTGGGAATCCGTCCGTGCGACGCCTCGTCCAGATGCACACGAAAACCGATGTTGCACATCTCGCCGCGCGCTGCCGCTGTGAGTGCGGCATCGAAGACGCCGTCGTTGATCCGTCGATCCCAGCAGACAGCGGCTCTGATGCGCCAGACCGGCCGGTACATCTCCTGTGCGGCGGAGCCGCGTTCGGCGTTCCACATGCGTGGCACGGCTTGCATTGCGGCCCGCTCTGCCTCGGGCCCCACTGTGCGCCGGAAGTCCGCCGGTGTCCCCGTGCCAGTCACCGTCGAGGTTGCCCAGAGCCGCAGAGCGGACGGCCCCGGCGCGTAGTAGCTGAAGTTCGCGAGACCGAGGAACCGGGTCCATCTGCGGAGCAATTCGTGACTGATGTAGTCCACCGAGCAACCTGCGGCACTGAACGCCAGTCGTACGGCCGCCTCTTCACACAGCGCGGCCAACTGCCTCCGCCGGCCGATCGGTGACGCCGGGTTTCCAGCCTCTGTCTTGGCGGCCTTTTCCTTCCTCGCCCCGTACTTCGCCGCTCGCTTTTCCTCTCTCTTCTCCTCCAGCAAAGCCCGCTCCGCCGTGCGGCGTTGAGCCCGCGATACGTAATCCCGGAGCGTCTGTCCGATCACGTCAGGCGTTGCCGACCATCCCAGGTCACCTTTACGTACGGCTTCGACGGTATTAGCAGTGAACGCCGCCAGATACGCCTCGTCGTCATGTCCCGGATTCCCCTCGCCACGCATCAGTGGAATCGTCAAGTGATTCGCCGCGCTGTCCGGTCGGGCACCCACCAACCTCAAGTACCCTTCGAATTGAGGATGGGCTTCCATCAGTGCGCCGGCTAGGGCGTTGAAACCCTCCGCCGGCCGATGAGCCACCAGTTCGGTCCACTCACGTCCGGCCGCTGTCATCGTGAACGTAGCGTGGGCGTGCTCGCTCGCTGAGATCCGAGTGGACGGCAGGACGCGTCGCTCGATCCACCTGAAGCGCATCAACTCCTTGAGCACGTCGGCCGTGCTGTGGACGTACTCCTGCCCGTCAGCACGCTTTTTCTCCCACTTGCTCGCATTGAACGCCCCTACAGTATCGGTCTCCCAGGCATGGCGAGCGGCCCGGTCGACCACGGCCACACGGATCTGCTCGAAAGTTTTTCCCTCGGCGACCGCCTGCGCCGCCGTCTCCACATAGGAGAGTTCCTGGAGGCGCGGGATTCCGGAACCTCCCACGCTCACGATCCAACTCTTTCCGGTTCCCAGGTACGCATGACGACTTCCTTCCATGTTCCTTGAGCCCTGATGGGTCGTGAGGGTGTGATGCCTCCCCTCATGGGCGATGAGGGCAGCGGCCAAAATACAAATTGCCACACTCCTGATTTTTTGGGGCTCGCTGGCACGCTTCGTCTCTACAGTTCACACCAATCAGTCCCCCGAGGCCTCAAAAAGGGGAACGAAAGTTCGGCTCTCAACGAGATATTCGACGGAGGTGAATCGGTCAGCCTCGGCCACTTCGGCCGGAACGCCGGACCTTCCGCTGATTGTGACGCGCGTCGGAAGTTTCACACCCACAGTTCAACCACCTGGGCGCTTTGCTGCCCGCTTCAGTCGCATGAAAGGGAAAAATGACTGTCACAGAGAATGTGGCTGCTCCACACGAGATCATCACGGTGGATCTGCCCACGGCCTTCGACCCCGGCTGGAACCGTCTTCCAGGGATTCACGTGGACGGCCGCCGCATCACAATCGATCCGGAAAAGTACTTCTTCCGCTTTGAGTCGCACAGTTGGCTCGTGGCGGACTGGGATCTCGTGACGTCGGAACTTCTTCCGGTCGAGGAGACGACCGCGAGTGCCGTCGAGCAGATGGCGCTCGACTTCATCAAGAGGCATGCCGTCCGTACCTCTGATCCGGCCCGCGTCCTCTCCACCGCCTACCAGGTGTATGCGTACCTGTTTCGCGACGAACACCTCAATGGTCTCGGCCTTTCGCAGGTCACTGCCGACCACCTGAGGATGCTCCGTGAGGCCGCCACGCTGATGGCGCTCAACAAGGTCGAACTGGATGGGCACATCTCCAACGTCGGCCCGTGCTGGTTCTTTCCTGCGGCCACTTCTGTGGTCTTCGGCCTGGATGACAGCGTCGGCGACATGCTCGATGAGGTCTACCACGGCGGCTGGTTCAACGAGCACCGCCGCGTCGAGTCCATCAAAGCTCATGCCGCCCTGGGCGGACGCCTTGTCCATGGATGCCAAGCGGTACCCGACCAGTCCGGAGGCGTGGTCGCTCCGTACGGCGCGTCCATGACGCTCTTCCGCGAAGACCTCAGTGCGTTCAAGGTCGGCTGGCTCGCCCAGGTGTACGCCCACCGTGTGACGACCGCGGACTGAACCATCGCCCGGGCCGTGGCGTGCGCCAGTTGGCGCGCCTTGTCACCGATGCCCGGCCCGGGCCCCCGGTGGCCACTCCCCGACCGAGCGGCTGAACGCCGGTGTCTTTCCCCTTTTGTCGCTGGTTTGCGACACCCCGTTCGCAAGCCCCCACCATCGTTCTCGGAGACGTGCATGATCACGCTGACCTCTCCCTGGTACGCCTACGCAAGACAGTCCCCCGACGAGCCGGGTGGCTCCCTGTTGCCACCACCGCGCCTGGAGTGGGGCACCTACCCCGGCACAGGTCCGGGCACCGAGGCGTTCGTCCGAGATGTGCGAGGCCGCAAACTCCTGGAGCTCGGCTGTGGCGCCGGCCGCAATGCGGCATACCTGGCCGGCCGCGAGGGTGCCCATGTCACTGCCATCGACATGATCGATCTTCAGATTCGCCGCGCCCGAGACCACTATGGGCACCTGCCTGGCGTCTCCTTTCTTACCTGCGATGCACTGCGTTTCCTTCGGCACGGTACTGAGCGGTTCGACGGGGTGTACTCCGTTTTCGGCGCCGTCGGACTTGTCGACCCTGACGTCCTCTTGCCCGCTATCCGCGCGCGACTCAACCAACACCGACCTCTGGTTTTCTCGGTCCCCCACCCTCAACGCGCAGGCCGTCGGCCCGCGCTCGGCCGCGCTCTAACTGACTTCCTAGCTCTACCGGACGGCACCCACCGTGCATTGGCGCGCTGGGAGTTCGACGTACCCCAGTGGGCAGCCACCCTTGCCTACGCGGGTTTCCGACTCTCTCGTGCCCAAGAGCTTAAAAACCCGCGTCACGCCCACACTCCGAGCACTCTTCTGATCACTGCCCGCAGACTCTGAACGTCCCACCACCGGCATCCCGTGGCGGTGGCAGAGGTCCGCCGCCTCTGCCACCGCTCGCGTGCCGGCGTTGGAGTGCCAGTGGCTCGTCACCAGGTGACCGGCAGTGAGCGGAGGCCGCTGAAGAACTCTTTGTCTCGCCAGTGCAGCTCCTTCTCAGGGACGGCCAGGCGCAGGGACGGGAGGCGGGTCGTCACGCGTTCCAGGGTCGTCCGGAGTTCGAGGCGGGCCAGGTGGGCGCCCAGGCAGTAGTGGATGCCGTGGCCGAAGCTGATGTGCGGAGTGCCCGGGCGGTCGAGGATCAGGCGGTCGGGGGACGGGAAGGCGGCGGGGTCGTGGTTGGCGGCTGCCTGGGAGACCACGACCGGTTCGCCGGCCCGGATCAGGACGCCGCCCAGTTCCACGTCCTCGGACGCGTAACGCGGGAGGGTGAGGCCGTTGAGCAGGGGGACCAGGCGCAGCAGTTCCTCCACGGCGCGGGGGATCAGGTCGGGGCGGGTGCGGACGGCCTTCAGTACGTCCGCGCCGCCGGCCCCCGCCTCCCCCGGCAGCAGCAGGACCGCGAAGAAGTTGGCGATCTGGTTGGTGGTGGTGACGAAGCCGCCGATGAGGATCTCGTTGAGCAGGCCCGACAGTTCCTCCTCGGTCAGGGCGCCGTCGTCGGAGGCCCGGACCAGGACCGTGATCAGGTCGTTCGCGGGGGTACGGCGCCGGTCTTCGATCCAGTCGCCCATGCGGGTGAAGAAGTCCTTGGCGTGCCGCTGGACGACATCGGGGGTCACGCCCCCGGACGTCACCGCGTCCGCCCAGGCCCGTACCCCCGCCCGGTCGGCCTTGGGGACCCCGGTGAGTTCGCAGATGAGGGTCAGCGGGAGGGGGAAGGCCAGGTCCTCGACCAGATCGCTGGGCGGGCCCGCCGCCACCATCCGGTCGAGCAGCCCGTCGACCACCTCACCGGCATGGCCGCGGAGGCGCTCGATGCGGCGGGCGGTGAACTCCTTGGACAGCAGCGCGCGCAGCTGCGTGTGGCGGGGGGCGTCCAGGGCGATGAGGCCCCCGCCGGTCCTGGGCATGGGGCCGATACGGGGCTGGTCGCGGTGGACGGCCTCCGCGAGGCTGAACCGGGGGTCCGACAGGACCGCGCGCACGTCCTCGTAACTGCTGGCGAGCCACGCGTCGTCCCCGTACGGCAGCCGGACCCGTACGGGTGGCCGGTCGCGCAACTGCCCGTAACCGCCGGGCAGTCCGAGGCCCCCGGCGGTCCAGAACGGGTACGCGAGGGGCTCCGGGGAGGTGTCCCGGACGATCGGGCAGACATCGGGGGGGACGGTCACGGATGTTCCTTTCTCGAAGGGGGGAGAGCACGTCGCTCTCAGTGGTGCGGGCCCACCGGGATGTCCACGTGCGTCGGCAGCGGCGCGCTCGTGTCCACCGACGCCGTGAAGTCCACCCCGTCGTCCCGGCAGATGAACTGCATGACCTGCCGCCCCGCCGCCGCCGCGCGGATCAGGCCGCCCGTGGTGGCCCACACCCCGGAGAGGTAGAAGTTCTCCAGACCGGGCAGGACGGGGCCGTTCTTCTTGACCAGCTCCTCCATCAACTCGCCGCTCTCCACGAAGGGCTGCCAGCCGAGGAAGGTGCCTTCGAAGCTGTTGGTGTACCGGATCTGGGTGAGGGGCGTGCAGGTGTCCCGTACCACCACCGAGTCCTTCAGCCCCGGATACAGCTCGTCGAGGAAGTCCACGACGGCGTCCCTCGTCCGCCGTTTCGCGAGGGCGTACGGCTTGCCGCGCCGGACCGGGAGCGTGTGCAGCTCCGCCCCCCTGCGGGGACGGCTGAGCCGCTCCGGGCCCTCGGCGAGTTCTCGCCAGGCGGCCGTGTCCGAGAAGTACGTGGCGTAGATGACGGTGGTGTCCTCGGGCGACAGCTCGGGGTAGAAGCGGCTGCGGAACTGGACGTTGAGGCTGGGGTGCCGGATGCCCGTCAGCCGCGAGGCCGTCGCCTCGTCCAGCAGGTGCGTGGTGGTGGGATCGGCGTCCGGGAACGGCCGGCGCAGGCCGAGGAAGACGCTCGCGTACCCGGGGAAGACCATGCCGGGCCGGTGCAGGGTCTCCCGGTACAGGGTCGCGTACTCCCCCTCCAGATACCGCCCGCCGAGCAGATCGAGGAGCGTACGCGGCCCGTCGCACGCCGAGACGACGATGTCGGCATGGTGCTCCTGCCCGTCGGAGAGGCGCACGCCGACCGCGCGGTCGTCCCTCACCAGGATCTCCTCGACCATCGCGTTGTACGTGATCTCCCCGCCGAGGCTCAGGTAACGCTGTTCGATCGACCGCGCCAGGCCCAGCGAGCCGCCCTCGGGCACCCCGGCCGACCGGTGCGCCTGGGCGGCCATCTGGAAGTAGAACGGCAGGACGGGGAAGCCCGGGTGCTTCTCGTACAGGATGTAGTTGAAGGCGTCCCGCAGGAGCGGGTCCTTGAAGCGGGCCGAGTAGTCCGACATCAGCACGGACATCGACGTACGGAAGAGGTTGAAGTACGGGAGGAAGCCGGCCAGCATCCGCCAGCGCTCCCGGCGGCTCATCAGCCCCACCGGTTTGAGGAAGGGGTACGACGGCAGGCAGGCGATGAACTTCCGCAGTCCCGCGCAGAAGGACCGGATGGCGCGGGCGTCGGGCGGGGACAGCGACAGCAGATGGCTCTCCAGCCGGTCGGGGTCGCAGTAGAAGTAGACCGTGCGGCCGTCCCTGCCCCGGACGGTGTTGAAGACGTCGAAGTGGCGCATCTCCTTCCCCTGGAGCGCGCCGAGTTCGAGCCAGATCTGGTGCATCTCGTTGCCGGGGCCGTTGCCGAGCAGCCAGCTGACGCAGGCGTCGAAGGTGAACTCGCCGCGGCCCCAGCCGGTGCAGCAGCCTCCCGGGATCTCGTGCATCTCGAAGACCTGGGTGCGGTAGCCGTTCATCTGGCCGTACGCGCCCGTCGAGAGGCCGCCCAGGCCGCCGCCGATGATGATCATGCTCTTTCGGCGGGGGGCCGCCGTGGTGGCCGCTTTTGTCATGGTGCTCACTTCGGTCGTCACCGCACCCTGCGTGTTTCGAGCTGGGGCAGCCGCCCCAACTGGTCCGGATGCCAGGGCGTCGTACCGCCGCTCTCCCAGGCGTGGAAGTCCAGGCCGAGTTCCTTGCACAGGTACTGGGCGACGAACCGGCCGCCCGCGGCGGCGCGGATCAGGCTGCCGCCCGCGAACCACTGGCCCGCGACGGAGAACCCGGCCAGGCCGGGCAGCCGCATCCGGTCCTTGTTGATCAGGCCCGTGATCACGTCGTCCGCCGCCGTGAAGGACTTCCAGCCGAGGATGCTGCCGCCCCGTACCCCCGTGTACCGCTCGGTGGTCGCCGGGGACGCCACGTCCACCACCTCGATGGCCTCGCCGATGCCCGGGTGGTGCCGTTCCAGGAAGCCCCGGACGA
This sequence comes from Streptomyces sp. SID3212, assembly GCF_009865405.1. Taxonomy (GTDB): domain Bacteria; phylum Actinomycetota; class Actinomycetes; order Streptomycetales; family Streptomycetaceae; genus Streptomyces. The sequence continues at coordinate 16,117 of NZ_WWJY01000067.1, read as the reverse complement.
AGTCGGCCACCTCCTGCTTGCGGGCCCAGTACGCCTTGCGGTCGGTGGTACGCAGCCGCTTCCAGGACGCGTAGTCGCTGAAGTACGTGCAGTGGACGACGGACTTGCCGGGCGGGGCGAATCCGTCGGAGTAGCGGGAACGCATCTGCACGACGAGGCTCTTCTGGAGGACGCCCGGCAGCGCCGCGCAGTCCTCGTCGGAGAGCAGGTACGTGGTGCTGTGCCGGGCGTCCGGGTCCAGTTCGCCGTCGATCCCGACGAAGGCCGAGACCATGCCCGGGTAGAGCAGGTCCGGGCGGTCGGTCATCCCGAAGAGCTTGTCGACCCTCGGACTCGAATACCTGCCGCCCAACAGCCCCTGGATGGTGGTGACCCCGTCACAGGCCGAGACGACGTGGTCGGCGAAGTGCCGTTCCCCGCCGCGCAGTTCGACGCCGATCGCGCGGTCGTTCTCCACCAGGACGCGCTCCACCCGGGCCCGGTAGTCGACCCGCCCGCCGAGCGCCGTGTACCGGTCCTCCACCGAGCGGGCCAGGCCCAGCGAACCTCCTTGGGGGAAACCGGCGTTGAGGTGGTACGCGCTCGCCATGTTGAACAGGTACGGCAGCAGCGGGAAGACCTCGTGGTCCTGGAAGAAGATGAACGGGAACGCCCGCCGCAGCAGCGGGTCCTCGAACCGGTCGCAGAAGCTCTCCATCCGGGTCACGGCCGTACGCCAGAACAGCGCGAAGGCGGGCAGGACCGCCCGCAGGGTGGCCAGCTTCTCGCGCGGCGACTGGAGGGGCGGCGGGGTCAGGAAGGGATAGTGGTTGACGCGGATGAAGCGCCGCAGGTCACGGCAGAACGCCCGGATCGGGCGGGCGTCGGCCGGCGAGATCTCCAGGAGGTGCGCTTCGAGGCGGTCGGGGTCGTTGTAGAAGGTGACCGAGCGGCCGGTCTCGTCCGTGACGGTGTTGAACATCTCGAAGTTCGCGATCGACTTGCCGTCGAGCGCGCCGAGTTCCCGCCAGAGGCGGTTGGCGTCGTTGTTGTGCCCCGTACCGGTGAGCCACTCGATGCAGTAGTCGAAGATGTAGTCCTCGCGCGCCCATGCCGTACAGCAGCCGCCGGGCACGACGTGGCGCTCGAAGATACGGGTCTCGGCGCCGCTCATCTGCGCGTAGCAGCCGGTGGAGAGGCCGCCGATGCCCGCGCCGATGATGATCACCCGGGGTGGGTCTCCGGGGGTACGGCCGGCTGCCGCGGCCCGTGAGGCCCGCGCTTCCCACACCGGCCTCTTCTCACGCACCGTGGGGTTGCCGGGCACCGTCGCGTTTCCAGGTGCCGTCGCGTCGCCACGCACCGCCGGATTGTCACGCGCCATGGAGTTCCCTGTCTGTGTTGCCGTCGTCCACGGAAGCGGAACGCTGCCGGGGCGCGGTCGCGATGGGGTCGCCGAGCGCGGACAGCACCAGGGCCGCGTTCCGCTCGGCGGGCTTCTCGTCGAGCATCTCCGCGTGCAGGCCGGCGCCGCGCACCAGCCGGCTGGCGGTGGTGGAGGTGGTGTGCCAACTGCCGCGCTGCCCGGCCGCGTAGAACGCCACCTTCGCCTCGTCGGAGATCACGGTGACCGTCGCGGCGACCGATCCGTGGTTCGGGGTGCGCCCGCAGTACTCCAGGTAGTCCCTGGCCTGTTCGAGGGTCTGCGCCGTGACCGTCTCGGAGTGGGTGTGGCGGCGCAGGTGGTCCCGCAGCTCGCGCTCGAACGCCTCGGTGTGCTCGTCGGAGATGCCGTACCGCTCCTCGATGCGGTACGAGTCCATGATCACGACATGCGCCACCTCGCGCCCCCGCTGTTCCAGCCGCTTGGCGACCTCGAAGGCGAGGTTGCCGCCCAGGGAGTAGCCGAGGAGGAGGCAGGGGCCCTCGGGTCGCAGCGACTCCACGAGGTCGGCGTAGCGCGTGCTCTTGTCGCCGTCGACGTGGTTGAAGGCGATCAGCTCGTACGAGGGGAGGTGCGCGGCGAAGTGGCGGTACACGAGCCCGTGGCCGCCGGCCGGCGGGAAGCAGAAGACGACCGGTCCCGCGCCCGTGTTGAAGGACAGGTGGGAGAGGTTGCCGGAGACCCGGCCGGTGACGATGTCCTCGACCGTACGGGCCATGCCGTGCAGCGTGGTCACCTTGAAGAGCAGGCCGACCGGGATGGCGATGCCGAACTCCTTCTGGAGGCGGTGGATCAGCTCGATGAGCGTGATGGAGCTGCCGCCGGAGTCGAAGAAGTCGCTGTGCAGGCCGATCTGTTCGAGGCCGATCACCGCCTTCCAGTGGGCCGCCACCCGTTCCTCGTAGAGCGTCACGGGTGGTTCGTGGTGCTCCTGCGCGGACTCGGCGGCGGGCGCGGGCAGGGCGTCCGGGTCCACCTTTCCGTTCGCGTTCAGGGGGAGGGCGTCCAGCGTGTGCAGCCGGGCCGGGATGAGGTACGTGGGCAGGTGGGCGGCGAGGTGGCGGCGCAGGGCGCGCGGGTCGGGGGCGGTGCCGGGGACCCGTACCACGTAGGCGCAGAGGGCCGGTTCGCCGCCGACGTCGGTCCTGACCATGGCGTAGGCGTCGGCGACCTCGGGGAGCGCCGTGAGCAGCGACTCGATCTCGCCCGGCTCGATGCGGTGGCCGCGCAGCTTGATCTGGGCGTCGGCGCGGCCGAGCAGGTGGATGCGGCCCCGGGCGTCCCTGCGCGCCAGGTCACCGGTGCGGTAGAGCCGCTCGGGGACCGCGTCCGGGCCCCGGTCCAGGGTGAGGGTGACGAACCGTTCGCCGGTCTGCTCCGGGTCTCCGGCGTACCCCTCGGCGAGGCCCGCCCCGCCCGCCCACAGCTCGCCGGTGACCCCGGTCGGTGCGGGCTGCCGGTGGGCGTCGAGGACGTGCAGGACGCAGTTGGGCAGCGGTCCGCCGATGGGCACCGTGCTGTTCGGGTCGAGACCGTCGGTAGGTCCTTCGAAGCAGGCGCTGTCGACGGTGGCCTCGGTCAGTCCGTACGAGTTGAGCACCCGGGTGTCCGGGCCGCAGAGGCCGCGCAGCCGCTCGTACTCCGCGACCTTCCAGGTGTCGGAGCCGACGATCAACAGCCGCATGAAGTCCAGCCGGTGGCCGCCCTCCTCGCAGTGGGCCATCAGCGCGCGGACCACGGCGGGGACGAACTCGGCGCAGGTGACGCGCTCGGTGATCATCGCCTCGTACAGCCGTGCCGTGTTGAGGAGCAGCTCGCGGTCGGCGAGGACGAGCCGGCCGCCGGAGCACAGGGCGCGGACCAGGTCGCCGGTGAAGACGTCGAAGGAGACGCCGGCCATCTGGAGGTGGATGCGGGGTGCGGAGTCCGGTCCTCGTCCTGATTCCGGTCCGTGTCCTGGTTCCGACCCGTGTCCTGGTTCCGGTCCTCGTCCTGGTTCCGGCCCCAGCCCGTACTCCTCGCGCCAGGCCGCGCCGAGGGCCGCGAGGGCGCCGTGGGAGACCCGTACGGCCTTGGGGCGGCCCGTCGATCCGGAGGTGTGGATGACGTACGCGAGGGTGTCCGGGCCGACGAGCGCGTCCTCGGGGGTGTCGGTGGCGGGGGCCGGGGCGTCGGTTTCGGCGCTGGCTCCGGCTTCGGCTTGGTCCGCCGGGTCTTCGGGGGCCTCCGCCATGACGTCGGTGAGGAACTCCACTCCGGGTAGCTCCAGTTGCCCGGCGCCCGCCGGGTCGGTGAGGACCAGGCGCGCGTCCGCGTTGCCCGCCATGAACGCCAGCCGTTCCGCCGGGTGGCCGGGGTCGAGGGGCAGGTAGGCGGCCCCCGCGCGCAGGACGCCCAGCAGCGCGACGATCAGCTCCGGCGACTTCGGCAGGCACACCGCGACGACCCCGCCGCTCGCCCCCCGGGCCCGCAGCCGCCGGGCCAGCACGCCGGAGGCCCGCTCCAGCTCCGCGTAGGTCAGGTGGCGGGCCTCCCCGCCCGGAGTCGCGGCGGGAACCGTGACCGCGACCGCGTCCGGGGTACGTTCCGCCGCCCGTACGAACAGCTCGTGCACCGGTGGCTCCGGCGCCAGCACCCGGCCCCTGGCGGCCGGGCCGTGCAGGATCTCGTGGCGCTCGTCCTTGCCGAGCATGTCGAGCCCCGCCACCGGGCGGTCGCCGGGTGTACGGGTCAGCGCCTCCAGGAGGTTGCGGTAGTGCCCGGCCAGCCGGCGGGCGGTCTCGGGCCGGAACAGGTCGGTGTTGTACTTCAGGACGCAGTGGAACCGGTGCTCGGACTCGTCCTCGTACGCCGAGAGCGTGAGGTCGAACTGCCCTTCCTCCTCGGGGAGTTCGATGTAGTCGAGGTGGTAGCCGTACTGCTGCGAGGACACCTTGTGGGCGAGCAGGATGAACATCGCCTGGAAGACCGCCGAGCGGCTGGGGTCGTGTTGCAGGCCCAGCTTCTCGACCAGCAGGACGAAGGGGTACTCCTGGTGGTCGATCCCGCCGAGCACCGTCCCGCGGACCTGGGCCAGGAGGTCGGCGACGGTCGGGTCGCCGCCGAGGTTCGCGTACAGGGGGAGCGGGTTGACGAAGTAGCCGTACACGGACGACAGGTCCTCGTCCGTGCGCCCGGTCACCGGGCTGCCGACGACGATGTCGTCCTGACCGGAGTGGCGGTGCAGCAGCAGGTAGTAGGCGCACAGCAGCACCGTGAAGACGGTCACGTCGTGCGCGCGGGCCAAGGCGTGCACGCGGGCGCTGAGTTCGGCGTCGAGGACGAAGAACTCCGAGGCACCGTTGTGGGTTTGTACGGGCGGGCGCGGCGCGTCGGTGTGGAGGGTGAGCGGGGGGACCTCGGCGGGCAGCGCGCCGCGCCAGTAGTCCAGCATGCGGTCGGCGTCCGGGGACGCCAGGAATCTGTTCTGCCGGTTGAGGAAGTCGACGTACCGGCCCCGGACAGGTGGCAGTTCGACCACCTGGCCGGTGCGCATGCCCTCGTACAGGGCGAGCAGTTCCTCGATGAAGGTGAACGTGGAGATCGCGTCGGAGACGATGTGGTGGACCGCCTTCATCAGCACCCAGCGGTCCGGCCCGCGCCGGAACAGCCGGAAGCGCATCAGGCGGTCACGCGCGAGGTCGTACGGTCTGCGGTACTCCTCGACGATCAGCTCGCGGATCCCCTCCCACTCCATGCCTTCGACGTCGAAGACCTCGAAGTCCGGCTCGACAGCGTCCGAGACGGTCTGGAGCGGCCGGCCGTCCTCCATCACGAAGTTCGCCCGCAGGACGGGGTGGCGGGCCACCAGGGCGCGTACGGCGGAGGCCATCAGCCCGGGGTCGATGTCGGTACGGACCTCGACGGCGCCGCCGATGTTGTACGCGAAGCCGTCCGGGTGGAGCTGCTTCAGGAACCACAGGGCTTTCTGATTTTGCGTCAGGGGATGCCGGGACGGGTCCTGGTGGACCTCCACCGCGGCGTCGTCGCCCGGGTCGCTTCCCGCCTGTGAGGCAAGTACCTCGGTCCCGGCGAGGAGTTGGGCGGTCAGCTCGCGCAGGGGCGCCCCGCTGAGCAGCGCGACGACCGGGAGCGCGACGCCGGTCGCCGCCTGGACCCGGGCGCGCAGCTCCATGGCGAGGAGGGAGTCGATGCCGTACGTGCCCAGGCCCGTGTCCAGGTCGAGTTGGTCCCTGCTCATCCGCAGGACGGACGACGCGCAGCCGAGGAAGCGGTCCGCGACGAGCCGGGCACGCTCCTCGTCGCCGGCGGCGGCGCGGAAGCGGTCCAGGTAGGCGCTCTGTTCGTCGGGCGCGCCGCTGCCGGTGGCGGTCGCGCCGGGGGTGGCGGGGGCCGTCGCCTCGGCCGCGAGCCGCCTGACCAGCGGGGGCGGCGAGGGGTACCAGGCGAGGAAGGTCTTCCAGTCCACGACGGTGGCGATCAGGAGCTGGGCGCGGTCCTGGCCGAGGACCCGTTCCAGGACGGCCATGCCCGTGGAGGGGGAGAGCGAGCTCATGCCGCGGACGGCGCGGTAGTGCTCGACCAGGCTCAGCTCCTCGATCATGCCGGTCGCCCAGGGCCCCCAGTCCAGGCTGAGCGCGGGCAGCCCGCGCGCTCTGCGGTGGTGGGCCAGGGCGTCGAGGAAGGCGTTGCCCGCGGCGTAGTTGGCCTGTCCGGTGGTGGTGAGCAGGGACGCGACGGAGGCGAAGAGGACGAAGTGGTCGAGCGGTTCGTCGCGCAGGTGGTGGTGCAGAAGCCAGGCTCCTGCGGCCTTCGGGTCGAACGCGGAGTCGAACGCGGCCCGGTCCAGGCCCTGCACCGGCGTGTCCTGTACGTGCCCGGCGAGGTGGAAGACACCCCGTACCGGGGGAGCGTCCCGGTCCCGGTACGCGGCCAGCCAGGACGCCAGGGCGCGCTCGTCGGAGATGTCGAGGGCGGCGTGCACGGGATGGGCGCCGAGGGCCTCCAGCTCCTTGACGAAGCGCACGGCGCCGGCTGCCGGGGACCCCGGACCGAGGCCGCGCCAGGTGGCACGGTCGGGCAGCTCCGTACGCCCGACGAGAATCAGATGCCGGGCCCCGCGCCGCACGAGATACCGGCACAGCAGCCTGCCCAGCGCCCCGAACGCCCCGGTGACGAGATACGCCCCGTCGGCCCGCAACCGGGGCGGAAAGGGCCGCGTGAGCCCCGTGGCCCGAGAAAGCCCACTGACGAGCCGCCGCCGCCCCCGCAGGGCGACTTCGTCCTGAATCCGCCCGGGCACGGCCGGGGCGAGGATCTCCCGGAGAAGCGCGGCGGCGTCGGCCTGGGCGTGTACGCCGGCGGGAGCTGCGGTGCTTGCCCGGTGGGCGTCGCTGCCCGCCGAGGTGTCGGCCTGCGCGCCGGTGTCGGCCCGCGGTTCCGCGTCGGCGTTCGCTTCGGTGTCGGTCTCCGCCTCGGTGTCGGCTCGGGCTTGCGCGTCGTCCTGGGCGCTGGTGTCGTACCGCACCTCGGTGTCGGCCTGCGCGCCGGTGTCGCCGTGCGTTCCGGTGCCGGCCCGGGCTCCCGCGTTCGGTCGGGCTTGGGCGTGGGCCTGTGCCCTGGTGTCGTGCGGGTGCTTCGTGCCGGCGTTGACTCGCTCCCGAGCGGTGCCCTGCGCTGCCGCGTCGGATCGCGTTCCCGTGGTGGCGTGGACCACGGTGTTGGCCGGTGTGCTGCCGTTGGCGGGCGTCCCGGCGTCGGCCGGTGTGCTGCCGTGGGCCGGCGTTCCGGCCTCGCCCCGTGTCCCGGCCTCGCCCGGTGTCCAGGTGGCGCCCCGCGTCCCCGTGTCGGGGTGGGGGCGCTGGGGGACGATGGCGGCGCGGGCCTCGGTGTTGCCGCGCGTTTCCGCGTCGGCCCGTGGCTCGGTGGCCTGTGGGGGCTCCCACCCGGGTCCGTTCGGGAGGAGGTCCGGCGAAGGGAGGGGCAGGTCGATCAGCTTTCCCCCGTGCGCGGTCAGTTCCTGGTGGCGGAGCACGCGGCCGATGCCCCAGGCCGGCGCGCCGAGTGGTTCCACCCGGTCTTCCGGGACGGCCGCTTGGGCTCCCCGGGTCACCAGGTGCAGGGCGGCCGGCGCGGCGGACCGGTCCGGGGTGTCCTGGAGGGCCTGCGCCAGGGTGACCACGGAGTAGGCGCCCAGCGTGCTGTGCGCGTGGAGGTCTCCGCGCCCGGTGTCCTCCAGGGCGGGCAGATCCAGGTTCCACAGGTGGACGACGGTGTCGAGGGCTGGACCGCCGGTTCCGGCGGCGTCGGCGGCAAGGTCGGCCAGCAGCCTGCGGAGGTCGTCGGCGTCGCCCGGGACCACCCGGGAATCCCGGCCGTCCCGGTCGAACGCATAGCCGTCACCCGGCCGTACGAGGTGGCATCGCGCGCCCCCCTCGGCCGCGAGCGCCGCGAGGCGGTCCGCCACCCCGCCGGGTCTGTCCGCGAACAGCAGCCAGGTGCCGGAGGCCGGCGGGCTCTGGGCCGCTTCCGTGTCCGGGGCGTCACCGCGTGGCGCGTCGTCCCGGTCGCCCTCCAACGGCTCGTCCGTCCAGGTCAGTTCGGCGAGCCAGCTGTCGATGGTGGGAACGCCCACCGTCGCGGAGGCCTGTTCCACGTCGGCGGCGCGGAAGCCGCGCACATACCCCAGCGGTTCGCCGTCCTCCGTGTAGAGGGCGATGTCACCGACGAGTTCGTCTCCCGCCCGCCGGGTGACGGTGGCGTGCGCCCACAGAGCCTGGTCGCCGACCGGGGCCGTACGCACCGCGTCGATGCTGAGCGGGAGCAGCATCCCGCCCCCGGATCCCACGCCACCGGATCCTGCGTCCCCGGATCCCGCGTCCCCGGACCGCGCGTCCGCGCCCGTGAGCCCAGCCACCAGAAGCGTCTGGAAACAGGCATCGAGCAGCACCGGATGCACATGGTGGCCCCCGGCCCCCTCGGCACCGCCGACACACGCGGGCGGCCGGATCAGCGCCAGCGCCTCGCCCCCCGTCCGCCAGACCTCCGCGATGCCCCGGAACGCGGGGCCGTACTCGTACCCCGAAGCGCTCAGCGTCTCGTAACACGCGGCGGAGTCCAGCCGCCCGTCCGCCCGCGCCCGGATCGCCGTCCCGTCCAACGCGGCGGTGCGAGCGGGCGACGTACCACCGCGCACCACGCCACACGCGTGGACGGCCGGGGTGTCGCCGCCGGTCGCCACGGTGAAGGCGGAGGTCTGCGCGGAGAGCGACAACTGGACCGCCCGGGAGGCGTCGTCGGACAGGAAGAGGGCCTTGCGCAGTTCGACGTCCGCCAACTCCGCGTCCGTACCACCGGTCAGGGCGCGTAACGCCTGGTACGCCATCTCGACGTAACCCGCCGCCGGGAACAACGTCCTTCCTTGGATGCGGTGATCGGCGAGGTACGGCGTGGTCTCCACGTCCAGCGCCACCTCCCACGCGGGCTCCGCGGTGGCGAGGCGCCGGCCCAGCAGCGGGTGGTCGACCTGGCCCAGCCTGACCTGCGCCACGGACGCGGGCTCGGTCCAGTACCGGTCCCGCTTCCACGGATACCGGGGCGGTGGCACCCACCGCCCGCGCGGGTGCAGTGCCTCCCAGTCGACGTCGCAGCCGAGGGTGTACAGCGCGGCCAGGGACGTGGCGAAGCGCAGCGCCTCGCCCTCGGCACGGCGGATCGACGGCAGCGCGGTCACGCTCTGGTGCGGGCCCCCCGCTCCGGACGCGACCTCGGTCAGGGGGGCACCCTCGTGGGTCTCACGCGCGGCGAAGCACTCCTTGATGGAGTGCCCCAGGACCGGATGGGGCCCGATCTCCAGGAACGTACGGTGCCCGTCGTCGAGCAGCGCGTCGACGGCGTCGCGGAACCGTACGGTGTCACGGACGTTGTCCCACCAGTAACCCGCGTCGAGCTCCGGCCCCTCGGCCCGTCCCTTCCGGCCGGTGAGGTGCAGGGGCACCCGGGCAGGACGCGGTTCGATCCCGGCCAGCTCCGACAGCAGCTCGGCCTTGATCTCCTCCATCGCGGCGCTGTGGTACGGGACTTCCACGTCGAGGAACTTGGTGAACACCCCCACGGCCCGGAGCGGTTCCGCGTACGCCGCGAGCGCCGCCCGGTCCCCGGCCAGGGTCAGGGCCCCGGGGCTGTTCACGGCGGCGACGGACAGGCGGTCCCCGAAGGGCGCCGCGCGCCGCGACGCCTCGGCCTCGGGCAGACCGACGGCCAGCATCGTGCCCGTACCGGCGAGCCGGTGCTGCAGGCGGCTGCGGTGCAGGACGATCCGTACGGCGTCCCGCAGGCTGTAGACCCCGGCCTCGTAGAACGCGGCGACCTCGCCCGTACTGTGGCCGACGATCGCCGCCGGGTGGACCCCTTGGGCGCGCCAGAGGGCGGCGAGGCCGACCTGGACGGCGAAGTTGGCGGGCTGGGCGAGCCAGGTCTGCGCCATCCGGGAGACGTCCTCGTCGGCGTTCAGCTCGGCGGTCAGCGACCAGCCGGCCTGCGCGGCGATCTCCCGGTCGACGGCCTCGACGGCCTCCCGGTAGACGGGCGAGGCGGTGAACAGCTCCCGCCCCATGGCCCACCACTGCGGCCCCATGCCGGTGAACACCCAGGCGGGCGAATCCTGTTGCCCCTCGCGGCGGCGCCCGCGCAGCACGCGCGGATGCTCCTCGCCCCGTACGTACGCCGTCAGCGCCCGGTCCAGATCCTCCCGCGTCTCGTAGACCACGGACAGCCGGGCGTCGTGGTGCTGCCTGCGGCAGGCGAGGGAGTGGGCGACGTCGGTGAGGGAGGGACCCGCGCCCTCTCCCTGGGCCGTCACGTCCGCTCGTACGGACTCGGCCAGCTTCGGGAGTACGGAGGCGTCATGGGCACTGAGCGGCAGCACCGCGAACGGAAGCCCGCCGGCCCCGGAACGCCGCCCGGGAACGGACGCGGGAAGGCCCTCCACGGCAGCCGCCGGCGCCTCCTCCCGCAACCCCGGCGCCTCTTCCAGCAACACATGGGCGTTGGTGCCCCCGAAACCGAAGGAGTTGACGCCCGCGCGGGCCGGCCCCTCGTGAGCGGGCCAGGGAGTGACGCGGTCCGGGATCCCGTACGGCGCGGCGTCCAGATCGATCGCCGGATTGATGTGTTCCAGGTTGATGTGCGGGGGGATCAGCCGGTGTTCGAGGCTGAGCGCGGTCTTGATGAGCCCCGCGATTCCGGCCGCCGACTCCGTATGCCCGATGTTCGTCTTGACGGAACCGACGTAGCACGCGGCCCCCGGCTCACGGCCGATCGCGAGGGCGCGCGCCAGCGCGTTCGCCTCGATCGGGTCGCCCACCGGGGTGGACGTGCCGTGCGCCTCCACGTACTGGAGGCTGCCCGGGGTGATCCCGGCCCGCGCGCAGACCTGCTCGATGAGCGCGGTCTGGGCGTCCGCGCTGGGGACGGTGATGCCGTTGGTACGGCCGTCCTGGTTCACCCCGGTCTCCGTGATGACGGCGTGGATGGGGTCACCGTCGCGAACCGCGTCCGTAAGAAGCTTGAGGGCCACGATCCCCACCCCCTCCGCCCGTACGTAGCCGTTGGCTCCGGCGTCGAAGGTCCGGGAACGGCCTTCGGGCGAGAGGAAGCCGCCCTTCGTCTCGGCGATGGTGTACTGCGGCGCCAGATGCAGCAGCGTGCCGCCCGCCAGGGCCAGCGCGCTCTCGCCGCGTCGCAGGCTGTCGCAGGCGAGGTGCACCGCCACGAGGGAGGAACTGCACGCGGAGTCGATGGACAGGCTCGGGCCCCGGAAGTCGAAGCAGTGCGAGAGACGGTTCGAGACCATCGTCATCATCGTTCCGGTCGCCGTGTGGGCTTCGAGGGTGTCGAAGCGGAGATCCGAGAACTGAAGGATCTTGTAGTCCAGGGTGAACGCCCCGACGAACACCCCCACGTCCCGCCCCGCCAGCTCGCCCGGCTTCTGCCCGCCGTCCTCCAGCGCCTCCCAGGCGACCTCGAGGAGTTTGCGCTGCTGCGGATCCATGGCATGCGCCTCGCGGGGGCTGATGCCGAAGAACGCCGGGTCGAACTCGTCGAAGCCGTCGATGTATCCGCCGCGCCCGCCGACGAGCCGGCCCGGTTTGGCCTTGTCCCTGCTGCCCAGGCCCGCCGCGTCGTACCGGTCGGCGGGCGTCGGCGTGATGCAGTCCTTGCCCTCGACCAGGTTGCGCCAGAAGGAGCGGTGGTCATTGGCTCCGCCGGGGAAGCGGCAGCCGATGCCGATGACGGCGATCTTCTCGGGGGGTGTCGCGGGCGATGCGGGCGTTACGGGCGTCGCGGGCTGTGCGGCAGTGGCCGAGGGGGACGTACGAGCTTGTGCTGACATGATCGTTCCTTGGGTCGCCAAACAGGCGCACGCGAAAGGAGCGGCGCGCCGTACGAACGTGAACGGACAAGAATCAGAGGGGCGGGTGGGACAGCCCGTCACCCGGCGGAGCGGCGCCAGGGGTGGACGAGTGTGGTGAGGATGCGACCGGTGTCCGGGAAGGTGCGGGGATCGGCCAGTCCGACCGCCGCCGGCTCCCGACCGGGGCGCCAGGTGAACGTACCGAAGAGCCGGTCCCATACGGACAGGTCGGAGCCGTAGTGGCCGGCCTCCGCCAGATCGGTGCTGTGGTGCAGCCGGTGCTGCTCGGGACCGGCGAGGACATGGTTCAGGGGCCCCAGCCGCACGCGGACGTTGGCGTGCACGAAGTACCCCTGCGCCACCACGAAGAGGCCCACCGCGAAGACCGCGCGCTCGGAGAATCCGACGAGCGCGAGGGCCAGTTGGACGAACCCCTGCGAAATGACGACGTCGGCCACGTGATTGACACTGTTGTTGCCGACGTTCACCTTGTCCGGCACATGGTGCACCCCGTGCAGCCGCCACAGCCACGCGTAGGTGTGCCCGGCCCGGTGCACCCCGTAACTCGCGAGGGAGCCGAGCAGCAGCGCGAGCGGGATCTCCCCCCACAGCGGAAGCACCGGATACGGATTCGCCACCGCGCCGACGGCCAGGAGCACCAGATTCTGCCCGAGCGCGCCCCCGGCGGCGGTGAGGACGTAGTACACCGCGTAGTGCCCCCACTCCCGCCGCTCCGGCCGCCACGCGGGGTTGTACGGAATCACCAGCTCCAGCACCAGAAGCAGCCCGAGCACCGCGAACTGGAAGAGGAAGGTGGCGACGCCGGGCTCCCATCCGCGCCACACGGTGGGCACGAAGACGGCGACGGCGGCGAGCAGCAGAAGGGGTTGGGCGGCCACAGCCAGTACATCTCGCAGCGTTAGCCGGGGCATGGCACTCCTCTTCAAGGTGACGGAGGGGACACGTACGAGAGCGCTCCCGGCGGACGAAAAGCCAAAGAGGCGATTACAGTATGTAGTTTGATGAACACGGAAAGCAATGCCCACCACCCCGGCGCACGATGCCCCCAGCGCACATCCCGCACCCCGCACGCCCCCGGGGCGCACACCCGAAACCCGTCTCAACCGCACATATTTCGCGACACGTTGACATGCGCGGCTTCGCGGCCGGCCGTCCGTGACCTTCGCGCCCTTCGCGTCCTTCGCGCCCTTCGGGTACGAGTGTGTAAAAGCGAGCACAAGTGCGTACGAGCGCGTACGAGCGCTCACGCCGGGGACGGGCCGGTCACGTCCAGGTCGGCGCGCATGGTCGCGCGCATCCGTGAAAGGTCCGCCCAGCACGTCGCGATCCCGGCCCGCGCGGCGGCCACGTCCTCGCCCTCGCGCGCCGTGCCCCGCGTGAGACGGGCCAGGGCGCCGTAGACCGCCCCCAGGCCGGCGTTGACCCGCCGCACCTCGGCCAGCACCGCGTCCGGCGCGAGCATCTGCGCCTCGGCGTACCGGCGGCGGTACTCGGCGCGGGCCGTGTCGACCGCGTGCAGCGATTCCCGCGAGTCCGCCGAGCCGGGCCGCAGGACGTGCGTGTGGTCGTTCAGGGTCGCCAGGTAGTGGCGCGCGGCGGCGTTGAACTCCGTGTACGCCGCCTTGCGGCTCGTCAGGTCCGACTGCCGTCGCTGGGAGGCGAGTTCGGCGAGACGGGTGCGTTCCAGGTGTTCCTGCTCCGCTCGGCGGGACGCCTCGCCGCGGCGCTGGGTCAGCCAGGCCGAGCCCAGCGCGCCGCCCACTCCCACCACGGCCGCCAGCAGGCCCGCCACCGCCGAATCCATCATGGCCTCCCTCAGTGTCCCTGGCAGGAGAACGCCGCCCACAGTTCCAGCGCCGCCGGATCGCCGTCGTGCAGGATGTCGGCCACCGCGCGCGGCATGTCCCCGGGGACCTCGCGGTCCGGGTCCAGCAGCCACAACTGCGCCTCACGCAGCGCCCGTACGGGAGCGGCGCCCTTGCGGAGGCGGTCGTGGAAGACGTACATCATGAGACCGGTGAGGCCGTCGGGCACCTCCCAGCGCGAGCCGACGACCCCGGTGGCCCCGGCGGCGAGGAACGCCGTGGAGAGGGTCAGGGCCTCGTCGAAGTCGTCGGTGGTGTGGTCGCTGACGCAGGCGTCGAGGACCACCAGGCCGCCGGGGGTGCCGGGCGGGCGGCCCCGGGCCTGGCGCAGGATCTCGCGGACGGGCAACTGTCCGCTTCCGCCCTCGGGGGCCGCCAGCAACAGACACGCGTCCAGGGGAGAGCTGCCCGACGGCCGGGCGTGGCAGGCCAAGTGGAGGACGGACGCCCCGGCCCCCCGCCGGCCCGGCAGGGCGGCCAGGACCTCGGCCGGGGTACCCGGCCCGGCCGCCCGGCGCCCTGTGCCGAGCAGCAGGCCCTGCCGGTAGAGGGCGGTGTGGAGGTGCCGGGCCTCGGTGTTGGCGCCGGGCAGGGTGCCGTCCGGGTTGCCGACGATCACCGGACGGGCGTCGAGCGGCAGCCGGGGGCGGCCGAGCACCTCCTGGAGCTGCCGGGCGGAGGCCGCGTACGAGAGGGTCAGGCGCTCGACGGCGCGTACCGGCCGGCCACCCCGGCGCAGGCCGCTGCTCAGGAGAGCGGCGTGCCAGGGAATGCCGCCGAGGTCGCCGAACGGGACCAGGACCAGGTGGGGTTCGGGGCCCGCCTCCCGGATGAGGGGCGAGCGGGCGAGCGGGGCCATCACCACCGGGCCCGCCCAGTCGCAGAGTTCCTCCAGCGCGGAGCGCCAGCGGGCGTGCGCCGCGTCATGGACGTCCGGGTCCGTGGACCGGTCCAGCGCGTCCTGGCGGTGGCGGTGGGCCTGCCGGTAGGTCGCCAGCACGTCGAGGCTGTCGTGCCGCAGCAGACCGAAGTCGACGGTCCCGACGGTGGCGTCGGCGGTGACGACGACCGCGGTGCCGCCCCCGCCGTCGCCGGGCGGCAGGAGATAGACGAGCGCGTGCGCCCCGGCCCGGCGCAGGGTGGCGGCGATCTCGTCGGACGTGGGCGGGCGCATCAGGGCCGTCCCCGCCCGGGACGTGGCCAGCACGGTGAGCGCACGCTGCCGCAGGTCGTCCGGGAGCGGCAGCTCGGCCCCCTCGTCGAGCGTGCCCAGCAGCGACCCCGGCCCCTCCAGCAGCAGGGTGAGGTCCGCCGTGTCCGGTGCCCTGACCGCGCCCCCGCCCTCCCACTCCTCCGCGAGGTCGGCGCGGTCGGCCTCCCGCAACAGCGCGGGCACGTCGACGGTGGTCGTGGAGGCGTGCAGCACCTGGCCGCGCCCCAGCTCCAGGGCTTCCACGGCACCGGCCAGATCGCCGTCCGCCAGATGCCACCGGGCGATCTGTAGTGCCCGGTGGGAGGCGGTACGGGCCATCTGGAGCGCCGGTTCCGCGGCGGCCTGGAGCAGTACGACCGTGGCCGCCTCGCGCAGTCCGGTGACGCCCGTTCGACGCCCCGCCTCGTCGTCACCCGGCGCCGAGCGGGCTCTCAGGGCATCGGCGAGGACGTCCGCGAGGAGGGCGCTCACGGGGGACGGCGCCCGGTCCGTCATCTGCGCGCGGGCCGCGCGGGCCACCTCGATCGCCCGGTCCGCGTCGGCGGGGACGCGCCCGTGGAGGAAGCGGCTGTGGCACAGGATCGCGTACAACCCGCTTGCCCGGAGGCCTTCCTGGCTCTTCGGCGCCGCCGCGTCGATGACCTCCCGCAACATCCCTTCCGCCGCCTCGGCACCCCGTCTGTTGTACGGGGAGAACGACGTCACCAGCAGCGCGCTGGCGGTCCGCAGCAACAGCCTGGGCCGCTCGGGATGGTTCTCGGGCAGCGCCTCCGCCGTCTCCACCATGAGGAGGAGTCCGTCGAGGCGGTCCCGCGCCGTACCGCCGTGGAAGGAACGCACCATCAGCATCAGGCCGAAGTCCGCGTCCAGTCGCAGGCGCTCCGGATCGTCCTCGTCGATCCCGTCCCGCAGACGGCGCGCGGACTCGACGGCCGCCGCCATCCCCGGCTCGGAGCGGGAGATGACGGCGAGCATGAACTGGAGCTGGGCCAGGGAGTGTTCCAGGTGGGGACGGTCCCGCTCGATGAGGTAGAGGTCGTGGGACACCCGCGTGTCGCCGCCGTCGAGGATGGCGCTGACCTCCCTCATGTAGCGGGTGGCGGTCAACAGGTCCTGGAGGTCACCGCCGCTCTGGTAGCGCATGTAGAGGTTGACGGCCAGGTTCTGGAGGTACACCACCC
>NZ_WWJY01000703.1 GCF_009865405.1 Streptomyces sp. SID3212 | reverse complement strand
TAGCGCAGCAGGCCCCAGCCGAGGCCGCCCGCGGGCACGCCCCGCAGTTGTTCCTTGACGCTCTTCAGCGCCTCGCCCGGCCGGCCGCCGGGCCGCACCGCGGCGGCGCCGAGGTCCAGGCGGACCGGGTACTGCGTGGTGAACCAGCCGACCGTGCCGGACACGTCCACCGGCGCGGAGATCACTTCGCGGCCGTGGCCCTCCAGGTGGACGAGCAGGGCGGATCCGGTGCCCCGCCACTGGACGGCCGCCGCCGTCAGCGCGGTCAGCAGGACCGCGTCCGGGCGGCAGTTGAAGCCGCCCGGCAGGGTGACGAGCGCGCTCCTGGTGAGGTCGGGGCCCAGCTCGACGGTGAGGGTCTGCCGGCGTTCGCCGGCCCCCCGGCCGCCGGCGATCCGGGCCGTCCCGTCCGCCAGCTGTCTTTCCCACCACGGGAGTTCGCCGAGCCGCCGGTCGGCCTCCTGGGACAGCAGCCGGGACCAGCGGGTGAACGAGGTGGTCTTCGCGGGGGCCGGGTCGCCCTCGTCCCGGTGGCCGAGGGCCGCCGCGAGTTCCTGGCCGATCACCCGCCAGGACAGTCCGTCGACGGCCAGGTGGTGCACGGTGACGAGCAGGGCGCCGGGGCGGCCGGGTCCCGCGTCGAGCCAGACGGCCCGCAGCATCTCGCCGTCCTCGGGGCGGAGCGCGGTGGCGACCGCCAACGCCCGTGCCCGGTCGAGGAGATCGGCGTCGGGGGCGACGGGAACCCGCAGGGTGCGGGCGTTGCCCGGGAGACCCCCGGCGGGCACCTCCAGCTCCCAGTCGGCGGGGGTGTCGCCCACCAGGCGCATCCGCAGCGCGGCGTGGCGCGCCGCCAGGCCGGTGACGGCCTCCGCGAGCGTTCCGAGGCCGGTGCCCGCGGCCACCGGGAAGACCATGGACTGGGTGAACGCCGAGGTTTCCGGGCCCTGTTCGCGCCACCAGCGCATCACGGGGGTGAGCGGCAGCCGCCCGTACCCGGTGTCCTCCTCCTGCGGGAGGTCGGTGTCGGGGGTGCGGGCGAGCACCGCCAGCCGGGCGGGGGTGCGGACGGTGAACACGTCGTGCGGGGAGAGCACCAGACCGGCCGCCCTGGCCCGTACCGCGAGCTGGATCGCCATGATGCTGTCGCCGCCGAGACGGAAGAAGTCGTCGTCAGGGCCCGCCTGTTCGAGGCCGAGGAGGCCCGCGAAGAGACCGCAGAGGATCTCCTCGCGGGCCGACCCGGGAGCCCGTACGGTCTCGTCGGAGCGCTGCGCGGGCGCCGGCAGGGCGGCCCGGTCGAGCTTGCCGCC
>NZ_WWJY01000702.1 GCF_009865405.1 Streptomyces sp. SID3212 | reverse complement strand
CCGCCGCGAACACACCGAACGGCGCCGCGCGCATCGCCAGGCCGTCGCTCCACGCGTGCCGGTGCTGCGCCGTGATGGGCGCGGCGAGGCCCCGCCGCAGGTTCTCCAGCGTGCCGCGCTCACTGAACCCGGCCCCCCGGAACGGGCCCTCGTCCAGGTCCGCCAGCCAGTGGTGCCACGCCTTCTCGACGTGCGCGACGGTCAGCGCCGAGCCGTGCCGGGCCAGCAGCAGCCCGGAGAAGATCGCGTACTCCGTGTCGTCCGTACCCGCCGGGTTGTCCGCGACGAAGCCCTCGATACGGCCCCAGCGGCGGCGGATCTCGGAGGGCCGCATGTTCTCCGCGGGGGCCCCGAGCGCGTCCCCGACCGCGAGGCCCAGCAACGCGCCCCGCGCCCGGTCGCGCAGCACCGCGGCCTCGTCGCGAGCCGGATCGCATGCAATCAGCTCCATCGGTGGCCGCCCTTCCGCGCACAACGAGCCTGTTCCTGCCATCTGTGCCACGTACACGGCCCGGGGAGTCTGAGAAACGTCGCTGTCACCCGGCTGACACCAGGTCGGGGTGCCGGAGGGGCGCCGGAAGGGGGCTGGAAGGGGCCGGAGGGGCGCCGGAAGGGTGCCCGCGGCAGGGAGTGGCCGTCGCCCAAACCGTACGAAAGCGCTGGTAAGTACGGCCTTCCTTGCTGGCGGGGGATGTTTTTCGTGCGTACTTTCGATCACCTGGAGGCACCCGGAGGGGGTGGGCGCCGTGTCGGTGCCCGCCCGGTCCACCGCCGTGAAAGAGGAGAGCCATGTCCGTCATCGACACCGAGGCCACGCTCCACGAGGCCCACCGCGACAACCACACCCACCGCGACGTCAACGGCGGCTGGCTGCGTCCCGCGGTGTTCGGCGCGATGGACGGACTCGTCTCGAACCTGGCCCTGATGACCGGCGTCGCCGGGGGCGCCGTCTCCCACCACACCCTGGTGATCACCGGCCTGGCGGGCCTCGCGGCCGGTGCTTTCTCGATGGCCGCCGGGGAGTACACCTCCGTCGCCTCCCAGCGCGAACTGGTCCAGGCCGAACTGGACGTCGAACGCCGTGAGCTGCGCAAACACCCCGCCGACGAGATGGAGGAACTGGCCGCGCTCTACGTGTCGCGCGGGGTGGAACCGGAGCTCGCCCGCGAGGTCGCCCAGCAGCTGTCCAAGGACCCCGAGCAGGCCCTGGAGATCCACGCCCGCGAGGAACTGGGCATCGACCCGGACGACCTGCCGTCCCCCACCGTCGCCGCCGTCTCGTCGTTCGGCTCCTTCGCGCTGGGCGCCCTGCTGCCCGTCCTGCCGTACCTGCTGGGCGCCACCGCCCTGTGGCCCGCCCTGGTCCTGGCCCTCGTCGGGCTCTTCGGCTGCGGCGCGCTGGTCTCCCGGGTGACCGCCCGCAGCTGGTGGTACGGCGGGCTGCGCCAGCTGACCCTCGGCGGAACGGCCGCCGCCCTGACGTACGGACTGGGCGCGGCCTTCGGCGCCGCCCTCTGACGTACGGGCCGGGCGCCACCCTCTGCCCCGCCCGCCGCCCAC
>NZ_WWJY01000701.1 GCF_009865405.1 Streptomyces sp. SID3212 | reverse complement strand
GCGCGCAGCGCGCCGGGGCGGCGGCCGGTGAGCCGGTCGAGCGCGGCGGCCGTGGCCTCGTCGGCGGGCAGGTGGACGACGAGGCGCTGGTCGTCGTCGGCGGCGAGTTCGAGGATCTCGTACGCCAGCCGCAGCTCACCGACCTCGGGGTGGACCAGACGCGTGACACCGTTGCTCCTCGGCAGGCCGGGGACGGTGTCCACCCGCCCACCGAAGGCCGCGCCCGCCGTGACCGTCAACTCGTCGGCGAGAGCGGCCACATGGGGATCGGCACGGAACGGGCCCTGCTTGAGCGCGGCGACCTGCTCGTCGGCGACCAGGTCCCAGTCCGGATAGACGGTACGGGCCCGCTCGTCGGCGAAGACGAAGCGGGCGAGGTTGGCGGGGTCGCCGTCGAGCAGTCCGGCGGGGCCCGCCAGCCGTTCGTACGCCGCCGTGCGCGCCACGATGTCGCTCAGCCGGTTGAGGAGCACGGCGGGGGCGGGCTCCAGGGTGGAGAGCAGGGCGCGCACGGTGGGCCGTACGGTACGGACGGGCGAGGCGCCGGCCATGCAGGTGAAGCCGCCCTCCGCGCCCTTGCTGAGGCGGTGCAGGTGGACGCGCTCGCTCATGGACAGGCGCAGGACGGCGGCGAGCGCCGCGAGCACCTGCGCGGACGGCCTGCGGTCGCGTCCCTGTTCCAGGCGGGTCACGTACTCGACACTGACCCCGGCGAGCGTCGCCAGTTCGGCCCTGCGCAGGCCCGGTGTGCGCCGGCGGGGGCCGGCCGGGAGCCCCGCCTCGCCGGGTGTGATCCCTTCACGGCGGCTGCGGAGGAACAGGCCCAGCTCGTTGTCGCTCACCCTTCGAACGTAACAGCACGGGCCGTCCGGAGCGTGGCCCTCTCGCTACCACTCTCCGCCCGGCCTTCCTCGCTCGCGCCGGGGCCCGCAGGGTGGAGGACAACCTTTCAGGCCCTTCGACGAGGAGCACAGCCATGCCCCAGGAGAATCTCCGTCTCGCCGTGATCACCGGCAGTGTGAGGGAGGGCCGGTTCGGTCCCGTGGTGACGGACTGGTTCCTCGAACAGGCGGCGCTGCACGGGCTGTTCACCGTACGGCCGGTCGATCTGGCGGACTTCCCGCTGACGCTGGAACTGCCGCCCGTGCCGCCCGCGCTCGACCCGCACCAGCCCCGCCCCGCCGGTATGGAGGAGCTGACCCGGGAGCTGGGCGAGGCGGACGCCGTCGTCGTCGTCACGCCGGACTACAACCGCAGCTTTCCCGCCTCGCTCAAGGCGGCCGTCGACTGGCACTACACGCAGTGGCAGGCGAAGCCGATCGGTTTTGTCGGGTACAGCGGGGCGAGCGGCGGACTGCTGGCGATCGAGCAACTGCGGCAGGTGTTCAACGAGTTGCACGCCCACACCGTCCGCGACTACGTGTCCTTCCCGCGCTACTTCGAGCTCTTCGGCCCCGACGGCAGGCTCAAGGAGCCCGAAGGCCCCGCCCTGGCCGCCACGATCCTCCTCGACCAGCTCCACTGGTGGGGCTCGGTCCTGCACGAGGCGCGCCGCGACCGTCCGTTCAGCACCGGGAGGGCCTGACCTCGGAACCGGCGCGGGTCTCAGGACATCGGCGCCACGCCCGCCGACGCGACCGCGTGGCACGCGCCGCGGCCCTCCGCGCGGGCGACGATCCGGCTCGCCTCGACGCGGACGGCGGCCTCCGTCGC
>NZ_WWJY01000700.1 GCF_009865405.1 Streptomyces sp. SID3212 | reverse complement strand
CCTCGCGCACGCGCCGCAGCGCCGGTCCGGTCAACTCGGCCTCGACCGACTGCTCGCGCATGGCGGTGGCGTCGGCGAGGCCGATGCCGTACGCGGACAGGACCCCGGCGAGCGGGGGCGCGATCACGGTGTCGATGCCCAGGGCGTCGGCGACCGCGCACGCGTGCTGGCCGCCCGCGCCGCCGAAGCTGGTGAGGGCGTAGCGGGTGACGTCGTGTCCGCGCTGTACGGAGATCTTCTTGACCGCGTTCGCCATGTTGAGGACGGCGATCTCCAGGTAACCGGCGGCGACCTGCTCCGGCGAGCGGGGGGCGCCGGTGGCCTCGGTCACGTCCCTGGCCAGTTCCGCGAAGCGCGTCCGTACGACGTCGGCGTCCAGCGGCTGGTCGCCTTCGGGGCCGAACACCTCCGGGAAATGGGCCGGTTGGATCCGGCCGAGCATCACGTGGGCGTCGGTGACGGTGAGCGGCCCGCCGCGCCGGTAGCAGGCGGGGCCCGGTACGGCGCCCGCCGAGTCGGGGCCGACGCGGTAGCGCTGTCCGTCGAAGTGCAGGACGGATCCGCCGCCGGCGGCGACGGTGTGGATGTTCATCATGGGGGCGCGCATCCGGACGCCGGCGACCTGGGTGCCCAGTTCGCGCTCGAACTCGCCCGCGTAGTGGGAGACATCGGTGGAGGTGCCGCCCATGTCGAAGCCGATGACGCGGTCGAAGCCGGCCTGTGCCGACGTACGGACCATGCCGACGACGCCGCCCGCCGGGCCCGACAGCACGGCGTCCTTGCCGCGGAAGTGGGCGGCCTCGCGCAGTCCGCCGTTGGACTGCATGAACATGAGCCGGATGCCGCGCAGTTCGGCGGCGATCTCCTCGACGTACCGGCGCAGGATCGGGGAGAGGTAGGCGTCCACGATGGTGGTGTCCCCGCGCGGGACCAGCTTGATCAGGGGGCTGACCTCGTGGGAGCAGCTGACCTGGATGAAGCCCGCCGCGCGGGCGGCGTCGGCGACGGCGGTCTCGTGGGCGGGGTGGCGGTAGCCGTGCATCAGGACCACGGCGGCGGAGCGGAAGCCGTCGTCGTGGGCGGCGCGCAGGGCGTCGGTGACGGGGGCCAGGTCGAGCGGGCGGACGGTGGCGCCGTGCGCGTCGATCCGTTCCGGGACCTCCACGACCCGCTCGTACACCGCCTCGGGGAGGACGATCCGGCGGTCGAAGAGCCGGGGGCGGTTCTGGTAGGCGATCCGCAGGGCGTCGCGGAAGCCTTCGGTGATCACGAGGACGGTGGGCTCGCCGCGCCGTTCCAGGAGGGCGTTGGTGGCGACGGTCGTGCCCATCTTCACGAGGCGGACCCGCTCGGCCGGGACGGGTTCGCCGGGGGTGAGGCCGAGGAGGAGCCGGATGCCGGCGACGGCCGCGTCCTGATGGCGTTCCGGCTGGTGGGAGAGGAGTTTGCGGGTGACGAGCCGGCCGTCGGGGCGCCTGCCCACCACGTCGGTGAAGGTGCCGCCCCGGTCGATCCAGAATTCCCAGCGTCCGGTACCGGTCATTCCCCCATTCTCGCAAGAGACGGCCCGGGTGCCCGGGCACCGAGCGCGGCGAGCGCGCCGGAGAGCGCGTGTTCGGCGTGGAGGTCGAGGCCGGCGGTGGTGCCCCTGGCCCAGTGTTTGACCTCGTCACCGGCGAGGCGCAGCAGCTCGGGCAGGAGGTCCTGGCACCGGCGTACGACCCAGCCGGTGCCCGCGGTGGCGAGCCAGGCCAGTGCGGCCGTACGGGTCGGGGGAGGCCGGTCCGCCTCCAGCGAGGGGGCCGGGCCCGGGGCGAGGCCGCG
>NZ_WWJY01000699.1 GCF_009865405.1 Streptomyces sp. SID3212 | reverse complement strand
GCGCGCGGGCGGCGGACCAAGAGCCGGTGCCGGTGCCCGTGCCGGTGTCGGGGCCGGTGCCGCTGCCTGCGCCGGTGTCGGGGCGCGAGTGGGGCGTGATCGAGTGCCCGGGGATCTCGATCATCTGCGGGTGGAGCCGCAGCGCCTGACGCACTCTCGCGTAGTGGCGGTGGATCCGCGTCGTCACCAGCAGGAACGCGCCCACCGCGAGGATGGCCAGCCACGCCCCGGCCGTGAACTTCGTGATGCCCGCCGTGATGAAGACGGCCGCCGACAGGACCGCGCCGGTGGCGTTGAAGCACAGGCTCTTGCGCCAGTGCCGGTTGCGCTTGCGCCACCAGTGCACGACCATGCCCCACTGCGACAGGGTGAAGGCGAGGAACACCCCGACGGCGTACAGCGGGATCAGCGACGCCGTCTTGCCCTCGAAGGCGATGTAGACGAGCGCGGCGGCCACCGACAGCAGGATGATCCCGTTGGAGAACGCCAGCCGGTCGCCCAGGCGCAGGAAGATCCGTGGCGCGTGGTCGTCGCGCGCCAGCAGGAACAGGACCCGGGGGAAGTCGTTGTACGCGGTGTTCGCGGCGAGCAGGAGCACCAGCGCGGTCGCCGCCTGGGTGAAGACGTAGAACCCGTTCGACCCGTAGCTGCGATGGGCCAGTTGGGACAGCGCGGTCTCCTGCGACTGCGGCACGATCCCCTCGTAGTGGATCAGGGCGACCACCCCCGCGAACAACACCACGAGCAGCACGATCATCCACGACAGTGTCGTGCGCGCGTTGCGCCAGGCGACCGGCTTGAAGGCGGGCACGGCGTTGGAGATCGCCTCGATGCCGGTCATCGCCGTGGCCCCGGAGGCGAACGCCTTCATCACCAGCAGCACGCCCAGCCCCTCGGTCGCGTTCACGACCGGGTGCGGTGTGGGCGTGAAGTCCCGGCCCGCCGCGCTGTACAGGCCCGTCGCCACCAGCGCGAGGATCGCGATGATGAAGGCGTAGGTGGGCGCGGCGAACAGCGCGCCCGCCTGCCGTACCCCGCGCAGGTTGCCGGCCAGGAGGATGGCGATGACCAGCACGCCGATCGGGACGATCTCCGGGGAGAGGCTGGGGATCGCCGAGGTGACCGCCCCCATGCCGGAGGACACCGAGACGGCGACGGTGAGGATGTAGTCCGTCATCAGCCCCGCGGCGGCGATCAGTCCCGGGATCCGTCCCAGGTTGTCCGTCGCGACGATGTACGAGCCCCCGCCCATCGGATACGCGCGGATCGTCTGACGGTACGACAATCCCACGGCCAGCATCAGGAACACGATCGCGAGGGCCACCGGCACCGTCGCGTGGAGCCCGGCGGTCCCGGCGAGCACCAGGACCAGCAGCATCGCCTCGGGGCCGTACGCCACCGACGACAGGGCGTCCGCCGAGAGCACCGGCAGCGCCACCAGCTTGCGCATCCGCTCCCGCACGATCGCCGTGTTCGCGAGGGGAGCCCCCAGGAGGGTCCGCCGCAGACGGAGCGCCACCCCGCCGGGCTGCCATTCCGGGCCCGCCCCCGTCTCGTCCCCGCCCGCCCCGCCGGCCTCCGCCGTGGTCGGTCCGCCGCTGAGCGTGGGGACGCTGACGACCCGTCCGAACCGGGCCGGGACGATCTGGCCGGGCTCGGGGTAGCTGCCGACGTCGGGGTCCACCGGCAGGACGCGGCGCCAGGCCTCGGGGGGCGCGGACACCCGCCCCCACTCCTCACCGACCCGCCGCAGGAGCCCCGACTGCTCGGCGTCGAGCTTCGGCATGATCACCGCGCCGCCGGCCGCGGTGTGCGGCGCGCCCGCGCTCTCCTTGCCCCGTCCGTCCTGACCCTCTGTGTCCGTCACATCCGCGAGTGTCTTCCGCCGGGGTCGCCACCGGTCCCTCCCGGCGCGCGCGACACCCGGACAACGGGCCCGATCACCCGTTCGGGCGTACGGTTCCGCGGTCCCCGCCGCCGTCCGTCTCCGGGACCGGGGGCGGGACCCGGGGGCGT
>NZ_WWJY01000698.1 GCF_009865405.1 Streptomyces sp. SID3212 | reverse complement strand
GGAACATCCCGACCGGCTCGCCCTCCAGGTCGTCGGCGGCGGCTCGGTCACGTACCGGCAGTGGCGGGACCAGGCGCTCAGGGCCGCCGCGGGCCTGGCGGAGGCGGGAGTACGGCCGGGGGCGCGGGTCGCCCTGCGCTTCCGTAACGACGCGTGGGAACGGTTCGCCGTCGCGTTCCTCGCGGTGCAGTACGCGGGCGGGGTGCCGGTGCCCGTACGGGAGGACCTCGCGGAGCCGGAGGCGGCGCGGCTCGCGGCGCTGGCCGAGGCGGGGACGGTGGTGCGTGACGCGGGAGCCGGGCAGGGAGCGTCGTCGCCCGCTCCCGCCGTGCTGCCCGGCACGGTGGACCTCGTCCTGTCAGATCTGCTGACGAAGCATCAGGAGGTGCCGCCTGAACCCCCGTATCGTGTAGGGCCGTTGGACGAGGCTCAGGTGATCGGCACGTCAGGCACCACCGGTGCGCCCAAGGGTGTGTTCGCCGCGCACGGCAATCTGACGGCGGGGCTGACCCTCAACCCGCGCCCCCGGCCGTACGCGCACTCCCGGCACGCGCTGTACGCGTTCCCCCTCGGCACGAACGCCGGGCAGGTGATGCTGCTGAACGCCCTCACGGGCGCCCCGGCCACCGTGATCCTCCCCCGCTTCGACGCGGACGAATTCGGCCGTACGGTCGAGGAGTTCGGGGTCGGCACGGTGTTCCTCGTGCCGTCGATGGCCGTGGAGCTGCTGAACGCGGGCACGGCGCGGACGTACGACCTGTCCAGTGTGCTGCTGGTCAGTTCGTCGGCCGCCGCGCTGCCGGGTCCCGTCGCCACCGCCCTGGCGGCGGCGCTGCCCGGGGCCACCCTGGTCAACACGTACACCTCGGCGGAGGCCGCTCCCGCGCAGATCTCCGCGATCGTGGACGCCCGGCACCCCGGGTCGGTGGGCCGTCCGGCCGACCCCGCCGACCTGCGGATCCTCGACGCGGAGGGGCGGGAGCTGGGGGTGGGCGAGGTGGGCGAGGTGTGGCTGCGGCAGCCGGGGCCGCCGCGCGGCTATCTCGGCGGGGGTTCCGGTGCGGGTCCCGGTGCAGGTGCCGGTCCCGGTGCGGGTGCGGGTGCCGGTGCGGGTACGGGTCCCGGTGCGGGTACGGGTCCCGGTGCGGGTACGGGTGCCGGTATGGGTCCCGATGCCGGTGCTGCGGACGGCGCGCGGGTGTTCCGTGACGGGTGGGTGCGGATGGGGGACCTGGGGCGGGTGGACGACGGGGGCCGGCTGTACCTGGTCGACCGGGAGAGCGATGTCATCAAGTCCGGTGCGCTGAAGGTCTCGACGCTGCGGATCGAAGAGGTCCTGCACGCACACCCGCACGTGGCCGACGCGGCGGCGCTCGGGCTGCCGCACGCGGTGATGGGCGCGGTGCCGGTGGCCGTGGTCGTCCCGGGCCCGGACGGCCTGGACCTCGACGAACTGCGGCTCTTCCTGAGCGCGCGGCTGAGCCGGCCCGAACTCCCCCTCCGTGTGCTGCTCGTGGACCGGCTGCCGAAGAACCCGACCGGCAAGGTGGTCAAGCACCTGCTGCGACCGCTGTTCGACGCGCCGGCGGAGGGAGCGGCGGCGGTCGCGCCCTCCTCCCCCACCGAGCTTCGGCTGGCGGCGATCTGGCGGAGGCTGCTGGGCCGGGTGGTGGCGGACGTGTCGGCGGAGTTCTTCGCGCTCGGCGGGGACTCGTTCCGGGCGGTGCAGTTGGCGGCGGCGCTGGAGGCGGAGTTCGGGGTACGGGCGGGAACCGCGCTGATCTTCGAACGCCCTTCGCTGCGGGCGCAGGCGGCGTGGCTGGAGGCGCGGGAGGGCGAGCGCGGGGCGGCCACGGCCGGTGTCACCGACTCGGCCGCCGACACGGCCCCGGCCACGGTGACGCCGTACCTCACCCGCCTCCGCGCCCAGGCGCACGCCGTCCCGCTCACCTCCCAGCAGGAGAACTTCTTCCGCTGGATGGCGGAGGCGCCGGGCCGGGACGCGGGCGCGGTCACCGCGCTGTTCCGGGTCACGGACCGGCTGGAGCCGGAGACCCTGGGGCGGGCGCTGACCGAGGCCGTACGGAGGCATCCCGCGCTGCGGACCCGCTTCGAGCCGGTGGCGGGGGAGCCCGGGGTGGTACGGGTCGTGCTGGACGAGGAGCCCGCCGTACGGATCACCCTGCGCGAGGCGCCCGGCGCGAGCGACGCCGAGGTGGACGAGCTGCTGCTCGCCGAGCGCGACCGGCTGACAGATCTGGCGCGTGACCCGATGGCGCGGCTGCTGGTGGTGACGCGGGGGCCCGAGGACCATGTGGTGCTGCTGGCGGTGCATCACATGGTGTGCGACGGCTGGTCGGTGGGGGTGCTGCTGTCGGATCTGGGCGTGCTCTACTCGGCGCTGCGGCGCGGGCGGACGGCGCCGCCGGTGCGGTCGGGGCCCGGCTACGAGGAGTTGGTGGCGTGGTCCAACGCGCACTGGCCGGAGTCGCGGCGGCACTTCGAGGGCGCGCTCGCGGGCGCGCCGGCCGCGGTGGAGGTCTTCCCGGGGCGCCGGGAGGTGGCGGAAGTCCTCACCAAGGCCTACCGGTTCGACCTGCCGGCGGAGCGGGCGGAGGCCCTGCGGGCGCGGGCGGGCGAACTGGGGGCGACGCCGTTCCTGGCGGTGACGGCGGCGTGGACGGGGTTGCTGGCGGCGCGGAGCGGGCAGAGCGAACTGGTCCTGATGACGCCGGTCCCCGGGCGGCCTCGCCCGGACGCGGAGCACGTGGTCGGCTGCTTCGTACAGTCGTTGCTGCTTCGGGTGGACGCGTCGGGGAGCCCCGGTTTCGCGGAGCTGCTGGACCGGTTGCGGGTCACCGCGACGGAGGCGCTGGACCACCAGCTGTACCCGTTCGCGGAGTTCAGCCCGGCGGCGCCGTTCGCGGCGTGGCTCCGGTACGAGGCGTGGACCGCGCCCCCGCAGCTCCCGGGCGTGCGGTGCGCGCCCTGGGACCTGCCACGGGGCACGACGGTGCCGTGGCCCTTGCCGGGCGGGGATCGGGGGGTGCCCGAGCTGACGGTGGTGGAGCAGCCGGACGGGGGGCTGCGGTGCTGGCTCCAGTACAACGCGCGGGCGTTCGAGGAGCGGGGGATCGTGGGCCTGGCGGAGGAGTTTGTGCGGTCGCTGGGGGAGGCGTGTGGTGCCCCTCGGCCGAAGGCCGCTGACGCGGTGTCGTCCTCAATCGCCGGACGGGCTTGATCGGCGACGGGGTGCGGCCGGCTCGACGGCACCAGCAAAACCGCCGCTGACGCGGCGTTGTCCTCAAGCGCCGGACGGGCTTGATGTGTCCCCGGCGCCGGACGAGCAGATCAGCCCGATCCGATGTCCCAGAACATCCCCGAGCACACCGCCCACTTCAGCCCGTCCGGCGCTTGAGGACACCCACCCACCGACCCACGCACACCCCCCAACACCAACCGGCCACATCCAGCCCGTCCGGCGCCTGAGGACACCCCCCGTACGATCCGCGCACACCCCCAACGCCAGGCCAGGCACCTCAAGCCCGTCCGGCGATTGAGGACATCCCCCCACCGGCCCGCGCACATCCCCCAACGCCAACCGGCGACATCCAGCCCGTCCGGCGCTTGAGGACACCCACCCAC
>NZ_WWJY01000697.1 GCF_009865405.1 Streptomyces sp. SID3212 | reverse complement strand
GCCGCGTCGGGCGGCGAACCGGCCGCGCACGCCGCGTACTGGAAAGAGCACCTGGCGGGCGCCCCGCCCCTGCTGACCCTCCCCACCGACCGGCCCCGCCCCGCCGAGCAGGACTACCGGGGCGGCCGGGTACGGGTCGCGCTGGACGAGGAGTTGACCACCGCGCTCCGGGGCCTCGCCCGGCGCAACGGCGGCACCCTGTTCGTCGCCGTGCTGACGGGCTGGGCGATGGTGCTGTCCCGTCTGACCGGGCAGACCGATCTGGTGGTGGGGACGCCGACGGCCAACCGCCGGCGGGGCGACGTCGGGGGCATCATCGGCTTCTTCGTCAACTCCCTTCCCCTGCGCGTCGATCTGTCCGGTTCCCCGACGGCCGAGGACATGCTGCGGCGGGTGCGCGGCGTCGTACGGGGAGCCCTGGATCACCAGGACGTGTCGTTCGACCGGGTGGTGGAGCTGGTCAATCCGCCGCGCAGCGTCGCCCACACCCCGCTCTTCCAGACGATGTTCGCCTGGCAGCCGTCGCGGAAGGGCCTGTTGGAGCTGCCGGACATCGAGGTCGATCCGGTCGGCATCCCGCACGCGGCGGCCAAGTTCGACCTCTCGCTGTCGCTCGCCGAGACGGACGGTGGTGTGATCGGGTATCTCGACTACGCCTCCGCCCTGTTCGACCGGGCGACGGCGGAGCGCTACGCGGGTCATCTGCGGCAGGTGTTGACCGAGATGGCCGAGCATCCCGGCCGCGAGGTCGCGGACCTCGGGCTGGTCGACGCGGAGGAGCGCCGCCGGCTCCTGGCGGACTGGGACGCCACCGAGGGGCCGGAGGCTCTGCCGCCGTCCTCGCGCGGCGGGTTGGTGGAGCGGTTCGAGGAGCGGGTACGGGCCCGTCCCGCCGGGACGGCGCTCGTCCGCGCCGGGGAACGGCTCGACTACGCGGCCCTGGAGCGGCGCGTGAACCGCCTGGCGCACGCGCTGATCGGCCGGGGTGTCCGCCGGGACCAGGTGGTCGGCCTGCACGCGGGACGGTCGGTGGACCTGGTGGTGGGGGTCCTAGGGATCCTCAAGGCGGGTGCCGCCTATCTGCCGCTCGATCCGGGCCAGCCCGCCGAGCGGCTGTCCGCGATGGTGGAGGACGCCGTACCCGCCCTCGTACTGAGTGATGCGGACGCTCCGCCCGACGGCTGGCACGCGCTGGCGTCGGTCGAGGCCGAGGGGCGGCGGGACGACGCGCCGGGGATCGACATCTCACCCTCCCAACTGGCCTATGTCATCTACACGTCGGGGTCGACGGGCCGCCCCAAGGGCGTGGCGGTGACACACGCGAGCGTGATCAACCTCTTCGACAACTGGCGGGCCCGCATGGGCGATACACCGGGCGAGGCGACATCGGCCTGGTCCAGCGTCGGATTCGACGCGTCCGTGCACGAGATCCTGCTGCCGCTGACCACCGGGGCCGTCCTGCACCTGGTCCCCGACGACCTGCGGGGCGACCCGGAGGCGCTGATGGGCTGGCTGCGGGAGCACCGCATCGTCCAGGCGTTCCTTCCGCCGTCGTACGTGAAATGGATCGACGAGTCCCCCGGCACCCGCCTGGAGGGCCTGCGCCTGCGGCAGTTGCTCACGGGGGTGGAGTCCCTTCCCGAGGGGGCGCTGCACCGCATGCGGGAGGCGCTGCCCGGCCTGCGGATCTGTTACGGGTACGGGCCGACCGAGACGACGCTGTACAGCACCGCGTACCTCGACCCGGGGCCGTCGGGGCGGCAGTGCCCGATCGGCCGGCCGGTGGGCAACACCCGCCTCCACCTGCTGGACGAGCGGCTCAGGCCGGTGCCGGCCGGGGTGACCGGGGAGGTGTATCTCGGCGGCGCGAGCCTGGCCCGGGGGTATCTGAACCGTCCTGACCTGACCGCGGAGCGGTTCGTGGCCGATCCGTTCGTGCCCGGCGCCCGGATGTACCGTACCGGCGACCTCGCCCGCAGGCTGCCCGACGGCAACGCGGAGTACGTGGGGCGTGGGGACGACCAGATCAAGCTGCGGGGCTTCCGGATCGAACCGGCCGAGATCGAGGCGGCGCTGCTGGCGCTGCCCGGTGTTCGGGAGGCCGCGGTGCTCGCCGACCGGGACGCCGGTGGCGAGCCGCGGCTCGTGGCGGGCATCGGCCGGGGGGACGTCGCGCC
>NZ_WWJY01000696.1 GCF_009865405.1 Streptomyces sp. SID3212 | reverse complement strand
GGCGCCGGCCCGCTGGGCGAACTGCTCCACCGACAACTGCGGGAGCGCAGCAGGGCGGAGCGCGCGCTCGCCGGCGCGCCCGCCCCCGACCTGATCGCGTCGGCGGTGGCGGCGGTCTTCGCGGGGGTGCTGGCCGACTGGCTGCACGGGCTGATCGAGGACACCCCGGAGGGCATCGCCACCCGGATCTGGCGCCTGCTGGTGGCGCTCCACCGCATGCCGGTCAGCCAGGGGGTGTCGTAGGGCTGCCCGTACGGCGGGACTGGTCCGATCGACCGGAATGTCCGGTCGGCGGGCCTGTCCGAAGCCTCCCGATGTGCAGCCGCTGGCATATGCCCTCCGCATGACCCCGCCGAGTGTGGCCAATCGCCCTACGGGCCTCCCGCGCCTGTGCGACAGTCTTAACGGTCCATCATCCGGACCAGGCAGTGCCGCCGCCCCATCGGAGTTCGAGATGCCGTCCCCTCTGTTCGCGGACCGTCCCGCCCCACAGCCTCCCGAGCGGGGCTCGGTCGACGCCCTGATCACGCAGACCCGCAGGCTGCGCGGGGACGTGGACGCCGTACGCCGGGACGCCTCGGCCGAGGCGGACGACGACGACATCCTCCGGCGCTGGCAGCGCGCGCTCTGCGATCTGGCCGTGCATCAACTGGACGATCTCGGCGCCCACCTGGACCAGCTCAGGGCCGGCAGGCCGGATCTGACGGACGGCGTGCGGGACGGCATCCCCGCCCAGGGACGGACCGCCCGGCCGCCCGCCGCGCGTCCCGCTCCGCTCACCGGCCGGGTCGGCAGCGCCGAGTGGAACCTCCTCACCGACGAGGTCACCTGGTCGGACGAGTTGTACGAGATCTTCGGACGCCCCCGGGAGGCCGGCCCGCTGTCGCTCGACGAACTGCCGTCGCTGCTGTTCCCCGAGGACCAGACCCTGCTCACCGCGATGGTGACGGCCTGTCTGATCGACGGGCGGCCCATCGACGGGGAGTTCCGGGTCCTCACCGCCCGGGGCCGGGTCCGTACGCTGCACATGATGGGCGAAGCGGTCCTCGACGCGGGCGGCTGCACCGCCTCCATGTGGGCGGTCCTGCGCGACGTCAGCACCCTGCGCCACAGCGAGCGGGTGCTGCGCGACTCCCGTGACTCGGTCCAGCGGCGCCAGCACCTCGTACAGACGGAACAGCGGCTGGTCGCCGAGTTGCAGGAGGCCGTACTCCCCACGCGGGGCGGCTCGTTGGAGCTGACCCGGAGCGG
Organism: Streptomyces sp. SID3212; assembly: GCF_009865405.1. Classification (GTDB taxonomy): domain Bacteria; phylum Actinomycetota; class Actinomycetes; order Streptomycetales; family Streptomycetaceae; genus Streptomyces. Next base: position 1,347 of record NZ_WWJY01000696.1, on the reverse strand, counting down.
ACCCGCCGCGCTGGACCTGGCCGCCCGCCATCTCCCCGCCGCGTCGTCGCCCACGGCCCGCGGCGACTGGTACGACGCCCTCGACCTGCCCGGCGGGGACACCCTGGTGACGGTCGGGGACCTCCCCGGACAGGGCGTGGCCGGCGCCTCCACCCTGGCGATGCTCCTCGGGGCCCTGCGCGGCATGGCGGTGGCGGGCATCGAGCCCGGCGCCCTCCTCGGACATCTCAACCAGCTGCTGGAGACGTCGCGGCAACCCGCGCTCGGCAGCGCGCTCTGTGCCCGCTACCGGCCGGCCACCGGCACCTTCGTGTGGGCACAGGCGGCGAACCCCGCCCCGTTGCTGTTCCGCGACGGGACGGGGCGCGCGCTCACACCGCCGGACGGCGTGCTGCTCGGAGCGACGTCGGGCGCCGCGTACGAACAGGCCGACGTCCACCTCCTCCCCGGTGACGTGCTCGTCCTGCACACCGACGGGGCGGGCCGTGCCGGGACGGAGGCACGGCGGAATCACCTCCTCGCGCTGGCGCCCCTGTTGACCCGGGCCCGCTCGGCGCGGGAGTGCGCGGAGACGATCGTCGCGGAGCTCGGCGGGGCCGAACGCACCGACGACGCCTGTGTGATGGTCGCCAGGCCGGCCGAACGGACGGACCGGGCGGATCGGGCGGACCTGTCGGACCGTCCGGTGGGACGGACTCCCTAGACGGTTCCGTAGGTCTTTCTGGCCGGGCCGAGTACGGACGGTTTCCCCTGGCTCTTCTTCGGCATGTGGAGTTCGATCTCCTCCCGCAGATCCTGCACCTTCGCGTAGTCGGCGTACTGGCCGGTGAGCCGGTACATCTCGCGCAGCCGGTCCCAGGTGCGGAGCGAGGAGGTCTCCCTTATCGACACCAGGGCCAGCCGGGCGTAGGTCGCCGCCTGCTCCGGGTCGTCCGCGATGAAGCACGCGGAGGCCAGCGAGATGTGGTCGAAGATCTTCGACCGCTGCCGGCCGTTGACCCTCAGGTCCAGCGCCCTCCTGGCGTGGCGCTGGGCGGTGACGGCCGCCGAGGGGTCGTGTTCGGCGAGGGTACGGAAGGCCAGGGCCTCCATCCCGTGCAGGTCGGCCTCGTCGAACATCTGCATCCAGCCGGGCGGTTCCACGTCCCCCTTGTCCGAGACGAAGAGATCCTCCGCCTCGCCCAGGGTGCGGCGCATGGCCTGCCCGCGTCCCAGGGACGCCTGCGCCCACGCCTCGATGGTGTGGAGCATGGCGCGGGTACGGGGCAGCGCCTCCTCCCCCGACCCCGATCTGGCGAGCTTCACCAGGTCGAGGGCGTCGTCGGGCCGGCCCAGATGGATCATCTG
>NZ_WWJY01000695.1 GCF_009865405.1 Streptomyces sp. SID3212 | reverse complement strand
GCAGCGGGCCCCGGGACCGACACCCCGGCGGGCGCCCCCGCCCAAGGGCTGCACGCCGACGCCCTGTTGGCCGCCGTACGCGGGACGTTGAGCGCCGGGCTCGCGGACGACGGGCGGCTCACGCTCGGGGTGAGTGCCGCCGTCCACTCGGCCGAGGGGTTGCGCGGCGCCCTGGAGGAGGCCCGGCACGCCCGCCGTGTCGCGGCGGCGCGGCCCGGTCGGATCTGCGCGGCCGGGCACCACGAACTCGCCTCGCACGTCCTGCTGCTGCCCTTCGTCCCCGACGACGTCCGGCGCGCCTTCACCGCCCGGCTGCTGGACCCGCTGCGGGAGTACGACAAGCGCCACCGGGCGGAGCTGATCCCCACCCTGGAGGCGTTCCTCGACTGCGACGGCTCCTGGACGCGCTGCGCGGCCAGGTTGCATCTGCACGTCAACACCCTGCGCTACCGAGTGGGCCGGATCGAGCAGTTGACCGGCCGCGACCTGTCCCGTCTGGAGGACAAGCTGGACTTCTTCCTCGCGCTGCGGATGAGCTGACCGCGCTGACGTGATCTGCCGGGCACTTACGCCCAGCGCCACACCTGGTTCGCGCGATTCCATTCCGTACCCGAGGTGATGCAGTTCCACACCTGGAGAACCGACTGCTGACCCGGCTGGCCGGACGGGGAATTGACTTCCATGCAGCGTCCGCTCAGACGGCTCCTGATAATCATGTAACTGATGGGAAAGCACATGCACGGTTCCTGCGGCGGACGGATCTCCTGCGTGTACCACTCGTTCGACCGGCCGTTGGCCTCGCAGTACGGCTCCTGAACGATCGGCAGACCATTCGCGGGGCTGCCACCGGGGACGACCAGGCACTGGCCGGAGTGACGTGCCCGGAGGCGGAAAAAGCCGTTTCCGCTGTCGAGCCGTTCGAACTCCTGCGACCAGCTCGTATTGTCGGGCCAGAGGAAAGCCCCGGTGCCCGTGGCGGTGGAGGCCCACATGACGTCCGCGTGGAGCCCGGTCCACTGATTCACGATCTCCACGAACGGGGGATCCGCGGCCGGCGCGGTTTCCCGGGCGGCGGCTGACGGAATGGCCACGAGGCCCGCCAATGTGATCATCGCCGCTACCAGCGTCGTTCGTCTCAGTCTTCTTTTCCGTAAGAAATTCAACCCATTTCCTTTCCCTGGTGTTCGCCGGTGAGCCGATTTCCCGCCTCCGCATCCATGGTGGAGGGGGCGGCTCGCGGGCGACAGGTGCCCATTCCGCCACCTTGACGTCTTAAATGACCTGTACATGACACGCTTTTCGGCTTATCCTCCTTATGGGCTGTGCGCCATGGGCTCTGCGCCATGGCCCGTGCGCCATGCGCTGTGAAGCGCCGACAGGGGGACCCCGGTGAACGAGGCACATCTGTTACGGCACGCATTGCTCGCCGCCCACCGCATCGTCAACAACGAGCCCTACGTGGAGGACTTGGCCGAGGGGCTGCTCCGCGTCGTGGGCGCGGACTGTGTATGTATCGACATCTGCCCGGCCTGGCGGACGCGGACGCCCTCGGTGACGATGGCCGGAGAACCCGACGACCTCTCCGCGGACGAGATCGACCACTGGATGGCCCTGTCCGCCGACGACCCGTACATCGGGAACCTTCTCGCCACCAGCGACCCACGCCCGTACCGCATCAGCGACTTCATGCCCTTCCACCGGTTCCGGCGGACTCTCGTCTACCAGGAGGTGTTCGCCCGGTACGGCATGCGCCATCTGCTGCTGATGGCACCGCACCTCAGCGACGAGAACCTGGTCCTCATCGGCCTGACGCGCAGGCTCCACGACTTCTCCGACCGGGAGACGCAAGCCCTCCACCCCGTTCGCGACCTCATCGCCACGGCGCTCGACCACCGGGCCCAGGTCACCGCGATCCAGGCCAGGATCAACGCCGGCCCGCCCGGCGCCCCACCCCGCCGGCGCACCCTCACCGAACGCGAGACCCAGGTGCTCGCGCTGATCGCCACCGGCCACACCAACGACCAGGCCGCGCGCCAACTCGGGATCAGCCCGCGGACCGTCCGCAAACACCTCGAAGGTGTCTTCTCCAAGGCCGACGTCCCCAGCCGCGCCGCCGCCGTCGCCTGGTGGCTCCGCCAACCCGAGGATCACGCCCGGCGATGACGCGGCACCCGCGCCACCGGTGTCGTGTTGACCGCCGTCACCCCTCAAGGGCGTCCCGGCCGTCCAGGTCGCCCGGAGATCCAAATCACCCGCGCAGGGTGCCGGAAGCGGTGATTCCGACAGGCAGGACACTCGCCGTTTCCCGGGCGTCCCCCCAGGTGACAGCCTTGCGACGGGTGCCGCCTGCCCCGCCGGGCGCGCCGTAACGCCCTTGTCCCCGGCACCCCCCGCGCCCCCTCGGCGACCAAGGCATTGTGAATTTTTTCACCTGTCCTCTTGGCCCAGCGTGCCGATCCGTGCTGAGATGCGTCCACACCCAACAGCACAATGGCGCGCTCGGGGAGGGCAATGTGGCGCATACCGCCATGTCTGGTTCCGGAACCACTGCCGGTGACGATCCACTCCAGACCGCGGTATGGCGGCTGCGCTCGCGAGGGTGCTGGACCGACGCGGCCGCCCTGCTCGCACCGCACGCCGCCGACCCGGCCCCGGCGCTCCAGCGCGCGTCGCTGCTCGTGGAGCGATGTCTGTTCACGGCGAAGGGCTGGGCGGAGGCCGAGGACGCGCTGCGGGTCGCCGA
>NZ_WWJY01000694.1 GCF_009865405.1 Streptomyces sp. SID3212 | reverse complement strand
GCGATGCGGGCGGCCTGCTCGGCGGCCGGGCGGAGCGGCACCGCCGGGTCCGTGTGGGCGTCCTCGATGTTGACGCCGACCGCGCCGGCGGCGATCACCCGTGTGACGGTCTCGCCGACGTCGGCGGCGGTGGCCCCGAACCCGGACTCGATGTCGGCGCTCACCGGCACGTCCACGGCGGCCACGATCCGGGCGACCAGATCGACGGCCCGTTCGCGCTCGATCTCGTTGCCGTCGGCCGCGCCGAGGCTCCAGGCGACCCCGGCGCTGGTGGTGGCGACCGCCGCGGATCCGGCGGCCGCGATCAGGCGGGCGCTCGCCACGTCCCAGGCGTTCGCGAGGGCGAGGGGGGACGAGGGGCGGTGCAGCGTACGGAAGGTGCGGGCACGGTCGTGCTGGGTGCGGGCGTGCTGTGCGCGGTCGTGCTGTGTGGTCATGACGACCATTGGACCAGCCGGTACCGGCCGGGGCTGGCAGGTTTGCGACAGGAACGTCCCGCGTCGCTGCCAGGTGTCGACCACGTTGTTTGCCGGACCGGCAAGTTTTCTGTCCCGCCCGCGCCCCCTGGCAGATGCTCGTGATCACAGCGGACATCGCCGCCACCGACGAGGAGAGCACCATGGCGCAGCCCACCCCCGTACCGCCCCCGACCCAGGCCGACACCCCGCACACGCCGCTGGCCGCCGCCCGGCACCGCCTGGTCGAGGTCCCCGGCGGCCGCATCCACCTGGTGGAACAGGGCACGGGCCCGCTGGTGCTGCTGCTCCACGGTTTCCCCGAGTCGTGGCACTCCTGGAGCCGGCAGCTCCCGGTCCTGGCCGCCGCGGGCTTCCGGGCGGTCGCTGTCGATCTGCGGGGGTACGGGCGTTCCTCGAAGCCGTCGGACGTGGCGTCGTACCGGATGCTGTGCCATGTCGCCGACAACGCCGGGGTCGTACGGGCGCTCGGGGAGGAGACCGCGACCGTCGTCGGCCACGACTGGGGCTCCACGATCGCCGCCGCCACCGCGCTGCTGCGGCCCGACGTGTTCACGGCCGTGGGACTGCTCAGCGTCCCCTACGCCCCGCCCGGCGGTCCCCGGCCGACGGACGCCTTCGCGGCGATCGGCGGGGACGAGGAGTTCTACGTCAGCTACTTCCAGGAGCCGGGGCGGGCCGAGGCGGAGATCGAGCCGGACGTCCGCGGCTGGCTGGCGGGGTTCTACGCCAGCCTGTCCGCCGACACGATGGCGGACGCGGGCGGCGACAGCCCGTTCTTCGTCCCCGCCGGGCGGCGGATGTCCGACCGTTTCGTTCGCGATGCCCTGCCCGCGTGGCTCACGGAGGCCGAACTCGACTCGTACGCCGGTGAGTTCGAACGTACGGGACTCACCGGCGCGCTCAACCGCTATCGCAACGCCGACCGGGACTGGGAGGATCTCGCCGCCTGGAACGGCGCGCCGCTCACACAGCGGTCGCTGTTCGTCGGGGCGGAGCGGGACGCGTCCACGACGTGGATGAGCCAGGCCATCGACGCGTTCCCCTCCACGCTGCCGGGGCTGACGGCCTCGCACATCCTGAAGGGGTGCGGGCACTGGATCCAGCGCGAACGGGCCGACGAGGTCAACCGGATCCTGCTCGACTGGCTCACGCCGCCTTCCGCGCGCCCCTGAGCGACCGCCGCCGCCCGCGCTCCTGAGGGGCGGAGCCGCCGGTCAGCGGGCCAGGCTCAGGAGCAGGGTGGCGACGGCCAGGACCAGGAACGGGTACTGGAACCCGAACGAGTAGTCCCGTACCCGCAGATGGGTCGCCACGGCGCAGAGGTAGAACACGACCAGTCCGGCCGCCGCCGCCGTGCCGAGCGGCGGGATCCAGAAGGCCGCGACGAGTCCGACCGCGGCAGCGGCCTTGGGGACACCGAGCGCCGGCATCCACGAACGGGGCACGCCCGCCGCGTCCATGCCGACGGCGACCTTCTCGTAGCGGACGAAGTCGCAGACGGCGGAGAACACGTTGGCGGAGACGGTGGCGAGCGCGAGCAACACGAAGGCGAGGGTCATGGGGCTGCTTCCTGGGACGGGTCGGGTGTGCTGTCCCGTCCCGAGAGCCGTACCGGCGCGGCGGTGTGACAGTCCGATCCCGGGCTCGGGCTCCGACTCCGACTCGGATTCCGACTCGGACTCGGACTCGAACGAGTGCTTTTTGCGGTGACCGCTCTGCCCCGGCCTGCTTCGCTGGCATTCTCGTTCCGCAATCGTCCTCTCTCCGACATGGAGGAAATATGCGGAATCCGCGAGATCTGGGGAACGGTGTCGCTCGGCACGCGGTACGGCGGGTGGCCACGACGGTGGCGGGCGCGGTGCTCGTGGGGATGGCCGTGACGGCTCCCGCGAGTGCGCTGCCCTCGCAGGTCGACGGCAGGTGCGGCACGTACATCTGTGTGTACACGGCACACCACAACAGGTTCGTGCAGGACATCACGGTGGAGACCAGGGACGGCCTGAGCGGGCAACTGCGTTCCTACTGGGGCGATTTCCGCAGCCCTCGGGTCAATGCCGCACGCGCGAGGTGGGCGGTGGGGGCCGAGAAGAGCGCGCCGCTCGTGTGCGGGGCGCTGGTGCGCGACGGCCGTCAGATCGAAGAGGTCTGCGTCACGATCTGACGGCCGCGGGGCCGGCACGATCCGGCGGCCCCGCGCCACGGACCCCGCGTCAGTTGCTGTACACCCGGCGCGGGGTGATGAGGACCGCGGTACGTCCCTGCTCGGCCATCACCCGGTCGTACGCCTCCCAGTCGTCGTGCTCGCCGCCGGCCGCCACGAACACCTCGCGCAGCAGGAGCCTCAGCCTCTCGGCGTCCAGCCAGGGCTGGGGGTCGTGGGGGCCGGCGAGCTGGGCCTCGCCCTCCACGGTCGCCCACTGGCCGCCCTTGCGGAAGGTCGCCGTCACCTGCGGCCTGGCCCGGAGGTTGCCGAGCTTCACCTTGCCGTAGGTGACGAAGGCGAGGACGCGCTCCCCGGTCGAAGGGTGGGCCAGCGCACCGGCGTTGACGAGCGAGGACTGGATCGTGAGGTCCGCGCGCAGCGTCGAGATCACCGCCAGGCCGTTCTCCTCCCGTGCCAGAGCGGTCGCTTCTTCCAGGGTGGTCATCGGCTCTCCAGGGTGTCGGGACGGGAGGTGGACCTGTCCGTGTCGTCAACACAATGATCGACATGGCGATTCCCAGGGCGTGTCCGCGAAGGGGGGTCGTCCGCCCGGAG
>NZ_WWJY01000693.1 GCF_009865405.1 Streptomyces sp. SID3212 | reverse complement strand
TCCAGCCCGTCCGGCGTTTGAGGACATCGGTGACCCGCACCGGCAACGGGCAGAGGCCAAATTCAAGCCCGTCCGGCGATTGAGGACATCAGTAAGCCGCGCCCGAGCACCGGGCATGAGGCACAAACAAGCCCGTCCGGCGATTGAGGACAGCTACGTGAACGCCGGGCGTTCGGGGTCGAGGGTGGGGACGCCCTCCGAGGGCGAGGACGCGTGGGCGAAGCGCCGGCGGGGGATCCGGCCCGCCCGGAACGCCAACCGCCCCCCCGCCACCGCGTACCGCATCGCGGACGCCATCAGCTCCGGCTCCCGCGCCCGCGTCACCGCAGACGCCAGCATCACCGCCGCACACCCCAGCTCCATCGCCAGCGACGCGTCCGACGCCGTGCCCGCCCCCGCGTCCAGGATCACCGGGACGTTCGCGTGCTCCACGATCAGCTGGAAGTTGTGCGGGTTGCGGATGCCCAGGCCCGACCCGATGGGCGACCCCAGCGGCATGATCGCCGCGCACCCCACGTCCTCCAGCTTGCGGGCCAGCACCGGGTCGTCGTTCGTGTACGGCAGGACCGTGAAGCCGTCGTCGACCAGCGTCTCCGCCGCGTCGAGCAGCTCGATCGGATCGGGCAGCAGCGTGCGCTCGTCCGCGACGACCTCCAGTTTGATCCAGTCCGTGCCCAGCGCCTCGCGGGCCAGCCGCGCGGTCAGGACCGCCTCCCCGGCGGTGAAGCACCCCGCCGTGTTGGGCAGGGCCCGGATCCCCAGGGATTCGAGGACGGACAGCACGGACCCCTGCACGGTGGGGTCGAGGCGCCGCATCGCGACGGTGGTGAGTTCGGTGCCCGACGCGATCAGGGACCTGCGCAGGACGTCGAGGCTGGGCGCGCCCCCCGTACCCATGATCAGGCGGGAGTCGAGGACGGTGTCACCGATGACGAGCCGGTCGTCGGCCATGGTCAGCCTCCCTGGACGGCGGTGAGGACTTCCACCCGGTCGCCGTCGCGCAGGAGGGTGCCGGACCAGCGGGAGCGCGGCACGACCGTCTCGTTGACGGCGGCGGCGACACCCGAGGGCGCGGGGGTCAGCGTCGCGACCAGGACGTCGAGCGTGGTGCCCGCGCCGATCGCACGGGGCTCGCCGTTCACGGAGACGGAGAGGGTGAGGGTCGCAGAGACATTCGCGGTGTCCGTCATGCGGGCTGCTCCTGACGTACCGGGGCGGGGGAGAAGCGGCGGGGCGTGAAGGGGCGCGCGACCTCGGGGAGTTCGCCGGTGGTCAGCACGTCGGCCATCGCGTCCCCGGTGACGGGGGTGAGGAGGACCCCGTTGCGGTAGTGGCCGGTGGCCAGGTGGAGGCCGGGCAGGGCGCTGGGCCCGAGCAGGGGCGCGTTGTCGGGCGAGGCGGGCCGCAGGCCGGCGCGCGCCTCGGTGAAGGGCAGTTCGGTGATGCCCGGCACCAACTCGTGCGCGTCGCGGAGCAGTTCGTACACCCCGCCCGCCGTGACCGTGGTGTCCCAGCCCTGCTCCTCGCTGGTGGCTCCCACGACGAGTTCGCCGTTCTCGCGCGGCACGAGGTAGACGTGGCTGCCCCGCACGACGGCCCGTACGGACCTGGACAGGAACGGCGCGTACGGCCCGGGCACCGAGAGCCGCAGGACCTGGCCCTTCACGGGCCGTACCGGCGGTACGACATCGGTCGGCAGGCCCGCCAGCCTCCCGCTGAGACTCCCGCCCGCCAGGACCGTCTGGTCGGCGGAGAGCGCGCGGCCGTCGGCCAGGACGACGCCGGAGGCCCGGTCCCGTACGACGGTGAGGCGGCTCGCGAAGGAGCGGTGGAAGATCACCCCGGCCCGTTCGCAGGCCGTCACGAGCGCCGCCGCGAGCCGTCGGGGATCGATCTGGTGGTCGCCGTCGACCCGCAGGCCCCCGCGTACGCCGGGCGCGAGCATCGGCTCCAGCCGCCGGCACTCGCGGCCGGAGAGCCACTCCGAGGAGAGCCCGGAACGCTGCTGGAAGCCGTGCAGTTCGCGCAGGTGCGCGCGGTCGTCGGCGTCCAGGGCCACGGCGAGCGTGCCGCACGCGCGGTAGCCGGTGTCCCGGCCGCTCACCGCCTCCAGTTCGGCGACGAAGGCGGGGTAGCGCTCGGCGGAGGCGAGGTTGAGCCCGAGCAGCGTCTCCTCGCCGTAGTGGAGTTCGGTGACGGCGGCGAGCATGCCCGCCGCGACCTGCGCGGCCCCGCCGCCCGGTTCGGGGTCGGCGACGGCGGTACGGAGTCCGCGCTGCGCGGCCCGCCAGGCCGTGACCAGGCCGATGATGCCGCCTCCGACGACGAGGACGTCGGAGGAGGTGCTGATGTCGGGGTGCTGACCCGTATGGGACGACTGCATGGGCGTCCAGCCCCTCCCTTCGCCGGCATGACCCGGATCAGGTTCGTACGGTCGGAGGCCGTCAGCCTCCCTCTCAGCCCGGTGCGTCCGGGCTCCCGCGAGGTAGTGTCTCCGGCCAGACTAACGCCCTCTCCTCCGCCCGGTAAGGGAGCAATCACCGTGGCCCGTTCGCTGGACGGTCGTGTCCTGGCCCCCGTCGCCGACCAGGCGCCGGGTCAGGTGGGTACCCGCACGCGCTTCGCGTACGGCGAGCGGGACGGCCGGATCTGGGCCGCCTACGAGGGCGGTGACGTGGAGCGGGGCCATCTGGTCGGGACCCGCGAGGGGGACCGGCTGGACTTCCGTTACGTACAGCTCGGGAGGGACGGCGGGACGTCGTCCGGGCACTGCGTCTCCCTGGTGGTGGACCTGCCGGACGGCAGGGTCCGGCTGGAGGAGACGTGGGAGTGGGAGTCGCGGGAGGGCAGCGGGACGAGTGTGGTGGAGGAGCTGCCCTCTGATGGGCCGTCCGTTCTCTAAGGTGATCGGGTGAGCGAGCAGCGGACACACCCGGAAGAGCGGAACGTCGTCATCGTCGGGGCCGGGATGGCGGGGGTGCAGACCGCGGTCGCCCTGCGCGAGGGCGGCTTCCGCGACCGGATCACGCTGATCGGCGCGGAGCCGCATCCGCCGTACGACCGGCCGCCGCTCTCCAAGGCGGTCCTGCTCGGCCAGGCCGACGGGTCGTCCTTCGACCTCGACTTCGCGGCGCTCTCCGTCGAGCTGCGGCTCGGCCTCGCGGTGACCGGGCTGCGGCCGGACGTACGGGAACTCGACACGGCGGACGGTCCTGTGCCGTACGACGTGCTGGTCGTCGCGACCGGCGCGGAGCCGGTCAGGCTGCCCGGCACGGAGGACGTCCCGGGCGTGCATCTGCTGCGCACGCTGGACGACGCCGAGCGGCTGCGGCCCGTGCTGGGGCGGCAGGACGAGGTGGTGGTCGTGGGCGCGGGCTGGATCGGCGCGGAGTTCGCGACGGCGGCGCGCGAGGCGGGGTGCGCGGTGACGGTCGTGGAGGCGGCCGAC
>NZ_WWJY01000692.1 GCF_009865405.1 Streptomyces sp. SID3212 | reverse complement strand
GCGATCCCCAGGGCGACGATCAGCGTCACCACCACGAACACGATGAGGCGCTGCCGCAGCAGCCGGGGGTTGGCGGGGCGGCGGCTGCCCGAGGTCGGCCGCGGTGCAGTCTTCGGCCGCCCGCCCGTACGGGCACCTGCGCCGTCCCGCTGCTGCGGGGGCCGCCGGCCGCTGGTACGGGGAGGGCCGCCCCGGGAGACACCGGAACGGGACGCCGTGGAGCCGGGGGGACGGCTCTGAGGCCCGCGTTCCCGCTCCCGCTCCCGGTCGGAGCCACGTTCCCGGTCGCGATCCCGGTCCCTCTCCGAACCCCGTTCCCGTTCCCGCTCTCGTTCCCGATCGCGCTCGGGACCCCACTCCATCCGCTCCGTGTAGCGCTCGGTCAGCCGCCCCGTCGCCATGTCCTGCTCCATACGGTCCCGCTGGGCCGGCGGCCTGACCTCGGCGACGCCCTGCGCCTCCCTGGCCGCGATCTCCTTGAGCCGCATCGACAGTTGGAGCGTGCTCGGCCGGTCCTCGGGATCCTTGGCCAGACAGGCCCGCACCAGCGGCGCGAGCGCGTCCGGTACCCCGTACAGCTGCGCCTCCTCGTGCACCACCCGGTAGAGCATGACCTCCGAACTGCCCTGCCCGAACGGGGAGTCGGCGGTGGCGGCGTAGGCCAGCGTGGCGCCGAGCGAGAACACGTCGGTGGCCGGGGTCACCGCCACTCCCCGCACCTGTTCGGGCGCGAGGAACCCGGGCGATCCGACGGCCGTCCCGACGTGCGTCAGGGTGCTCGCGCCGGTCGCCCAGGCGATGCCGAAGTCGATGATGCGGGGGCCCTTGGGGGAGAGCAGGATGTTCGACGGCTTGAGGTCGCGGTGCACCACCCCCGCCTCGTGCACGGCCACCAGCCCCTCGGAGAGCGCCGCGCCCACGGAGGCCACCTCGGCGGCGCTCAGCGGGCCGTCCTCATTGACCTTGTCGTGCAGCGAGGGCCCCGGCACGTACTGCGTCGCGAACCATGGACGCTCCGCGTCCAGGTCCGCCGCCACCAGGCGGGCCGTACAGCCGCCCCGGATCCGCCGCGCGGCTGACACCTCGCGGGCGAACCGCGAGCGGAACTCCTGATCCTCGGCCAGATCAGGCCGGATCACCTTCAGCGCGACCCGCTGGCCGCGCCGGTCGGACCCCAGATAGACGACACCCATGCCGCCTGCGCCCAGCCGCCGGTGAAGCCTGAACGAACCGACGACACGCGGGTCCTCGCGCCGGAGCCGCATCATCGCCATGTCCATCCCCGCTGCCCGGTCGTCCGTGTGACGTGGCACAGCTTACGTACCCGCGCCCCGGCGCGCTCATAGGCCGCGCCCTCGCGGGCCGACCGATTGTCAGTGCGGGGTGGGAAACTTGAAGAGTGGTCAGGGGACGGCGGATCCAGGTCCCTTGGCCCGTGCGAGATCTCAAAGGTCCGTCGCAGAAGGGGGATTGGATCGTGAAGGGTGACCGGGTGGAGATAGTCGTGGACGCCGGGGACACGACGCGTACGTACGAAGTGGTGGCAAGCCGGGCAGGCCGCCGGGTGGAGACGGCGGTGCGCAGAGGGGTGGTGGAAGTGAGCGAAGTCACCCGCAACGGCACGGTGGTCCGCACCGCCAGGTTCATGGCGACCCGGGTGCTCGCTCTGGTGGAGCAGCCGGTCCCGAGGGAGGAGCCGTCGGAGCGTCCCCTCCGGGAAGACCCCAAGTCCTGAGGCGCTCTCGCACGTGCTTTCTCCACCCAGGGGAGTACGTGATCAGTACCGGGCTCATCCTCCGGGAGGCCCGGCAATCGGTACGCGGGCATGACGACCGGGCGCGCTCGCGTCCCTAGTGTTGAGGTCAAGCGGCGAGTGCAAGTACTCGTCCCCCGAGGTCGGACACTCGCCGCTGCCAATCTGACAGGAGAGGGACCATGGCGGACACGGCATCGCGGGCATTGATCCGCACGCAGGGACGCAAGGCTTACGCCGCGTTCGGCGGAGGCCGGTCCGGCACGCGCCACCCACTGGTGGCGACGGCGATGGTCCTCCCCCTGGCGGCTCTGCTCGTGGTCGTCTTCGGCGGCTGGGAAGCAGTGGTCACACAAGCGTCGTCCGTGGGCGTGATGCTGGGGCGCTGAGCGGCGCCCTGGACCCGGGAGAGCGGCCCGGGTCGAGGACATCCGGCCTAACAACCCCGTGGGGACGGGGGTGCGGCGGACGGCAGCGTTTGGCCGGTCAGCTGGGGAGCTGACCGGCCATCGCGCTGTCCGGGCCCGCGCCAGGGATGCCCTCGGCCATGGCCCCACGTCTTGGTCCGACGACGCCGAACACTCCCGGTTCGCGCCCCCGGACCCCGCACCGGTGGTGTCTTCCCCCGGCCCCGGCTTGGGACTAGGCCCCGGGGCCCGGGCCCCTGTTCGCCCGGGCTCCGGTGTTGGCGCGCCCCAGCGGCGGACGCGTCCGCGTTCGGTGTCCGTCCGTGATCACGGACGGGGCCATCGCCGGGGCGCGGGTACGTCCCCGGCCCGGAGCCCCCGCGACCGCTGAGCGTCCCTGCCCGTCGGCAGAAGACAGGCAAGGCACAAGACGCCTCCGCGGCCGGGCCCCCGCCGCGCCCGTTGGATCCGGCTGCGGACGCCGCTGCCTCGCCCGTACCGGTTCGGCCCCACCGGGCCCATAGGTGGCGTTGCCTCGCGGGCAGGCGAGGGGCTGAGCGAGCATCGCACTGTCGGAGACGGCCACGAAGGGGCCCCCGGGCCCGAGCATCTGCTGCCCTACCCCCCCCGTACGCGCCCCGCGTCCGTCCCGTTCCCCGGGTCGCCCGTACACTCGCTCCGAGCCGAACCGCCCGGGGGACCCGTGACCGCAGACGTCGTCAGCGCGCTCGCCCTGGTCGCTCGCCGGGCGGCCCATCTGTCCGCCTCCGCGTCGTCCCCCTGCCCCGCCTGCGGCCGGGACGACGACGCCGTGCTCGCGGAACGGGCCGACGGAGTGGTCGTACGACATGGCGACGCCGTGGCCAAGGCGCACGCCGACACCACCGATCCGGCCGACCACCGCACCCGCCTCGCGGTCGCCGCCCATCCGCTGCTCTCGGGGATCCTCCTGCCCCCGCTCCCGACGGCCGCCGCCGAGGTGTCCGGCCGGCCGGTCACTTCCTGGCCGTACGGCACCCCCGTCGACCCCGAAGACCCGGCCGCCGCGCCGTGGGAGGAGACCGGCACCCTCCTCGCCCGGCTGCACTCCGTCCCCCTCGACGCCCTCTCCCGTACGCCCCTGCCGCCCATGCGCGGCCCCGCCAAGGTCGCCCGCGCCCTCGCCCGGCTGCGTGCCGTATCTCCGCCTGCCCCTCACCCGCCCCCGGCGGAAACCGCGCCCGTCCACCACGCCGCCGCCACCCTCCCCCCATGGGCCCGGGGCGAAGCGCCCCCGCCCCCGTCGCCCCGCGCGCTCTGTCACGGCGACCTGCACCTGGGGCAGCTCGTGCGGTATCCCGGGTCCGGCGGGGACTGGTTGCTCATCGACATAGACGACCTGGGCGTCGGGGACCCCGCCTGGGACCTCGCCAGGCCCGCCGCCTGGTACGCCGCCGGGCTGCTCCCGCCCTCCGCCTGGGAGGGGTTCCTCGGCGCCTACCGCGCCGCCCGCGGCCCCGCCGTGCCCGCCCACGGCGACCCCTGGCCCCGGCTGGACGTCGCCGCCCGCGCCCTCACCGTCCAGACCACCGCGCTCGCCCTGGCGAAATGCGCCGCCGAACACCGCGAACCCGACGACGTCGAGCGGTCGATGATCGACGCCTGTGCCCGAATCGCAGCAATCCCGCCCGAGTTGGGGGTAGGTGCACCGTCGTAGGGTGAACCGACTGCCGCCGGGCGCGTGTTCCGGCGGCGCCGAAGAGACGGCGAGGAGCTGAGCCGACCATGCAGTGTCCCAAGTGCCACGCAGCGATGCACACGTACAACCGCAACGGTGTCCAGATAGAGCAGTGCAGCGGCTGCCGGGGAATCTTCCTCGACTACGGCGAGCTGGAGTCCCTGACCCGCCTGGAGTCGCAGTGGGTGCAGCAGGCCCCGCCGCCCGTGCCGCCCGCCCCGCAGCCGGGCTACCCGGCCGCCCCGCAGGCCTACCCGGCGGCCCCCG
>NZ_WWJY01000691.1 GCF_009865405.1 Streptomyces sp. SID3212 | reverse complement strand
GCGCCCACCGTGGCGGGTGCGGTACGGCGCTGCGCGGCGAAGGCCAGCCCGCCGCCCACCACCAGGGTCGTGGCCAGCGCCATGCCGAGAGCCGGGCCGAAGCTCGCTCCCACGGTGGTGACCAGGGCGGGTCCTGCCAGGTAGCACAGGCCGTTGCCGAGCGATTCCAGGGCGAAGGCGGTGGGCAGCGCCGCGGCCCGCTCGCCTTGCAGCAGCGCCGCCCAGCGGGCCGCCGACAGTGCGCCGAGCTGCGGGATCGTGGCGCCCGCGAGCGCTCCGGCCGCCGTCATCAGCCACTGCGGGCTGTGGTTCCCGACCACGGCCAGGAGCGCGCCCACGGCGGTGGTGTGGGCGAGGAGGACGGGTGGCAGGACGCGGGTCTGGCCGAAGTGGTCGGTCAGCCGGGCGAGTTGTGGCCCGGCCAGGGCCTCGGCGACGGCGAGGGCGCCGGTCACCAGGCCCGCCACGGCGTAGGAGCCGGTCCTGCCGTGGACCAGCCAGATGACGCCGAGGCCGGTCATGGCGATGCCGACCCGGCCGGCGGTGGCGCTGAGGAAGAAGGCCGCCGCACCGGGGGTGCGGAGCAGGGTGCGATAGGGCGCCGACAGCACGGCGTGTCTCTTTCGCTGCCCGGCGGGGCGGACCACCCGGGGTCGTCGGCGTCCTGAGGTGCCGACCCGTGGTCATCGCCTGGAACCGTCCAGTGCTGGCGTGGAGCGGGGACGCGCGCCCCACGCCGACTCCGTCACCGGGCAGAGGTCTCTCACGTGGTCTCGCCGGTCTCGGATGGTCCCGGCCGTACGAGTGACCCGACCCTAGGCCCCGTGGAGCAGCCTCGTCCAGACGTGCCCAGACGATCCCGGACGTGCCCGGACGATCCCGGAGGGACACGGACGCGCCCGGACGGTCCAACGGAACGGGGGCGCGGCTTGAAACGAGCCAGGACCGGGCAGGCGCAGAGAAGGTCCAGAACGCGGAGGAGCGTGTCATGCCGGCAGGATCGAGCCGCAAGCGGGAACGCCAGTACGAGCACATCAAGGAAGGCGCCGAGAAGCGCGGCACCCCGGAGAAGCGGGCCGAGGAAATCGCGGCGCGGACCGTCAACAAGGAGCGCGCACGGTCGGGCGAGGCGAAAACCGCGAGCAAAACCTCTCTCCGGGACCCGAAATCGGCTTCCCAGCGGGGTGGCGAACGTTCGCACAGCGGAGCGCGGGGCCCGACGCGGGACCAGCTGTACGAAGAGGCCAGGAAGAAGAACATCGACGGGCGCTCGTCGATGAACAAGCAGCAGCTGCGCAAAGCCCTCGGCTACTGACTCGGCCGGCTCGACTCCCGGTGCGGGAGCGGCTACCCCTCCTGGGGGCGGCCCTCCACCCGGGCCCGTACGGTCCGTTCGACGGCGGCCCGGTCGAGCGTTTCGCGCTTCGCGTACCGCGTGATCGCGTCCTTGATGTCGCGATCGAGATCACGCCACGCCCGCCAGGCCGTCTCGTAGGTGGATCTCTGTCCCTCGGTCCACGGTTCGACCGCCGGTGGCCCGAACGCCGCGCGTAACTCTCCCGCGCGGTCGTGTGCCTTGTCGGCGGCCCGCTGCAATTCGACCAATTCATCCAGGGTGTCTGCCACGCACGTAGCTTAGGGACTGTTCGCCGGATCAGAGGGTGACATACACCCCTCAGTTCAGGCCGGTGAGCCGTTCGGCGTCAGTTGCCTGACGCGGCTGTCGAGTTCACTCCGGTAGAAGTCGATGAAGCCGTCCGGATCGGGGCCCGCGTTCTGCATGACCAGCCGGTCGAAGCCCGCGTCCACGTACTTCTGGGTCGCCTCGACGTACCGCGCCGGGTCGGCGCCACAGGTGAACTTCTCCAGGATGTCGGCCTCGCGGACCGTGGCCGTCGCGGCCTCGAAATTGACCGGATCAGGCAGCTCGCTCATGACCTTCCAGCCGGTCACGGCCCAGCGGGACGTCTCCAGGGCCGCCTTCGCCGCGGTGTGCGTGTCAGGTGCCCAGGCCACCGGGACCTCCGCGTAACAGGGGCCTGTCCCGCCGGCGTCGCGGTAGTGCCGGACGATCTCCGGCCTGTCCTCGGTCGCGAAGAGACCGTCGCCCAGTTCGGCGGCGAGGACGGCCGACTCCCGGCCGCCGGCGGCGACCGCGATCAGGGGGAGCTTCTCCGGGAGGTCGAAGACGCGGGCGTCCTCCAGGCGGAGGTGCTTGCCCTCGTACGAACGGTAACCTCCGCTCCACAGCAGCCGGATGATCTCCAGCGCCTCCCTGAGGCTGTCGTGCCGGGCGCCGACACTGTCCGGGAAACCGCGGCCGACGACGTGTTCGTTGAGCCGCTCGCCCGAGCCGACGCCGAGGACGAAGCGGTCGTCCGACAGCAGGGCGAGCGTCGCGGCGGCCTGGGCGATGATCGCCGGGTGGTAGCGCACGGTCGGACAGGTGACCCCCGTCGCCAGCCCGATCCGTGACGTCCTGACCGCGATGCTGCCCAGGACCGTCCAGGCGAAGGGCGAGTGTCCTTGGTTGTCGAGCCACGGGTGGTAGTGGTCGCTGATCTCGACGAAGTCGAAGCCGGCCTGCTCGGCGAGGACCGCCTGCCGGACCAGTTCCGCCGGGCCGAACGCCTCGGCTGCCAGTTTGTAACCGACCTTCATGGGTTTCTCGTTTCTCCTGCGACGCGGGGTGATCCGTCCGGAGGAACTGGTACCCGACAATCTCGGGGCATAACGCCCGAATGCGACACGCCCCGGCGCGCCCCGGCACGGGGAGGCGGGTGATCCGGGGCGGCCAGGGCAGGCCGTGCCCCGACCCTATCGGCGGTTGGCATGTTCCGGAGGAAAATGCCGGAACTCCCCACGGAGCGCGGCACGTTACGTAATCTCTCGGTCACTGCCGTACGCACGTACGGCTGCACGCAAGGCTGGGGAGGGACTCCGCGTGCCCGGAATCGACGCATGCCTCCAGGAGGCCATGGACCTGCCGGGAGCGCGCGGGGCGGCCGTGGTCGACTGGACGAGCGGACTCGCGCTCGGTACGGCGGGGGAGTCGCCGAACGGCGACCACGAGGCGACGGCGGCGGAGACGGCCGAGCTGGCGAGGGCGGCGGCGGAGTATCCGGCCTTCGCGCCCGACGCGCCCGGCGGAGGCGTCGCGGGCGGGGCGGACGACGGGCTCCCGGCGGACAAGGGGTCCGCGGCGGACAAAAGGCCGTCGGCGGAGGGCAGGAGCGGTCCGGCCGGGAGTGACGCCCCCGACGGGCCGCCGGTCGAGGACCTCATCCTCACCACCCGTACCGGCTACCACATCCTGTGCTTCGTCGAGACGACCTTCGACAGCAGTGTGTTCCTGCATCTGTGGCTCGACCGCGACACCGGCAACCTCGCGCTCGCCCGATTACGGCTCCGCCAGCTCGCCGCCCGGCTGGTGTTGGCATGACTGCCGCCGTGTCGCCCATGCTCGTCCGGCTCGCGGGGGAGCGGGCCACCGGCGCCCTCTTGCGCGACCAGGGCACGCTCTACCTCGCCGACGGCCGCGTCGTGCACGCCGAGAGCCCCGCCGCCCCCGGTGTCGAGGTCATGCTCACGGCGGGCGGCCGGCTGCCGTACGAGGCGTGGGAGAAGGCCATCGAACAGGCCGGAAGCCGGGGCTCCGTGGGCCGGTTCCTGGTGGAGAGCGGGTACCTGGGCGACGGTGAGCTGGAGATCTGCCACCTCGGGGCGCTGTTCGACGCGGCGTTCTTCGCCCTGGCTCCGGGCAGCGGTCCGACCCGGTTCCGCTACGGCGTCGCGCACTGGTTCGGTCCCGTACGGCCGGTCTCCGCCGACGCCGTCCAGCGGGAGACCCTCCGCCGCCGGAGGCTGCTCGACCACGTCTGGCCGTACGCGGCCGTCGACACCGCGCCGGTCGTCGCGCGCGCCCCGGCGGCCGGGCAGG
>NZ_WWJY01000690.1 GCF_009865405.1 Streptomyces sp. SID3212 | reverse complement strand
CCGTGGTCGCCGTCGCCGGGGCCGCGACCACCGTCGCCCGGGTCACCGCCTCCCACTGGCCCGCCGCGCACCGCCGGGCCGCCGCGGCTGGACAGCCCGGCGGGGCCGAGCAGTTGCGGCTCCAGTGGCTGACGGCGCTGGAGGTACGGTCCATCCGGCCGTTCCTCGACCAGCAGCGCGTCCTCACCTCCGCCACCCGGCGCACCACGAAGCAGCCGGCCACGGCCCCCCAGCTGCGCGGCGGGGACCGCAGTGCCGCCGCGCGCCGCCGCAGTGTGCTGGAGCAGTCCTTCGGCCATCTCCCGGAGCCCACAGGGCCGTTCACCGGGCGTCGCGCCGAGATGGCGCAGATCGCGCAGTGGGTGCACGCCGCCCGCGTCTCCACGGAGACCAGGCCGACCGTGGTCGTGCTCCACGGCGAGCCCGGCTCCGGGCGTACGGCGCTGGCCGTACGGGCCGCGCAGCAGCTCAAGGACCAGTTCCGCGGCGCGTGTGTCGTCGACCTCCGGGGCGGCGACGGGGGCGAGCCGCCCCTGTCCACCCGCGACGCGCTGCTCCACCTGCTGAACCGGCTCGGCGCGCCCCGCGAACAGCTCCTGTTCCGCGAGCGGTCCTCCCCGGAGCAACAGGTGCGGCGGCTCGCCGAGTTGTACCACCAGCACCTGACCGGCCTGCCCGTCACCGTCGTCCTCGACGACGCCTCCGACCCCGAACAGATACGCACCCTCGTCCCCGAACGCTCCGACAGCCTGGTGCTGGTGACCGCCCGTCAACCCGTTCCGCTGCCTGCCGACGTGCCCGCCTGGGTGCACCAACTACCGGTCGAGGCCCTGGACGCGGTCGGCGCCGAGGAGTTGTTGCGGGAATCCGCCGAACACTCCGCCGAATCCGCCGCCGCCCCCTACGACAGCCAGTCGACCGACCTCGTACGGGAGTTGTGCGCCGGCCTGCCCCTCGCCCTGCGCATCGCGGGCTCCTCCCTCGGCGCCCGCAGCACCCAGCAGCTCGCCGCCGAACTCTCCGTCGCCGGACGCGGGGTCGGAGCCGTCGAACGCGCCCTGTGGCTGCGCTACAACGACCAGAACGAACAGACCCGCAGGCTGCTGCGCCGCCTCGCCCTCGCGGGCCGCGCCTCCCTGGGCGCCGCCGCCGCGGCGGCCCTGCTGGCGACGGACGAACAGGAGGCGGGGCAGCGGCTCGTCGCGCTGTCCCGGGCCGGGCTGATCGACCACGTGCGGTCCGGCCGCTACCGGCTCCACGACGCCGTACGGGCCTTCGCCCACGCCCGCCTCCTCGACGAGGAGGAGGCCGCGGACCGTACCGCCGCACAGGAACGGCTCATCAGGAACTACGGCGAACTGGCCGGCTCCGTGATCCGGCTGGTCGACGGCAAGGCCTCCACCCGCGCCGACCTGTTCAGGACCGCCGCCGGCGCCCACGGCTTCACCTCCCTGGACGCGGCGCTGCGCTGGCTGGACGACGAGTCGAGCTTCATCACCGCCACGCTGCGCCACGCCGAGGGCGTCGACCAGCAGGCCGTACTGAACCTGCTCGGCGCGCTCTGCGACTACTGCCTGCTGCGCGGCGACCTCTACCGGCTCGGTGAGATCAGCGAGTTGACCCAGGCCGTCGGCCAAGGACTGCTGGTCCGCTCGGTCCAGTGGCGTACGGGCATCGCCGCCCGCCAGCTCGGCGAACTGGACAAGGCCCGTACGACCCTGACCTCCGTGGTCGACCTCTACCGCGAGGCACACCACGACGCCGGGGCCGCCCTCGCCCTCTGCTCCCTCGGCATCACCCTGCACCACCAGGGCAATCTCCCCGAGGCGTCGGCGAAGCTGCGCGAGGCGCTGGACCTCCAGTCGGCGCGCGAACTGGCGGGCGACCGCGCCTGGACGCTCCACGCGCTGGCCGCCGTCGAGCGCGACCGCGCCAACCTCGCCGAGGCCCTCACCCTGCTCGCCAGCGCGCTGGTGCTCCACCGCGAGAACGAGTCGGTGCACGGCGAGGCCTGGACGCACTTCCAGCTGGGGCAGGTGTGCCTGCGCATGGGCGACGTCCCGCGCGCCGAGTCCGAACTGCGCACCGCCTCCGACCTGTACGGCCGCACCCAGGACCGCCGGGGCGAGGCCTGGGCGCTGACCCAGCTGGCCAGGGCGAGGCTGGTGGACGGCGAACCCGCCCCGGCGGCGAGGCAGTTGCGCGAGGCGCTCACCCGCCACCGCGAGAACGAGGACGCCCGGGGCGAGGCCTGGACGCTCTACTACCTGGGCCAGGCCCTGGAGGAGAGCGGCGAACCGGGCCAGGCCGTACGGGAGTTGGAACGGGCCCGCACGATGTTCTCCCGGATGCGCGACGTGTACGGGCTGGCCTGCGCCCGGCACCACTCGGGCCGGGTCACCCGCGACCAGCAGGCGGACCGCACGGGCAATCTCCGCAACTCGGGCTTCGCCCGCCAGCTGCTGGTCGACGCCCGCGCCGACTTCCGCCGCATCGGTGTGGCGCACGGCGAGGCGTGGACCTGTCTGGAGCTGGCCGTCATCGACGCGGGCAACAACCGCGCGGCCCAGGCGCTCCAGCTGTGCGACGAGGCGACGGCGCTCTTCACGTCGTACGAGGACCGGCGCGGCGCGGACTGGTCACGCTTCCTGCGCTGCACGCTGCTGCCGTACACCTCACCCGGCGGCGTCGAGGTGGGGTCCGTGGTGGCCGAGCAGGAACTCGCCGAACTGGCGGCGGCCCGCCACGCGACCCGCGACGGCAAGCTGGAGGACTGCGCGGAGGCGTTCGCCGTGGTGCTGGACCGGGGCATCACCCTGGAGGACGGCTGGCAGGCGTGGCGCCTGGGCATGATCCCGAACCGACACGCGCGCGAGGTGATGGGCGTCCCGGTGGGGGTGGAGCAGTCCTGATCGGAGCCGGTACGGGGCCGGCACACGGAGCCACTACGACGGAGCCGGTACGGGGCCGGTACGCGCCACCCGCGTGGCGCGGACCGGCTCCGGTTACTTCTTCTCGCCCGGCACCCGGTCCGCCGGCGCACCGGTGGCCGCCCCCGCGCCCACCGCGTCCGCCGGCTCGTCCTCCGGCGCCGACGACGCCGAACCCGCCGAAGACACCCCGTCCTCCGGCGCCTCCTTGAAGTCGACCTTCCCCATGTGCCGGTTCATCGACTTCATCAGCCACCACAGCCCCGCCGCCATCACCGCGAAGACGACAAAGCCGAGAACGCCGGGAGTCACCTTGTTCTCGTCGAGCTCCTGCGCGAGCGGAACAACGTGTGTCACTGCCTGGGTCGCATACATATCAGGCATTGTCGCGGATGCCCGCGAAGAGGTCGCTCTCGGGGAGGGAGGTATCGACGAGTGACTTCGCGAGCTCGTACTCCTCGGTCGGCCAGACCTCCCGCTGGAGATCCATCGGCACCCGGAACCAGCCGCCGTCCGGGTCGATCTGCGTGGCGTGCGCGATCAGCGCCTTGTCGCGGATCTCGAAGAAGTCCGCGCACGGGACGTGCGTGGTCAGCGTCCGCGCCTTGCGCTCGAACTCGTCCCACCGCGCCAGCCAGTCCCCGTACGGCGACTCCAGTCCGCGCGCCTCCAGCGCCTCGTGCAGCGCGACCGTGCGCTGGAGGTTGAAGCCCTGGTTGTAGTAGAGCTTCTGCGGCTGCCAGACAGGCCCGAACTCCGCCTCGGGGTACTTCTCGGTGTCCGCCGCCCCCTCGAAGGCGACCACCGAGATGTTGTGGGTCATGATGTGGTCCGGGTGCGGATACCCGCCGTTCTCGTCGTACGTCGTGATGACCTGCGGCCGGAACGAGCGGATCAGCCGGACGAGCCGGCCCGCCGCCACGTCCACGTCCTCCAGCGCGAAGCACCCCTCGGGCAGCGGCGGCAGCGGGTCGCCCTCGGGCAGCCCCGAGTCGACGAACCCGAGCCACTCCTGCTTCACACCGAGGATCTCGCGCGCCTCGGCCATCTCCTTCTTACGGACCTCGTGGATGTGCTCCTCGATGTAGGAGTCCCCCTGGAGCTTGGGGTTGAGGATGGAGCCGCGCTCGCCTCCGGTGCAGGTCACGACCAGCACGTCCACCCCCTCGGACACGTACTTGGCCATGGTGGCCGCACCCTTGCTCGACTCGTCGTCGGGGTGGGCGTGGACGGCCATCAGTCGCAGCTGGTCAGTCAAGACTCGATCCTCAGTGATTCGTCGCATCAGGCGGCTTCTATAGTGACGGATATCGGGGGGAGGAAATTCCGGCCGCCCGACTCCGGGAGGAACGACCATGGCTGTGGTACGCGAGCAGCTCCCCCAGGGACGCTACGGCCGCTCGGCGGACCAGCGCGCCGACCGCCGCCTGAAGATCACCGGCGCCGTCCTCGGAGCGCTCGCGGTGGTCCTGCTCGGCTGGTACGGATACCACTCCATCGCCGGGCAGAGTGTCTCCGGCGAACTCATCAAGTTCAAGCGGATTTCCGCCACCTCCGTCGAGGCGCACCTCGAAGTCCGCAAGAAGCGGGACGCCACCGGCGCCTGCACCCTGCGCTCGCTCGCGGAGAGCGGCGCCGAGGTCGGCCGCAAGGAGGTCCGCTTCACCAAGGGTGAGACGCGGGTCGACGAGGTCGTCACGATCAGGACGACCGAGAGCGCCACCGCCACGGAACTCGTGGGCTGCACGACCGACTGAGGCGCCCGCCGCGGCCAGGGCCGACGCCCCCGCGACCGCCCGTTCCGACCCACCGCACCTTACGGCTCTGACCTGCGGTGACGTATTTCTGATGGCATTCGTCCTCCCCCTTACGCCCTGAAATTGTTAGGCTCGTGGTTTCGCCCCACCGAGAAGGCACAATCTTCTGGGTAGGGCGTTGCTTTGTATTCCCAGTACCTACGAGGAGCACCTGTGACCCAGACCAGCGAGAACGTGACCTGGCTCACCCAGGACGCGTACAACCAGCTGAAGGCCGAGCTGGACTACCTGTCTGGTCCCGCCCGCACCGAGATCGCCAAGAAGATCGAGGCTGCTCGCGAGGAGGGCGACCTGCGGGAGAACGGCGGGTACCACGCGGCCAAGGAAGAGCAGGGCAAGCAGGAGCTCCGGGTCCGCCAGCTGACCCAGCTCCTCCAGAAGGCGAAGGTCGGCGAGGCGCCCGCGGACGACGGGGTGGTCGAGCCCGGCATGGTGGTGACCATCGCGTTCGACGGCGACGCCGACGACACGGTGACCTTCCTCATGGCGTCGCGTGAATACGCGAGCGCCGACATCGAGACGTACTCCCCGCAGTCCCCGCTGGGCTCGGGTGTGAACGGCAAGAAGGTCGGCGACGACGCGGAGTACGAGCTGCCCAACGGCAAGAAGGCCGCGGTGAAGATCCTCGCGGCCAAGCCCTACCAGGGCTGAGCGCGACACGAACGCGAGCAGGGCCTTCCCCGCGTCACACGAGGTGACGGGGCAAGGCCCTGCTGTGCGTACCGGGTCGTAAGAGGCCCGAGAGCCCTCAGCCCTCAGCCCTCAGCCTCAGGCCTCAGGCCTCAGACCGACGCCGACCGGTACTTCCGTACCGCCAGCGTCCGGAACACCACGATGATCAGGACCGACCAGACCACCGAGGCCCACACCGGATGCTCCATCGGCCACGCCGTGGACGTCGAGACCCCCGGGTTCCCGAACAGCACCCGGCACGCCTGCACGGTGGCACTGAACGGATTCCAGTCCGCGATGTGCCGCAGCCACGGCGTCATCTGGCTGGAGTCCACGAAGGCGTTCGAGATGAACGTGACGGGGAAGAGCCAGATGATCCCGCCCGAGGTCGCCGCCTCCGGTGTCCGTACCGACAGACCGATGAGCGCGCCGATCCAGGTGAAGGCGTACCCCAGCAGGAGGAGCAGGCCGAAGGCGCCCAGGACCCGGCCGAAGTTGGTCGGGTCGGGGGTGCCGGTGCGCCAGCCGACGATCACGGCGACGATCGCGAGGACGAGCAGCGTGATGCACGTCTGTACGAGGTCGGCGACGGTACGTCCCGTCATCACGGCGCCCCGGGCCATCGGCAGCGAGCGGAAGCGGTCGACCAGCCCCTTCTGCATGTCGTCCGCGATGCCGGCCGCGGATCCGGCGGTGGCGAACGTGACGGTCTGCGCGAAGATCCCGGCCATCAGGAAGTCCTTGTAGACGTTGGCGTTCGTGGTGTTGCCGACCCGGATGGACCCGCCGAAGACGTACGTGAAGAGGACCACGAACATCACCGGCTGGATGATCCCGAACAGGACCACCTCGGGGATCCGGGTCATGCGGATCAGGTTCCTGCGGGCGATGACCAGGGAGTCCCCGGCCGACTGGATGATCCCGCCGCGCGGCCGGGGGGCCGTGGTCCGCGGTGCGTCGGTGGTGGCGGTCACTTCCCGGCCTCCTTGGTGGTGGTGTCGCTGCTCGTGAGGTCGTTGCCGGTGCTGTCGCCGCCGGGGCCGTCACTCGCGTGGCCGGTGAGCGAGATGAAGACGTCGTCGAGGGTCGGGCGGCGCAGCCCGATGTCGTCGATCTCGACGCCCCGGCTGTCCAGTTCCCTGATGACCTCGGCGAGCAGCTTGGCCCCGCCGGTGACCGGGACGGTCAGTTTGCGGGTGTGCTCGGCGACCGCGACCAGCTCCTCGCCGCCCTTGCCGAAGGCGGCCAGGACGGTACGGGTGGGCCCGATCTGGTCCTGTTCGTGTACGACGACCTCGACGCGCTCGCCGCCTGTCTGGGCCTTGAGCTGGTCGGCGGTGCCGCGCGCGATGACCTGGCCGTGGTCGATGACGCAGATGTCGTGGGCGAGGTGGTCGGCCTCCTCCAGATACTGCGTGGTGAGCAGCAGGGTCGTCCCGCCCGCCACCAGCTCCTGGATGATCCCCCACAGCTGCTGGCGGTTGCGCGGGTCGAGCCCGGTGGTCGGCTCGTCCATGAACATCACGGGCGGCGAGACCACGAGCGCGGCGGCGAGGTCGAGCCGGCGGCGCATGCCGCCCGAGTACGTCTTGGTCGTACGGTCGGCCGCGTCGGTGAGGTTGAAGCGCTCCAGCAGCTCGTCCGCGCGGACCTTCGCGGCCTTGGAACGCATCTGGTAGAGCTGCCCGACCATCCGCAGGTTCTCGCGGCCCGTCAGGTACTCGTCGACCGCCGCGAACTGCCCGGACAGGCCGATGGACCTGCGGACCTCGTTCGGATACTTCACGACGTCGATGCCCGCGACCTCGGCACGGCCGCTGTCGGGCTGGAGAAGGGTGGTGAGGACCCGTACGGCGGTGGTCTTGCCCGCGCCGTTCGGTCCGAGGAGCCCGAGGACCGTGCCTTCGGGGACGTCGAGATCGACGCCGTCCAGAGCTCGTACGTCGCCGAAAGTCTTCACCAGGCCTTCGGCGTAGATGGCGCCTGGCATGTGGGTTCTCCCGAGTGGAGTGAAATGTCGGTGCTCTGCGTACGCAGAGCCTAGGGCGCCCGGGCCTCCCGGCGCCCGGAATATCACCAACGGGCCCGGACAGGATCGGGTCGGAGCCGGAACACTAACGCGATATATCGCGAGTCACAAGCGGTTCCGGCACATCCGGCCCATCGAGGAGCGACGGCAACGGCGACCGCCGTCAGCCGTCAGCCGTCAGCCGTCAGCCGTCAGCCGTCAGCCGAGAATGGTGTACCCCGCCGCCCGCAACGCCTGCGCGACCGCCGCGCAGTGCGCGGGCCCCTTCGTCTCCAGGTGCACCTCGACGTCCGCCTCCGTCAGCCCCAGCTTCGGATCGGTCCGTACGTGACTCACGTCGAGGACGTTCGCGTCGGCCACCGACAGCACCCCGAGCATCGTCGCGAGCGCCCCCGGACGGTCCGTCACCCGCAGCCGCAGACTCAGATAGCGCCCCGCCGCCGCCATGCCGTGCCGCAGGATCCGCTGCATCAGCAACGGGTCCACGTTGCCGCCGGACAGCACCGCGACGACCGGCCCCCTGAACGCCTCGGGAGCGCTCAGCAACGCCGCCACCGGGCTCGCTCCGGCCGGCTCCACCACCATCTTCGCCCGCTCCAGACACAGCAGCAGCGCACTGGACAGCTCGTCCTCGGAGACCGTACGGATCTCGTCCACCAGCTCCTGGACCAGCGGGAACGTCAGATCACCGGGGCGGCCCACCTTGATGCCGTCCGCCATCGTCTGCTGCGACCCGATCGACATCGGCCTCCCCGCCCTGAGCGAGGGCGGATAGGCGGCGGCGCCCTCCGCCTGGACACCGATCACCTTCACGTCGGGGCGCAGCGCCTTCACCGCGAGCGCGATACCGGCGACGAGCCCGCCGCCGCCCAGGCCGACGACAATCGTCCGCACCTCCGGGCACTGCTCCAGGATCTCCAGGCCGACCGTGCCCTGACCGGCGATGATGTCCGGGTGGTCGAAGGGGTGGATGAAAACCGCGCCGGTCTCCTGCGCGTACTCCTCGGCGGCGGCCAGCGTCTCGTCCACGACCTGGCCGTGCAGCCGCACCTCGGCGCCGTACTCCCGGGTGGCCGCGACCTTCGGCAGCGGCGCGGCCAGCGGCATGAACACCGTCGAGCGCACCCCCAGCAGCGTGGAGGCCAGCGCGACCCCCTGCGCGTGGTTGCCCGCGCTGGCCGCGACCACCCCGGCCGCCCGCTCCTCGGGGGAGAGCCCGGCGATCCGGACGTACGCGCCCCGCAGCTTGAAGGAACCGGTCCGCTGGAGGTTCTCGCACTTGAACAGGACCGGGGCGCCCACCAGCTCGGTCAGGTGCCTGCTGCCCTCGACCGGGGTGGTCCTGGCCACCCCCGCGAGCATCTTCCGCGCCCCCCGGACGTCGTCGAGTATCACGGCGCGCGCGGGGCCTGCGGTGAAGCGGGACGGACCGAAGCTCATGCGGGCCAGTCTCGCAGCTCCCCGGCGCGCGGGTGTCCGGTTCCCACCGGCCCGCGAGTGCGGGGTCCCGTCCCGGAACCTGCCCCCGACGACGGGTTTCCGCAGGACAGGTACGGTCCGGGGTGTTGCCGCGTACTCTGTCCCCCACCAACCGACCACCGCACGAGAGAGCCCTAGCCATGCCCCCCATTCAGGACATGACTTCCGCTGCGTCGGCCTCCCGGGAGACGGTCACCGAGCTTTCGGGCGACGCGAGCCTCCTGGATGCCCTCCAGCACCAGGTGGCCGTCTTCGCCCGCCGCGCCGAGCAGACGCGGCTCGGCGGCATCGGACAGGTCCGCAACTCGATGGACCGCGCCGCCTATCTGCTGCTCAACCGGCTCCACCAGGAAGGCCCGATGGGCGTCAAGGCCCTGGCCGCCGGGATGGGCATCGACTCCTCGACCGTCACCCGGCAGGTCGCGCCGCTCGTCGACACCGGACTGGTCAAACGCACCTCGCACCCGGAGGACGGCCGCGCGGTCGTGCTCCAGCTGTCGGCGCGCGGACAGGCCCGGCTCGAAGAGGTCCGCTCGTCACGGCGTGAGCTGATGGCGCAGGTCACGGACGGTTGGGCGGTGGAGGAGCGGGAGGCCTTCGCCACGCTGCTGACCCGCTTCAACGCCGCGCTGTCCGCCCGGCAGGCGGGACTGCCGCCCGGGGAGGGCGGCCCGGCCGTCGAACCGGACGAGACGGGCCAGGAGCCGACGGCCCGCTGACGCCAGGCCGGGTCAGCACCCTGACCCGGCCTCCGGCACTACCTGATCTCCGGCACGACTTGGCCTCGGCACGACCCGTCCCCCGGCGCGACCCGGTCTCCGGCCTGACCCGCCTGCCCCCGGCTTGACCCGCCCTCTTGACCGTGGCCCCCCGGCGGGCCTCATATGAGGGCGTGCGACAGCGGCAGGCGGCCATGGATCGCCGGCGGGCCCGGGAGTTCGAGACGTTCGTCGCGGGCGCGGCCGGCCGGCTTCTGCATGCGGCCACCCTGCTCACCGCCGAACCCGCCCCCGCCGCCCCGCGCGCCCAGCGGCTGCTGACCGCCGCACTGGCCCGTACGTACGCGCGCTGGGACGAGCTGCGTGGCGAGGACCCGTACGACGTGACCCGCCAGGATCTCGCGCTGCGGTACGCCCACGGCGCGTGGCGCACCCGGCGCCACACCGAGGGGACCCTCGGGTCGCTGCGCCCGCAGGAACGGGTGGTGCTGGTGCTGCGCCTGTACGAGGGAGTGCCCGAGGAGCAGACCGCCGCGCTGATCGGGCTGCCGCCGGAACGGGTGCGGGTGATCCTCGCCCGGGCCATCAGGCGGGTACGGGAAGCGGCACCGTTACGGGCAGCGGCACGGACCCCGGAAGCGGGACGGACCCCGGAAGCGGCACCGTTACGGAAGGCGGCGGAATGACGCGCTCCGATCGGGAGGAGGCCGAGGTCAGACAGCTGCTGGACACCCCGCACCCCGTCGTCCCCGCCGATCTCGCGCCCCGGGCCCTCGCCCGCGGCACCCGCCTGCGCCACCGGCGCCGTACCGTACGCCGGCTGCTGTGGCTGACGCTGCTCGCCGCCGTGATCGTCCTCGCCGTCTGGGCGTCGGTCACCGAACCCTGGTCGCCCCCGCCGATGCGGACGACCCCGCCCCTGGAGGGCGGCTGACCCGGACCGCCACGCACGCCGGGCGCCACGCGAACCGCCTCCCGGGCCGAGGGGCCCAAGAGGCGGTGAAGGGTCGGACGACGACCTACCCCAGCGCCTGCTGGAGGTCCGCCAGCAGGTCGTCCGCCGACTCCAGGCCCACCGACAGCCGCACCAGGTCCGACGGCACCTCCAGCGCCGAGCCCGCCACCGACGCGTGTGTCATCCGGCCCGGGTGCTCGATCAGGGACTCGACCCCGCCCAGGGACTCACCCAGCGTGAAGAGCTTCGCCCGGTCGCAGACCGCGACCGCCGCCTCCTCGCCGCCCTCGACCTGGAAGGAGACCATCCCGCCGAACGCCTTCATCTGCTTCGCCGCGACCTCGTGGCCCGGGTGGTCGGGCAGGCCCGGGTAGAGGACCTTGGTGACCCGGGGGTGGTTGACCAGCATGTCCGCGATCCGGGTCGCGTTCTCGCTGTGCCGGTCCATCCGTACCGCGAGCGTCTTGACGCCGCGCAGCACCAGCCACGCGTCGAACGGCCCGGCGATCGCTCCCATGGCGTTCTGGTGGTACGCCAGCTCCTCCGCCAGGTCCGCGTCGTCCACGACCAGCGCGCCGCCGACCACGTCCGAGTGCCCGCCCATGTACTTCGTGGTCGAGTGCACGACGACGTCCGCGCCCAGCGCGAGCGGCTGCTGGAGATAGGGACTGGCGAACGTGTTGTCGACGACCAGCTTCGCGCCGGCCGCCCGCGCGACGCCCGCGAGCCCCGCGATGTCGCTGATGTTGAGGAGCGGGTTCGACGGGGTCTCGACCCAGATCGCCTTCGTACGGGGCGTCAGCGCGGCCCGCACCGCCGCCGGGTCGGACGTGTCCGCGACGGACCACTCGACGCCCCAGCGCGAGACGACCTTCGCGAAGAGACGGAACGTACCGCCGTACGCGTCGTTCGGGATGACGACGTGGTCGCCGGGCGACAGCAGCGTACGCAGCAGGCAGTCCTCGGCGGCGAGCCCCGACGCGAAGGCGAGCCCGCGCCTGCCGCCCTCCAGGGCCGCCAGGTTCTCCTCCAGCGCGGTACGGGTCGGGTTGGCGCTGCGGCTGTACTCGTAACCGCCCCGCAGCCCGCCCACCCCGTCCTGCTTGTAGGTGGACACCTGGTAGATCGGGGGGACGACCGCGCCGGTGAGGGGATCAGCGGTGTTCCCCGCGTGGATGGCGACGGTTTCGAAGTTGCGGTGCTCGCCGCTGTGCTGGTGGCTCATGAGGACCGAGCGTAGCGCCGGACGGCCGCCCCTCGCGTACGACGCCCGGCACACCCCGTACCCCGAACGGCCCCGCCGTCCGGGACAATGGCGCCATGGAGATGCTCTGGTTCCTGTTCGCGATCGGCCTGTTGGTACTGGCCTTCAGCCCCTACCTCAGGCGGCGGCGCGGCGGTCCCCGCCTGGTCGCGCCCGGTTCGCCGGACGCGGCCGACCCGGCGGCGTACGGATTTGTCCGGCAGGAGGAGCTGGACATCCGGCTGCCGGGCCCCGACGAGGAGCTGCTCGACGTGCTCGACGTCGTCCAGGCCACCCAGGACTGGCGGCCCGCCTCCCGGCTGCTCGCCGCGACGCCCAAGGAGGGCGAGCAGCGCTGGCAGCGCGTGCAGGCGTTCGCGGGCGCCGCCTCGCTGGAGCTCAGGGAGCGGCCCGGCGTGGGCGGCACCTGGCTGCGGACGTGGCGGTCTGAGGCGCCCAAGGACGCGGGGGCGGCCGCCGTGTACGCGGAGTTCCTCGTCCAGCAGGCGTGGCGCACCTCCACCGTCGGCGCGGACGACTTCCGGATCATCCTGGAGGAGGCCCGCACGCTGTGCGGCGAGGCGGCCCTGCTGGCGCCCGGCGACCCGGTGCCGTACATCGTGGAGCTGTCGGTGGCCCGGGGTCTCGGCTACCCCCACGAGCAGTTCGACCAGGTGTGGGCGAAGGTCATCGACCGCGCGCCCGCGCACATGGGGGCGCACCTGGCGGCGCTCCGCTACTGGTCGGAGGCGTGGCACGGCTCCCGCGAGGAGGCCGACCACTTCGCGACGACCGCCGCCGCGCGGGCCCCGCAGGGTTCGCTGCTGGCCGCGCTGCCGCTGTTCGCGGTGTACGAGCACCTCCCCGAGGTCAATCTGGTGCAGGGCTTCTACCGGAGCGCGGTGGTCCGGAAGGCGCTGGAGGGCGCCCTGTTCGCGGTGCACACGGCGCGTCACGACGACCCGATGCTGTCGCACGTACGGCACCTGCTGGTCCTCTTCCTCGTACGGTCGGAACGCTGGTCCGAGGCGATGAACCAGCTGGTGGGGGTGGACGGGCACGTCGGCGCGCTGCCCTGGACGCACACGGCCGACCCGGCGGCGGAGTACACGGTGTACCGGGCGCTGGCGGTGGCGGGATTCGAGGCGAACGGCGGGACGACGGCGTCGCTGCCCGGGTGACGACGGCCCCCGCCGCCCACCTGCCGGAACGGAATGTCCCGGGCCCCCCGCACGTTGTGTAGGCAGGACCCCACAGCCGAGGAGACCTGAGAGATGTTCGTGTCACGCCGTACCCCCGTACTCCCCACCCCCGAGCAGGCCCTGCGCGGCCGCCCCGAGCCCGAGTACTCGGTGCCGGCCCGCCACACGGTCCTCGGCAACCCCTTGACCGGCCCCTACCCGGAAGGCCTGGAGGTCGCCGACTTTGGCCTGGGCTGCTTCTGGGGGGCCGAGCGCAACTTCTGGCAGACGGAGGGCGTCTGGACGACGCTCGTCGGCTACCAGGGCGGCTTCACGCCGAATCCGTCGTACGAAGAGGTCTGCTCCGGCCTCACCGGTCACACGGAGGCCGTGCGGGTCGTCTTCGACCCGAAGATCGTGTCGTACGCGGAGCTGCTGAAGCTCTTCTGGGAGTCGCACAACCCCACCCAGGGCTTCCGCCAGGGCAATGACGTCGGCAGCCAGTACCGCTCGGCGATCTACACCCACTCCCCCGCCCAGGCGAAGGCGGCGGCCGAGTCCCGCGCGTCGTACCAGCAGGTCCTGGCGGACTCCGGGTACGGCGAGATCACGACGGAGATCGAGCCGTCGGAGGGCCGCGACTTCTATCCGGCGGAGGCGTACCACCAGCAGTACCTGGACAAGAACCCGTCCGGGTACTGCGGGATCGGCGGCACGGGCGTCTCGTGCCCGATCGGCGTGGCCCCGGCCACGAGCTGACCCCTCGCTACTGATGTCCTCAATCGCCGGACGGGCTTG
>NZ_WWJY01000689.1 GCF_009865405.1 Streptomyces sp. SID3212 | reverse complement strand
GTGGCCCGCCGGCCCAGCAGTGTGCCCCCGGGCGCGGCCCTGGCCGAGGTCCGCACCGCCGATCTGACGGACCGCCGGGCGCTCGCAGAAGCGGTGGACGGTTCGGACGTGGTCGTCTCGCTGGTCAGCCACAGCGACGGGTGGCGGGCGGCGGGAGAGGGCGGCAGCAGCCCCGAGGAGGTCAATGTCGGGGTGATGGGTTCGCTGGTCGAGGTGCTGAGCGCCCAACGCCCCTACGATCGGCGCCCGTTGGTCCTCTACTCCGGCGCAGCGTCGCAGATCGGGCTGCCGTGGGTCGAGCCGATCGACGGGAGTGAACCCGACAGTCCGGAGACCGAGTACGACCGCCAGAAGCTGCGTGCCGAACAGTTCCTCAAGGAGGCCACCGCCACCGGGGCGGTACGCGGGGTCAGCCTGCGCCTGCCGACGGTGTTCGGCCGGCCGGCCGCCCCCGGGGCGAGGGACCGGGGCGTGGTGTCGTTCATGGTCCGGCGCGCGCTCGCCGGTGAACCGCTCACCCTGTGGCACGACGGGACCGTACGGCGTGACCTGGTGTGTGTGCGGGACGTCGCGCGTGCCTTCGTGGCCGCCGCGGAGCGGCCGGACCCGCTGGTCGGCGGTCACTGGCTGCTCGGCTCGGGGCGGGGCGAACCGCTCGGGGACGTCTTCCGGACGATCGCCAGGATGGTGGCCGACCGGACCGGCCGGCCGCCGGTGCCGGTGCTCTCCACCGCACCCCCCGCGCACGCCCCGGTGACCGACTTCCGCAGCGTGACCATCGACTCCACGGCGTTCCGCGACGCCACCGGCTGGCGGCCCCGGGTGCCGCTGGAGGAGGCCCTGCGGGCGACGGTCGACGCGCTGGCGGAGGCCCGTACCTGAGAGGTCCGCGCGGGCCGGACCGTCGCACCCCGCACAGAGAGCGGTCTCACCCCCGCACAGCAGACCGTCGCACCCCTCACAGCAAGCGGCCCCAGCCGGTCCCGGCAGGGGCGCCGCACGGACAGAACGGACGGAACACGAATGACCATCCGGGTGTGGGACTACCAGCAGGAGTACGAGAACGAGCGCGCGGATCTCCTCGACGCCGTCGACTCCGTCTTCAGGTCGGGGCAGTTGGTGTTCGGCGCCAGCATGCGGGGCTTCGAGGCGGAGTTCGCGGCGTACCACGGCTCCCGGCACTGCGTGAGCGTGGACAACGGGACCAACGCCGTCAAACTCGGCCTCCAGGCCCTCGGCGTCGGCCCGGGCGACGAGGTGATCACCGTGTCGAACACCGCCGCCCCCACCGTGCTCGCCGTCGACGCGGTCGGGGCCACCCCGGTCTTCGTCGACGTGGACCCGGACACCTACCTGATGGACACCGGCCAGGTCGAGGCGGTGATCACCGACCGCACCCGGGCACTGCTGCCGGTCCATCTCTACGGCCAGTGCGTCGACCTGGCACCGCTCGGACAACTGGCCGCCACGCACGGCCTGAAGCTGCTGGAGGACTGCGCCCAGGCACACGGCGCCCGCCGGAACGGGCGCGTGGCCGGCTCCACGGGCGACGCGGCGGCCTTCTCCTTCTACCCGACGAAGGTGCTCGGCGCCTACGGCGACGGCGGCGCGGTGCTCACCTCCGACGACGAGGCCGCCGCGCGGCTGCGCCGTCTCCGCTACTACGGCATGGAGGAGCGCTACTACGTCGTGGAGACCCCGGGCCACAACTCCCGGTTGGACGAGGTCCAGGCGGAGATCCTGCGCCGCAAGCTCCGCCGGCTGGACACGTACGTGGCGGCCCGGCGGGCGGTCGCCGAACGCTACGCGGAAGGTCTCGGCGACACCGGCCTGGTGCTGCCGACGACGGCGGCCGGGAACGAGCACGTCCATTACGTGTACGTGGTCCGCCATCCGCGACGGGACGCGATCCTGGAAGCCCTCAAGGCCGACGACATCGTGCTGAACATCAGCTACCCGTGGCCGGTCCACACCATGACCGGCTTCGCGCACCTCGGCTACGCGGAGGGATCGCTGCCGGTCACCGAGCAGCTGGCCAAGGAGATCTTCTCGCTGCCCATGTACCCGTCGCTCGCGCCGGAGGTGCAGGACCGGGTGATCGCGGCGGTCCGCGAGGCGCTGCTGAAGGTCTGACCGGGCGCACCCGGCGTTCCGGCCGCAGGCACGTACTGGCCGTAGGCACGTACTACTTGTACATCCACGCACAGGAGACGACATGGAAGCACGCAAGCTCACCGTCGACGGCGCCTTCGAGTTCACCCCCCGGGTCTTCCCCGACGACCGGGGGCTGTTCGTCTCCCCGTTCCAGGAGGCGGCCTTCGCCGAGGCGACCGGTCTCGCGGCGTTCCGCGTGGCGCAGAGCAACCACAGCAGGTCCCGGCGCGGGGTGGTCCGCGGCGTGCACTTCACCACGACACCCCCGGGCACGGCCAAGTACGTGTACTGCCCGCAGGGTGAGGTGCTCGACATCGTGATCGACATCCGGGTGGGATCGCCGACGTACGGCCAGTGGGACGCCGTCGTGCTGAACCCGAGGACCTTCAAGGCCCTGTATTTCCCGGTCGGCGTCGGTCACGCCTTCGTCGGCCTGGGCGAGGAGTCGGTGGTGTCGTACCTGCTGACGAGCCCGTACGTCGCCGAGAACGAGCTGGCGATCTCGGTGTTCGACCCCGCGCTGGCCCTCCCGGTCCCGCAGGAGACCACCCCCGTCGTCTCCGACCGCGACAGGGTGGCCCCCACGCTGTCCGAGGCGCGGGCCGCCGGTCTTCTTCCGGTGTACGGGGAGTGCCTCGCCGTCGAACAGACCGCCGCCCGGGCCGCCCAGGCCCTGAAGGAAACCTACTGACCGACCGGTTATCGGTGTCCGTCCTGCCGGCGCTCCCTGCGCCGCAGAGCCCGGCGCTGTCGGCCCGGCAGGGCGGCGTGCAACTCCCCGACCGGGGAGACGTCGTGACACGTGCCGTCCCGGGCGCCCCCGCACCACCACACCGGCGGGCCCGCCGAGTCCGGTTCGCTCCGGTCCCGGCCGTCGGTGGTTCCCGCAGGGCGCGGGTGCATCCCGGTCCGGTGTGCCGGGCAGACCGGCCACACCTGCCACAGCAACTCCATGACGGTCTCCTGCGCCGCTTCCGCGACCACGGCCAGGACGGTCATCGCGTCGTCCGTCTCCTGCGGGTCGTCGTCCTCCTCCGGATCGGACGCATTGACCGGGTTGCCGTGCCAGCGGCCGTCGGGCATCGCCACGTAGATCTGGTCTCCCTCGGCGGATCTCCCGGGCGGTGGTTCCCGGGGTCGTTCCCGGAGCGGGGCATGCATCAGGATCAGCGCGGCCTGGTCCGGCAGGGTCGCCGCCAGGTCGCGATTGACCACGGCGAGCGCGGCCTCCAGCTCCGGCCACCGGCCGGGCTCGGCCCGCCTGGGTTCCGGAGGGTGCGGCCAGTCGTGACCTGGACCGACAGTGCGATACGAGAAGTGGTTCACCCGGGCATCGTCCCAGCCGTTTTGTTGCTGGGAGCAAGGGTTTTTCGTGCGGGACGTCCGGGACCCTGGCCGACGGGGGCGCGCAGTAATCTCGTATTACGGGCGCGCACAACGGCGGGCACGGGAAGAAGGGCCTGATGGAGCTGTACGCGGGCGAAGTCGCCCTGCTGGAGGACGCGGCGCTCACGCGGGCCGCGCAGGCGGGCGAGGTCACCGCCCTGGGGCTGCTGCTGGAACGGCACCGGGCCGGGATGCGCGCGGTGGCGCTGAGCATTCTGGGTCCGGGGCCCGACGTCGACGATGTGCTCCAGGACGCGGCCGTCACCGCGCTCCGGCGCGTGGGCGACGTGCGCGACCCGGCCGCCGTGGGCGCCTGGCTGCGGATGATCGTACGGAACACGAGCCGTTCCCTGGTGCGCGGAGCCGTACCGTACCGGCCCCTCGACGATCTGCACCTGCCCTCCACGGCCCCCGGACCGGAGCAGTGGCTGGAGCGGCACGCCCTGCGGGACTGGATCTGGGAGGCCATGGAGGAGCTGTCCCCCGCGCTGCGCCTGCCCATGGTGCTGCGCCATTTCAGCACCGGCGTCACTTCGTACGAGCGGATCGCCGAGGCCGTCGGAGTCCCGGTCGGCACGGTCCGCAGCCGGCTCAGCCAGGGGCGGGCCAAGCTCGCCACGGCTCTCGCCGCCACGGCGGACGCCCCGC
>NZ_WWJY01000688.1 GCF_009865405.1 Streptomyces sp. SID3212 | reverse complement strand
ACGGTCCGCGCCCACGCGATCAGCCTGACGGGCGGCGGGGACGGTGGTCCCGGCGGGGACGCGGTGGTGGTCGCCGCCCTGCACGAACTCGCGCAGCCCTGGGCCGCGTTGGACCCCGTGCCGTCGGTACGGCTCACGCCCCAGCTCACCGCCGTGTCCGTCGCCGCCCGGCCCGAAGCCGCCGAGGCCGCGCTCACGGTGGCCGCCCACCACGGACACGGCGGCCTGCTGCGCCAGGTCGCCGCCGACCCTGATCTGCCCCCTGGCCTGCGCAGGCGGGCGATGGAGTCGCTGGGCGCCCTGGCCGAACGTACGGACATCGGCGAACTGACCGCCCTCGCCGCCCAGGACCCGCTGCTCCTCGGCGGCCCGGTGGTCGCCTGCCTGAGCGGGCTGCACCGGCGGGGACATTTCCCCGGCGCCGAGGACGTCCCGGCCGTCGTCGGGCTGGCGCTCGCCGATCACTCGATCGACCCGGGGGAGGTCGCGACGATCCTGTTCACCTCCCGGCAGACGATGCTCCAGGTCGTGCTCGACACCGACGCGGACGATCCGAGCTGGCCCCGCAGGCTCGCCCTCCTCGTCGCCCTGGCCGCGCAGGGGGCGGGGGAAGGGCGGGCCGTCGGGGAGGCGGTCACGCGGCTTCTCCCCTCGGCGTCCGCGCCCGCGCCGTTCCTCGACGCGCTCCGCGCGCTGCGGCACACCCCGGCCGAGGACGCGGTGATCGCGCTGCTGCCCGTGGCGCCCCCGGCCGCGCTGCGCGCGCTGGAGGCGATCGGCGGCGAGCGGACGGTCGAGGCCCTGCGGGAAGGGCTGGGGCTGGACCCCGCGTACGAGAGGGCGGGGACGATCGCGCCGCACCTGCGCTCCGTACGGAACCACGCCCTGGAACTGCTGTGGCACCTCAACGACGACCCCGCCGTGCGCGGCGCGCTGCTCGGCCGTCTCGATCCCCTCGATCTGCCGACGCGTATCGCCGCCGACCTCGGTGGTCCCGACGCCGCCGAACTGGCGCTCCTGAGCTCGCACTTGGACCCGGGTGAGCCGAGGACCGCGCTGCGCAGGCTGGCCGACCACGGCAGCGCGGGCACGCTGCCGGTCCTCTCGGATCTGCTGTATCGCGTGGTGGCCGAGCTGGCGGAGGCGGGGGAGGCCGGGGAGGCCGGGGAGACCACTCACCCGGGATCGGCACCCGGGCAGCCCGTCGTACCGCAGGACGTCGTGGACGCGCTGCACGCCCTCGGTGGTCGTCTCCACGGGCGGCGGAAGATCAGACCGGTCTGTCTGCTCGACGCGGCGGACGCGGCGGAGGCCGGTCACGCCCTGGTCGCGACCCTGGCGCTGGATCTGCTCGACCGGCCGGGGGTGACCCCCGGCGAGCAGGTGATTCTCCTCGAACTGCTGCTCCGCGCGCCGTACTCGGGCACGCGTGCGCGGGTGCACCGGCTGCTGCGGCACCGCGACCGGCATGTACGCAAGCAAGTGATCGCGCTGTTCGCCCGCGACGTCGCGGAGACGGGCGGGGAGACATGGGGGGAGACGGTTGGGGAGACGGGTGGGGAGGACGGCGGGCGGGACGCGCGGGCGTTGTCCGCGTCCCTGATCGCGCTGACCACCGCTCCCGACATCCAGACCGTCCGGCAGGCGCTCCTCGCGCTCGGTCACGCGCGGGCGCGCTGGGCCGCCGTCGCGGTGGCCGCGTGCCTGGACCGTCCGAACATGAACGTCAAGAAGACCGCCGCCCAGGTGCTGGTACGCGCGGGCACCCCGGCGGCGGTCCCGAAGCTGCTCCTCTGGCTCGCACGGCACGACAATCCTGGGCTGCGGGAGTCATTGGTCGAGGCGCTGCGCGCGATCCTCGGCGAGGCGTACGGGGCGACCGTCGTGGCCGCCGCGGAACGGGGCGCGGACGATCGTGCTCGCGGCTTGCTGCTGGAGGGCCTCGACGGCGTCCTGACGGCGCGGGCGGTCCTGACGCTGGTGGCCCAAAGGTCGCCGGTGGCAAGGGCGTTGCTCGGGCTGGTGGTGGCCGGGCGGATACGGCTCGCGTCGGGGACGGTGGCGGATCTGGCAACGGCGTTGTCGGAACACGGGATAGAGACACCGCGCGCGGATCCGACTCCCGAACAGGACGCGGACGTCAGGGCGTTGGTGACGGGGCGCTGGGACCCGACCGTCGCGACACGCCTGGCCGAGCGCACCGAACCCCCGTCCACCGACGACCTGTTGGAGCTACGCCCGCTCCTCGCGGACTGGCTCCGCCTGGCCGCCTCCGAGCCGGCGGTCCGGAGCCGGCGGATTCTGAGTCTGGTACTGAGGATCTGCCCGGAGCCGTGGACGGACGGGGAACTGGCCGTGTGGGCAGGCGCGATGGATGTCCTGCTCCCTGCGCTCGGTGCGCGGGACCACCAGGACCAGAACACCCTCCTCTCCCTCCTCTCCCTCTTCCACGCGGTGGCGCCGAAGCTCCCGGCCATGGAGAAGCTGGTCGCCGCCGACTCCGTACGCGCGCTGCCGTGCGCTCCGGGACGGTCGTCGCTCGCGCTGTTGCGGCGGCTTGGGGCGGTGCTGGTCAGGGCCGACGTCGACCGGGCGCTGGCGGCGGCGCGGCTCGGAGCGGATCCCTGGCGGGCGGAGAGCGAGGCGCTGCGGGAGGCGTTCGCGGTAGGGGAGCAGGAGACGACTGTCAGTTCGGCGGCGGCAGTGGCATGGCGGGTGGATCTGCGGCCTGCCGTACGGTCGGCCGGCGCGCTGGAGGAATTCCGTGGCAGGGACGCCGTCACCCTTGAGCCCGGGGAGCGGCTGGCGGCGCTCATCGAGGCCTTCCCCTCGGCCGCTCCCGAGGCCAGGTCCGCCCTCCTCGACTGGATGACGGCCCTGCGACCGCTGGACGTACCGGACTGGACGCTCGCGGAGGAGACCGGTTCCGCCGCGTCCCCGGCGCGGGCCGTGCGGGCCGGCGATCTGGACCAGCCGCGTTCGGCCGCGCTGCGGGGGCGGCTGCTGGCGATGCTGGAGGCGGCGGATCCGGAGCGTCGTACCGCCGCGGCGGTGGCGCTGGCGGAGTGGACAGAGCTGGAGGCGGTACGGCCCGTCCTGCTGGCCTTCCTCCACGGCCGCGTGGAACTGCCGGTCCCTGACGGCCTGGCGGGCGCGCTGCGGGCCCTCGGCGAGGCCGACCTGCGGGCCGAGGGCATCCGGCACGACCGGGTCGCGCGCGTGTGCGCCCGGCACGACGCGCGGGATCTTGTCCCCTTGGCCCCGGTGTTGCTCGACTGGTGGGAGCAGGATCCGCCCGCGCCGCGGAGGGAGGTGGGGCTGGTGCTCCGGCGTGTGCCGGTCGACGACCTCGCGGAGATCCTGCGCCCCCGACTCGACGGGCGCGCCTGGGGGTTCCTGGACCTGCTGGACGGCCGCCGGCCCCTTCGTACCCCGGAACTGGAGAGAACGTGCGGCGCGCTGCGGGCCGAGGGCCACGACTCGCTCGCGGACCGGCTGGGGGCCTCCTTGGCGGAGGGGCCGTTGCGGGGGGTGGACGCGGGGGAGCGGGACGGGGTTGCTTTGGCGGCGCTGACATCGCTGACCGCGCTGACCGTGGGGCGCGTGACCGTGTCTGCGCCCGGGGTGGCCGGCGCGCCCGGCGTGGCCGCGCGGGGGGTCCGTCGTGTGGATCCGAGGGAGCTGCTCGACCTGGTTCGCGCGGGCTCTCCGGAGCGGATACGGCGGGGGTTGACGCGGTTGACCGAGGCGTACGAGGGGGGTGCGGGGGGTGATCTGGGCCCTGCCGATCGCGACGTGATCGAGGAGCTCCTCGGGGGGTTGCTGACGCATCCCCGGCCCGGGGTCCGCCTGCACGCGCATCGGGTTTCGCGGGTGTTGCTGGAGCGGGGGACGTATCTGCGGTTCAGCGAGCGGTTGCTGGCCGATCCTCAGCCGGATGTGGTGCGGATGGCGATACGGGTGGTCTCGTTCGCCCACTGGGCCCCGGCGGGCGGGGCGGTGGTCGGGTTGCTGGAGCATGGGGATCCGCGGGTGCGGGGGGAGGCGGTGGGCGGCTTGCGGGAGTTGGGGGGTGTGGTGGTTCCGGCGTTGAGGTATGCGGTGGGGAGGGCGCGGCCGGATCGCCGTGAGCGCTATGTGGAGGCCCTCGCGGTTGTGTTGTCCTCAATCGCCGGACAGGCGTTCTAGGGCCGGTGGGCCGCGCGCCTGGGTGACCGCG
>NZ_WWJY01000687.1 GCF_009865405.1 Streptomyces sp. SID3212 | reverse complement strand
AGGCCGCCCACCGTGGCCCCCGGCCACCAGGCGGAGCTGGGTGTGCGGGCCCGCCCACCGGGGCGCGATCACCTGGCGGCCCACCGCGCCCGGAGAGACGTGGGGGCGGGAAGGGGACGCCACCCGTGCCCGGCGGCCCACGCCCAGCATCTGGGAGTTCAGCCACACCTCATGCACGCCACGCGTAAGCGCCTCGCCGCCCGACACCACCGCCGGGTCGATCAGCATCTCCCCCGCCATCACCACCT
This sequence comes from Streptomyces sp. SID3212, assembly GCF_009865405.1. Taxonomy (GTDB): domain Bacteria; phylum Actinomycetota; class Actinomycetes; order Streptomycetales; family Streptomycetaceae; genus Streptomyces. The sequence continues at coordinate 5,442 of NZ_WWJY01000687.1, read as the reverse complement.
GGTACCGCCCGCCGCCCAGCCCCCGCAGCTCCGGGGTGAGTTCGGCGTCCGGGAACCACCAGTGGCCGGTCACGGTGTCCTGGAGGAGCAGTTCACCGGCCGCGTACGCGAAGGGGTCGTCGACCTTCCAGTTTTCCGCGCCCTCGATCCCGTCCAGCAGCTCCGGGTCCAGGTACCAGTCGCCGTCGCGGCGCACGAGGCACAGGGGTTCGCCGTCGCCGCGCACGTGGTGGACGACGACCCGTACCGCCAGCTTGCCGTCCCGCCAGACCGGCGGGTCGACCGCGACCCGGGGCTTGATGCGGCGCGTCCTGGTGGCCAGCTCGACCAGCGAGTCGAGGCGGCCCTCCTCCAGCAGCGCCGCGCGCAGGCCGGTGACGGCCGGCAGGCCGGTCCTGACGCCCGGGGGGTAGCACTCCAGGGCCATACGGCGGACGACGTCGAAGTACTCCGTCAGCTGCTTGCCCTTGCGCTGGAGCACGCGCGGCTCGGTGACCGGCCGCAGCAGCTCCACCCGGTACGAGCGCCGCAGCAGATGGTCGCGCAGCTCGCCCGGCTCCGTGCCCTCGTGGATCGCCTCCACGACACCGCGCAGGTGGCCGTAGTAGTCCGCGGCGGTCGTCGCCCCGCCGCTGTTGTTCCCGCCGTCCTCCCGGCGCACCCATTGGTAGGCCGGGTAATCCCCGAGAATGGACACGGTCTTGGCCCGTACATAAGCACGCGCCATGAACAGCTGGTCCTCCAGCCGCACGCGGCCTTCGGGGAATTTGATGCCGTGTTCCAGCAGAAAGGACCTGCGGAACATTTTGTGCGGGGTGAGGCTTTCCATCAGCGGGGCGTCCTTGACGGTGCAGCGTTCCACTGTCCGTTTGAACACGTTGCTCGGTCCCGCCATGGTGCCGAACACCTTCCCCAGCACGATGTCCGACTCATTGCGCTCCGCGAGCGCGAGAAGGCGTTCGAGGGATTCCGGGGCGAGTTCGTCGTCCTGGTCGACGAACTGTACGTACACGCCCCTGGCCAGCTCGACGCCCACGTTGCGGGGCTTGCCGGGCCAGCCGGAATTCTCCTGGTGGTGCACCCGTACATGCGCGTGCATCGAGGCGATCCTGTGCAGCCGGTCCGCCGAATCGTCGGTCGACCCGTCATTCACGAAAAGGATTTCGTAGGTGTCGGGGGACAGACTCTGGGTGGTCAGGGACGCGGCACACCGGTCGAGGTGTTCTCCGCCGTTGTACACCGGAACGACCACACTCGCTCTGAGCATCGGACCTCCCTCAGCGATCCGGCCGCCGGAGGAAACCGGCGACCGGGCAGGGCTGTGGCGGGTGTCATGCCATTGCGGTGATCTTATCCGCCGGGTGTCGGGTCCGCATTCCGGCCCGAAACGCGGGCCGGTTTTCCTTGCGCCGTCAGGATTCCGTCACCCGGCCGCCCGCCACCGTGAGGCGGCGGGTCGTGCGGACGGCGTTCAGCATGCGGCGGTCGTGGGTGACGAGGAGGAGCGTGCCGTCGTAGGAGTCCATCGCGGATTCCAGCTGTTCGATCGCCGGCAGATCGAGGTGGTTCGTCGGTTCGTCCAGGACGAGGAGATTCACTCCCCTGCCCTGGAGGAGGGCGAGCGCCGAGCGGGTCCGCTCGCCGGGCGAGAGCGTGGTCGCCGGCCGCGTCAGGTGGTGCGACTTGAGGCCGAATTTCGCGAGGAGGGTGCGGATCTCGGCGGGTTCCGTGTCGGGGACGGCCGCCCGGAACGCGTCCAGCAGGGTGTCCGGGCCGTGGAACAGCGCGCGGGCCTGGTCGACCTCGCCGACCACCACCCCGGAGCCGAGCGTCGCGTGACCCGCGTCCAGGGGCAGCCGGCCCAGCAGCGCGGCCAGGAGCGTGGACTTGCCGGAGCCGTTGACGCCGGTGATGGCGACCCGGTCGCCCCGGTCGACCTGGAGCGTGACGGGCCCGAAGCGGAAGTCGCCGCGTGCGACCTCCGCCCCGTTGAGGGTCGCCACGACCGCGCCCGAGCGGTCCGCCGAGGCGATCTCCATCCGGAGTTCCCACTCCTTGCGGGGCTCCTCGACCACGTCGAGACGCTCGATCATGCGCTGGGTCTGGCGGGCCTTCGCGGCCTGCTTCTCGGTGGACTCGGTCCGGAGGTTGCGGCCGATCTTGTCGTTGTCCGTGGCCTTGCGCCGGGCGTTCTTGACGCCCTTCTCCATCCAGGACCGCTGGGTGTGGGCGCGGGACTCCAGGGACGACTTCTTGTCCGCGTACTCCTCGAACTCCTCGCGCGCGTGGCGCCGCGCGGTCTCCCGCTCCTCCAGGTACGCCTCGTACCCGCCGCCGAAGAGGCTGATCTTCTGCTGGACGAGGTCGAGTTCGAGCACCTTGGTGACCGTACGGACGAGGAATTCACGGTCGTGACTGACCACCACGACGCCGGCGCGCAGCCCCGAGACGAACGATTCGAGGCGTTCGAGCCCGTCGAGGTCGAGGTCGTTGGTGGGCTCGTCCAGGAGGAAGACGTCGTAGCGGGAGAGCAGCAGGGACGCGAGCCCGGCGCGGGCGGCCTGGCCGCCGGAGAGGGTGGTCATGGGCTGGTCGAGATCGACGGTGAGGCCGAGGGAGGCGGCGACCTCCTCCGCGCGTTCGTCGAGGTCGGCGCCGCCGAGGCCGAGCCAGCGGTCCAACCCGGTGGCGTACGCGTCGTCCGCGCCGGGAGCACCGTCCACCAGGGCCTGGGTGGCTTCGTCCAGCGCGGTCTGGGCGGCGGCGACGCCGGTGCGGCGGCCCAGGAAGGTCCGTACCGTCTCGCCCTCACGCCGTTCCGGTTCCTGCGGGAGATGGCCGACGGCGGCGGTCGGCGGCGAGAGCCGCAGCTCTCCCTCCTCGGGGGTGTCGAGTCCGGCGAGCAGCCGGAGCAGGGTCGACTTCCCGGCGCCGTTGGCACCGACGAGCCCGATCACGTCTCCGGGGGCGACCACGAGGTCGAGTCCGGAGAAGAGCGAGCGGTCGCCGTGTCCGGCGGCGAGTTCCTTGGCTACGAGCGTGGCAGTCATCAGACCGTCGATCCTAACGGGGCGGTGCGGGAGGGCGTCCACAACGGCCGCCGGGTGGGACCCTCGGCCGGAATTCGGCTACGGTCCCGGCATGAGCGGCGATGTGATCGTGGTCGGGGGCGGGGTCATCGGACTGACCACCGCGCTGGTGCTCGCGGAGAGCGGCCACCGGGTCAGGCTGTGGACCCGTGATCCGGTCGCGCGGACCACCTCCGCGGTGGCCGGCGCACTGTTCTGGCCGTACCGGATAGAGCCCGCCGAGCTGGTGGACGGGTGGCTGGAGCGATCGCTCGCCCAGTACGAGGAGATGGCGCGGCGGCCGGACGAGACGGGGGTCCGGGTGGTCGCGGGGCTGATGACGGACACCTCGCCGGACGGCCTCGGCGCCTGGTCGGGGCGGCTCGGGGAGCTGCGCGAGGCCCGTCCGGACGAGCTGCCCGGGGGCTTCCGGCAGGGGTTGCGGGCGGCGGTTCCGCTGATCGACATGCCGGCCCATCTGCGGTATCTGAAGGGGCGGTTCAGGGCCGCGGGCGGCACGGTCGAGCTGCGGACGGCGGCGGGGCTCGGCGAACCGGCGGCCGAGGCACCGGTGGTGGTGAACTGCTCCGGTCTCGGGGCGCGGGAGCTGGCGGCGGACGCGTCCGTGCGCCCGGTGCGCGGCCAGTTGGTGGTGGTGGAGAACCCGGGCGTCGACGAGTGGTTCGTGTCGGCCGTCGCCGGCTCCCCGGACATGACGTACATCATGCCGCAGCCGTACGGGGTGCTCCTCGGCGGTACGTCGACGGAGAACGACTGGGACCTGGCCCCCGATCCGGCCGACGCGGCGGCCGTCGTCGCGCGCTGCGCGCGGATCAGGCCCTCCCTGGCCGGGGCGCGGGTGCTGGAGCACCGGGTGGGACTGCGCCCGGCCCGGCCGCGGGTCCGCCTGGAGGCGGTCCCGCTGCCGGGCGGCGGGCGGCTGGTGCACAACTACGGGCACGGAGGCGCGGGCGTCACGGTGGCGTGGGGGTGCGCGGAGGACGCGGCGCGGCTCGCGCTCGGATAAGGCGTCCGCTCAGCAGTCCTCCACCGGTCGCGCGGCCGTGAGGTGGTAGGTCGCCCGGCCGTCCAGCAGCAGGGGGACCAGGTCGCGCTGGGACTGGCGCAGCGGGACGAACGCGCCCGTGCGGTCCGGCACGACCCGTACGCCGTGCAGGGCCAGTTCGTCCTTGAGGTCGCCGTACTGCGCCGCGTCCAGCCGGTAGCCGCAGGGCGGGTCCTGGAGGATCGCCTCGGGGGTGGCGGGTTCGTTGTCCGCGCCGCCGAGGTAGACGGGCCCCCGGTCGGCGAGACCGGCGGCCCTGGCCGTCGCCGTGGCGGCCACGATGCGCGCCCGCCGCCGGTCGGTGAAGTCGAACAGGCCGGTCAGGGCGTCGAGTTGGCTCCGTACCCGGCGCCGGTTGTTCAGCGCGGGATCGGCCTTCTCGGCGTCGGTCACCGGGTCGGTGCGGCTCTCGATGAGCAGGCCGACGGCGTGCTTGATGCCGGCCGCGTTGCGCAGGATGCGCTCCTGGCCGTCGCCCGCGGTCTGCCGGATCGGCTCGTCGGTGACGGGGTCGGTCCAGATGCCGTACGTACCGATGGAGAAGCCCCCGGCGCGCGCGGCGGGCCGGACGTACGCCTCCGAGAGGGTCTTCGACTCGTCGTGGACCCGGGGGTCGGTGTTGAGGTTGCGCGGCCAGAGGTCGAAGAGGTCCTTGTCGTAGTACGGCGGGGTGGCGCCGTACTCGTGCAGGTCGTAGATCACGTCGGGTCGCCGGTCGCGGACGACGGCGGCCAGCGCGCGGGCCTCGGCGGTCCTGAGCGCGATGTGGTCGCGGTTGATGTCGATCCCGGCGGAGTTGCCCCGGGTGTCGGCGGCCCGGCCGTCGGGGTTGGCGGTGGGGACGACGAGTACGGTCGTACGGTCGAGGAAGCGCCGGGTGTCCCGGTCCTCGGCGTAGGCGAGGTCGCGGATCTCGGTGAGGCACGCCTCGCGGCCGGACGGTTCGTCGCCGTGCTGGCTGCACACCAGCAGCACGGTGGTGGGCGCGCGTTCCGCGCCCACCCGGACGAGCTGGAGCGGGCGGCCCTGGGTGGTCGTGCCGATCGTGGTGAGCGTGGTGCGGGCGCTTCCCCGGTCGACGGCGGTGAGGAACTCCTGTTCCTGGGCCTGGCCGGTCCAGTCGGCCCCGCCGCCGGTCTCGAACGCGGTGCGCGGCGGGGCGGGGGCGGTGTGGGCGGCCTGCGCGGGGATGGTCGCGGTCAGGGGCATGACCAGGGCCGCGGCGGTGGCCGCGAGGACGAGGGTACGGAAGCCGGGGGCCATCAGCCGCTCTCTCCGGGGATCGGGGGTGTACGGCGCGGCTCGGCC
>NZ_WWJY01000686.1 GCF_009865405.1 Streptomyces sp. SID3212 | reverse complement strand
CAAAACAGAGCCCGTCCGGCGATTGAGGACATCCGTAAGCGCAACGGACACCGCGCAGAATCAGCCCGTCGCCAGCAACACCACCAAGACCACCAGCCCCGCCACCGCAGGCGCAATCACCTCGTAAGCCCAACGCGCCGCAACCGGCTCCTCCGCACCCCGCACACCACCCCGCCCCGCCAGCTCCCGCAGCTCCCCCACCGTCCGGTCCGCCTGGGCCATCCGCGCCCCCGTGTCGTTCACATCCGCCGTGACGGACGTCATGTTGTGGGGATCGTCATGCGCCTGCCGCGACTGCCGCCGCGCCACCCGCTTCCGCTGCCGCAGCGAGACCGGGACCGCCCACAGCTGGTACTTGCCGGAGTCCTCCGTGAACACCTCGCACGAGTACCCGGCCCGGATGTCCCGCACGGCCGCCCACGGCACGGTGATCAGCCGGAACGGGTTCCGGATCCGGAGGCGGTCCTCGCCCGCGAAGACCGCCGGGCGCAGGGTGAACGCGATGACGAGCGGCACCACCAGCAGCAGCCCCGCCAGCGCGAGCCACGGCGTGCGGCCCGTGCCGTTGATGAGGGCGTCGCCGCCGAGCCAGACCGAGATCAGGAGCAGCATCACCCCGCCCGCGATCCCGCCCGAGGACCGGTAGACACGGTCGGCATAAGTGGGCTCGGAGGGCTGGTCGGTACTCGTCATACCTTCGATTCTGCCGTACGTCCTGAAAAGCACGGTCAGGCCACGGTCACATCTAGGGAACGCTCCCCTCCGGAGGCCGGCGGACGCTGTACACACCGCTACGCGCGTAGATATGCTCCTCTGGTGACCATGCCGACCATCACCCACGAATTCGTGGACGCGACCGCGTCCGACAGCACACTGCGACGGTTCCTCCATGGGCTGCCCGGCGTCGACGCCGTGGGTCTGGAGGCGCGTGCCGCGTCGCTCGGTACGCGTTCGATCAAGACCACGGCCAAGGCGTACGCCATCGATCTCGCCATCTCCATGATCGACCTGACGACGCTGGAGGGCGCGGACACCCCGGGCAAGGTCCGGGCGCTCGCCGCGAAGGCGCTGCGGCCCGACCCGACCGACCGCACCGCGCCCACCACCGCCGCGCTCTGTGTCTACCCGGACATGGCCGCGACGGCGGTCGCCGCGCTCGCCGGTTCGGGGGTGAAGGTGGCCTCCGTCGCCACCGCCTTCCCGGCCGGCCGCGCCTCGCTGGGTGTGAAGCTCGCGGACACCCGGGACGCCGTGGACGCGGGAGCCGACGAGATCGACATGGTCATCGATCGCGGCGCGTTCCTGGCGGGCCACTACCTCAAGGTGTACGAGGAGATCCGCGCCGTGAAGGAGGCCGCGGGGGCCGCCCGCCTCAAGGTCATCTTCGAGACCGGCGAGCTGTCCACGTACGACAACATCCGCCGCGCCTCCTGGCTCGGGATGATCGCCGGCGCGGACTTCATCAAGACGTCGACGGGCAAGGTCGGCGTCAACGCCACCCCGGCGAACACGCTGCTGATGCTGGAGGCCGTCCGGGACTTCCGGGAGCGGACCGGGGTACAGATCGGCGTGAAGCCGGCGGGCGGGATCCGTACCAGCAAGGACGCGATCAAGTTCCTGGTGCTGGTGAACGAGACCGCCGGCGCGGACTGGCTGGACAACCACTGGTTCCGCTTCGGCGCGTCCAGTCTGCTGAACGACCTGCTGATGCAGCGTCAGAAGCTCAGCACCGGCCGGTACTCCGGCCCCGATTACGTCACGGTGGACTGAGGCGGAGATGGCAGCAGAGAAGGCAGCGGAGATGGCATCGAAGAACGTGGCACCCACGAACGCATTCGCATACGCGCCCGCCCCGGAGTCACGCTCCGTCGTCGACATCGCGCCGAGCTACGGCCTGTTCATCGACGGCGAGTTCACCGACGCGGCCGGCGGCAAGGTCTTCAAGACGGTCAGCCCGTCCACCGAGGAAGTGCTCTCCGAGGTCGCCCAGGCGGGGGCCGAGGACGTGGACCGGGCCGTACGGGCCGCCCGCAAGGCGTTCGAGAAGTGGTCGGCGCTGCCGGGCGCCGAGCGCGCCAAGTACCTGTTCCGTATCGCCAGGATCATCCAGGAGCGTTCGCGCGAACTGGCCGTCCTGGAGACGCTCGACAACGGCAAGCCCATCAAGGAGACACGCGACTTCGACCTCCCGACGGTCGCCGCGCACTTCTTCTACTACGCGGGCTGGGCGGACAAGCTCGGGCACGCGGGGTACGGGGCGGATCCCCGCCCGCTCGGGGTCGCCGGGCAGATCATCCCCTGGAACTTCCCGCTGATGATGCTCGCGTGGAAGATCGCCCCGGCGCTCGCCACCGGCAACACCGTGGTCCTCAAGCCGGCCGAGACCACGCCCCTGTCGGCCCTCTTCTTCGCGGACATCTGCCGCCAGGCGGGGCTGCCCAAGGGCGTCGTGAACATCATCACCGGCGACGGCTCGACCGGCGCGGAGCTGGTGGCGCACCCGGACGTGAACAAGATCGCCTTCACCGGCTCGACGGGCGTCGGCAAGGCCATCGCCCGGCAGTTGGCCGGTACGGACAAGAGGATCACGCTCGAACTGGGCGGCAAGGGCGCGAACATCGTCTTCGACGACGCGCCGGTCGACCAGGCCGTCGAGGGGATCGTCACCGGCATCTTCTTCAACCAGGGCCAGGTCTGCTGCGCCGGATCGCGCCTGCTCGTGCAGGAGTCGGTCCACGACGAGGTGCTGGACGCCCTCAAGCGCCGGCTGTCGTCGCTGCGGATCGGTGACCCGCTGGACAAGAACACGGACCTCGGCGCGATCAACTCCGCCGAACAGCTGTCCCGTATCCAGGCGTTGGCGGAGACGGGCGAGGCGGAGGGCGCGGAGCGCTGGTCCCCCGCGTGCGAACTCCCCTCTGCGGGCTACTGGTTCGCGCCCACGCTCTTCACGAACGTCACCCAGGCGCACACCGTCGCACGGGACGAGATCTTCGGCCCCGTGCTGTCCGTGCTGACGTTCCGTACGCCCGAGGAGGCCGTCGCCAAGGCCAACAACAGCCAGTACGGCCTGTCCGCGGGCATCTGGACGGAGAAGGGCTCGCGCATCCTCGCGGTCGCGGGCAAACTCCGGGCGGGTGTCGTCTGGGCCAACACGTTCAACAAGTTCGACCCGACCTCGCCCTTCGGCGGCTACAAGGAATCGGGTCACGGCCGCGAGGGCGGCCGCCACGGCCTGGAGGCATACCTCGATGTCTGACGAGCGACTGTCCGTCCTCAAGACCTACAAGCTGTACGTCGGGGGCGCGTTCCCCCGCAGCGAGAGCGGCCGGGTGTACGAAGTGACGGACTCCAAGGGCACGTGGCTGGCGAACGCCCCCCGGTCGTCCCGCAAGGACGCGCGGGACGCGGTGGTCGCGGCCCGCAAGGCGTTCGGCGGCTGGTCGGGCGCGACCGCGTACAACCGCGGCCAGGTCCTCTACCGCGTCGCCGAGATGCTGGAGGGCCGCCGGGGCCAGTTCGCGCAGGAGGTCGCCGCGTCGGAGGGCGTCTCCCGGTCGAAGGCGGCGGCGCTGGTCGACGCCACGATCGACCGCTGGGTCTGGTACGCGGGCTGGACCGACAAGATCGCCCAGGTCGTGGGCGGCGCGAACCCGGTCGCGGGCCCGTACTTCAACCTCTCCACCCCGGAGCCGACGGGTGTCGTGACGGTCCTGGCACCCCAGGCGTCGTCCTTCCTGGGCCTGGTCTCCGTCCTCGCCCCGGTGATCGCGACCGGCAACACGGCGGTCGTGGTGGCGAGCGAGTCGTCCCCGCTGCCCGCCCTGTCCCTGGGCGAGGTGCTGGCCACCTCCGACGTGCCGGGCGGCGTGGTCAACATCCTGTCCGGCGGTACGGCGGAGATCGCGACCCCGCTGGCCGCGCACCAGGACGTCAACGGCATCGACCTGACGGGCGCGGACGAGGCGCTGGCCAAGGAGTTGGAGATCGCGGCGGCGGACAACGTCAAGCGGGTCCTGCGCCGCCGCGCGGACGACTGGACGGCCGACCCCGGCACGCGCCGCATGACGGCGTTCCTGGAGACGAAGACGGTCTGGCACCCGACGGGCAAGCTGGGCACCTCGGGCGCGTCGTACTGACGCATGTCGTACTGACGCATGTCGTACTGACCCACGCCGTGCTGACCCAAGCCCTGCTGACGGGCCGCTGTTGTACGTGAGGGTGCCCGCCGTTCTGTCGAGTCGAACGGCGGGCACCCTCACGTACGGCCCCGTCCGCTCACCCCGTGAGCAACCCCGTCACCGCCCCCGCCACCGGCAGGTCCTTGATGGCTCCGCCGCTGGTGACCGGGGCCGTCAGCCGGGCCGTCGAGACCGGCTTGAAGTCGCCGATCTGGGTGCCCACCGCGTTGTCCAGCGGGTCCACGCCCGTGCCCGCCAGCGGGTGCAGCTTGAGGCTCGTGAGCGGGCGCGCCGTGTGCGTCAGGGCCCCCGTGAGGCCCGACGCCGCCGCTGAGCCCGCCGCCGCCAGCGAGGTGTCGTCCGAGGCGGCCACGGGTGCCGCCGCCGGGGCCGCGTC
>NZ_WWJY01000685.1 GCF_009865405.1 Streptomyces sp. SID3212 | reverse complement strand
GCGGAGGCCAGCGCCTCCGCGTGGCCCAGCCGCTCGGCCTCGGCGGCGAGTTCGACGTCCTCGCCCGGCAGCGGTTCGACCCCGGCGATCTCCGCCAGGCCGAAGCGCAGCAGGTCGGCCTCCTGCGCCCGTTCCCTGGCGCGGGTGGTCAGTTCGTCCACCTCGCCGGCGACCGCGCGCAGCCTGCGGTAGGCCGCCGCGTACTTGGCGTGCGGGTCCGTGACCGTCCCGCCCGCGTACCGGTCGAGGGCCTGCCGCTGCCGCGCGGGCCGCAGCAGCCCCTGCTGGTCGGTCTGGCCGTGTACGGCGACGAGGTCGTCCGCCAGTTCGGCCAGCACCCCCACCGGCACGGAACGCCCGCCGATGTGGGCGCGCGAGCGCCCCTCGGCCGAGACGGTCCTGCTGATGAGCAGCGCGCCGTCGTCCAGCTCGGCACCGGCCTCCTCGGCCCGTACCGCCGCCGGATCGCCCGGTGACAGGGTGATCCGCCCCTCGACGACCGCCGCCTTCGCGCCGATCCGCACCAGGGCGGCGTCGGCCCGTCCGCCGAGCAGCAGCCCGAGGCTGGTGACGACCATGGTCTTGCCCGCGCCGGTCTCACCGGTCACCGCCGTGAAGCCGGGCGACAGCTCGACGACCGCGTCGTCGATGACCCCGAGCGACCGTATCCGCATCTCCTCCAACACGGTCATGACCATACGAGGTCCGGGGGCCGCCGTGCGACGGACCCCACCCCCCATTCGCACGGACGTACGGTGTCCGGCCTTCCGTACGACCGGCCCTGCGGCCCTCTCCGTGCCTCAGGCACCCGCCCTGACCTGCGCATGCCCGCCGGTACGGCTCAGTGCGGCGCGCCGCGCCAGCCGGAGACGGGCAGCGCGAACTTGGCCACCAGCCGGTCCGTGAAGGACGCGTGGTGGAGCCGGGCCAGCCGTACGGGCACGGCCCCGCGCCGCACCTCCACCCGCGCGCCCGGCGGCAGCTCGACGGTCCTGCGCCCGTCGCACCACAGGACCCCGTTGGGGGTGTTCGGCTGCACCTCCACCGCCAGGACCGTCGTCGGCGAGGTGACCAGCGGCTTCGCGAACAGCGCGTGGGCGCTGATCGGCACCATCAGCAGCGCCTCCACCTCGGGCCACACCACGGGCCCGCCGGCCGAGAACGCGTACGCGGTGGAGCCGGTGGGGGTGGCGCAGATGATGCCGTCGCAGCCGAAGCCGGTGACCGGGCGGCCGTCGATCTCCAGGACCACCTCCAGCATCCGTTCGGGCGACACCTTCTGGACGGCGGCCTCGTTGAGCGCCCAGTCCCGGTGGACGACGTCGCCGTTGCTGTGGACGACGACGTCTATCGTCATCCGCTCCTCGACCTCGTAGTCGCGGCTGACGACCCGGGCCACCACCTTGTCGAGATCGTCGCGCTCCGCCTCGGCGAGGAACCCGACCCGGCCGAGGTTGACGCCGAGCATCGGCACACCGGAGGCGCGGGCGAACGCGGCGCCGCGCAGGAGGGTGCCGTCGCCGCCGAGCACGATCAGCAGCTCACAGCCTTCGAGGACTCCCGGGGTGGCCTCGGGAACGGTCTCCACGGACGACGGCAGCGGCAGGTCGACCGCCTCGCCGGCCAGCACCCGTACCCCGATGCCGTTGCGCAGCAGCCCGCTGACGACCAGCTCCGCGCTGCGGATGGCCGCGGGTCTTCCGGTGTGCGCGAGGAGGAAGACGGTACGTGGTGCGTCGGTGATGCTCACGGTGTCGACGGTGTTCGCGGTCGACGTGGTGTTCGTGGTCGCGATGGTGTTCGCGGTCGCGTCGGTGTTCGTGGTGTTCGCGGTCAACGTGGTGTTCGTGGTCAACGGGGTCCCTCCGCCACTGCACGGTCGACGTCCGCCGGATCGAGTTCGGGCGCTCCGGCGTGGAGCCACAGAAAGTACTCGACGTTCCCGGAGGGCCCGGGCAGCGGACTGGCGGTGACACCCCGCACCCCGAGGCCCAGCGCGGCGGCCCGCCGGGCCACGGCCCGTACGGTCTCCGCGCGCAGCTCGGGGCTGCGGACGACACCTCCGTTGCCCAGCCGCTCCTTGCCGATCTCGAACTGCGGTTTGACCATCAGGACGAGGTCCGCGTCAGGGGCGGCGCAGCGCACCATCGCGGGCAGCACCAGGCCGAGCGGGATGAACGAGAGGTCACCCACGATCACGTCCACGGGCTCCCCTCCGATCTGGTCGAGCGTCAACTCCCGCACGTTCGTACGGTCCTTGACGGTGACCCGTTCATCGCCCCTGAGGGACCAGGCGAGTTGTCCGTATCCGACGTCGACCGCGACCACGTGGCCGGCCCCGGCCCGCAGCAGGACGTCCGTGAAGCCGCCCGTGGAGGCGCCGGCGTCCAAGGCCCTGCGGCCCTCCACGGTGAGGCCGAGGGGGGTGAACGCGGCGAGCGCGCCCGCGAGTTTGTGCCCGCCGCGCGACACGTAGTCGGGGTCGCCGTCGTCCTCGGTGACGACCACGGCGGCGCTGGTCTCCACCTGGGTGGCGGGTTTGGTCGCGACGGCACCGCCGACCTTCACCCGGCCCGCGGCGATCAGCTGGCTCGCGTGCTCGCGGGAGCGGGCGAGTTTACGGCGTACCAGTTCGGCATCGAGACGGCGGCGTGCCAGTCCTGCCACGTTCGGTTCAGCTCCTGTGGTCGTACGCGTGAGGGGTCGCCGGGGGCGCCGGGGGTCCCTGCGGGGCCGGGCGTGCGTCGAGCGCGGTCAGCGCGTCGCGCAGCCCCCGGTGCACATCCTCGTACACCTCCTGGTGCCCGTCGGCGGGGAGGTGGTCGGCGTCGGCCAGCCGCGTGAGCAGCTCGTCCGCGGCGGGGTCGCCGGTCGGCACCCGTTCCACACCGAGCGGCCGGGGGGCGGCCGGCTCGAAGGCCGGCGGTGGGACGGGCGGTGACGCGGGCGTCGGGGAGCTCGTCGCGCCAGGGTCGGGACCGGCCGGGGGCGCCGGGGAGTCGTGCGGGTCCGCCACGGAGTCGTTCATGCCCCGACGCTACCCCGAAGCCCTGCGGTACCGTCGCTCACGATGGCGACGAAGGAGGAGTGCCGCAGCGCACTCGAGAAGCTCTCGGACAATCTGGCGGGCGCGGACGGGGACATCCGTACCGCGGCCGGCTTCGACCGTTCCCTGAGCTGCCACATCACCGATCTGGACCTCACGTTCCGGGGCGAGCTGGTGGGCGGCCGGATCGAGGTGAGGGACAGCGTGCCGGGGCCACCGCCCGACAAGGCGCAGATCCGCCTGGCGATGACGGGCGACGACCTGGTGGCGCTGGTCGACGGCGACCTGCACTTCGCGCGCGCCTGGGCCTCGGGACGGGTCAGGCTGGAAGCGGGCTTCCGGGACCTGCTGCGCCTGCGCGCGCTGCTCTGACCGCCGGGAGGCCGGCGGCCCGGCCGGGCGAGGGCGCCCGACTCCGTCCCGGGGACTGCCGACCCCTTTCCGGTTAGGTTAGCCTTGCCTCGCAAGCATCGAGGAAGGGCATCGTATGAGCACCGTCTCCCACGTCCCGTACCGGTACTTCGACGTCCAGGTGGTCCGCACCGAGCGGATCACCCCCGGCATGCTCCGCGTCGTCCTCGGCGGCGCCGGCCTCGCCGCCATGGCCACGGCGGGCCGCGACCAGCGCGTCAAGCTCTTCCTGCCGCACCCCGGCCAGGACAGGCCCGTCATGCCGCCCATGGAGACGGACTCCGACGACTGGTACGAGAACTGGCGCGCGCTCGACCCCGGCGTACGCGGCATCATGCGGACGTACACCGTCCGCGAACTGCGCCGCGAACCGTCCGAGGTCGTCGTCGACTTCGCACTGCACGGCGGCGCGGACGACCCGGCCGCCGGACCCGCCGCACGCTGGGCCGGTACGGCGGCCCCCGGCGCCCGGCTCGGTCTCCTCGCCCCCGTGGAGGAGGACAACCTCGGCTACGACTTCCGCCCGCCCGAGAGCGCCGACTGGATCCTGCTCACCGGCGACGCCTCGGCGCTCCCCGCCCTCGCCGGCATCCTCGAATCCCTGGCCCCCGGCATCCCGGCCCGCGTCTGGATCGACCTCCACGACCGGGACGACCGCCAGGACCTCCCCACCAAGGCCGACGCCGAGATCACCTGGCTGGTACGGGACGCGCACGGCGACTCCCCCAGCACCGCCGACGCGATCCGCGCCGCCACCCTGCCGCCGGGCACGCCGTACGCGTGGGTCGCCGGCGAGTCGGCCACGGTGAAGGCGGTACGGCGCCACCTCGTCGCGGAACGCGGATTCGACCGCGGGGCCGTGAAGTTCACCGGCTACTGGCGGCGCGGGACCTCGGAGGACCAGCTGCTCCAGGCGGACGAGGACGCCTGAGACAGGCACGCCCGGCGGTACGGGCCCGCACTGCCGGGCCCGTACCACCCACGCCGCACCACCCCCTCGTACCACCACCCCCGAGCCCTACAGGTCGAGCTTGGCCAGCGCCTTGCCCGCGTCCAGGTCGGCGGCCCCGTCGCCCGCGTGGGTCCACGCCGCCGCGCACAGCGCCCGCAGCCCGTCCATCGCCCCGCCGTCCCCCGCGAGCGCCAGCTCACCGCCCCGCACGGACGCCGTCCACCCCCCGCAGCCGAACCCGCCCGCCACCTCGGTGACTTCGGGCTGCCCGGTCAGCAACCCCCGCAGATCCGCGTCCACATACGTCGGCCGGTGCGCGGGCTCCGCCGCGAGGAGCCGCGCCGCGTCCGTCACCCCGGTCAGGACCAGCAGCGAGTCGACCCCGCCGTTGAACGCGCCCTCGATGTCGGTGTCCAGCCGGTCCCCGACGACCAACGGCCGCTCCGCTCCCGTACGGAGGATCGTCTCGCGGTGCATCGGAGGCAGCGGCTTCCCCGCCACCTGCGGCTCCGCACCCGTCGCGATCCGCACGACCTCCACGGCCGCGCCGTTGCCCGGCGCGATCCCCCGCGCGCTCGGAATCGTCAGATCCGTGTTGGAGGCGAACCACGGCACGCCCCGCGCGATGGCGTAACCGGCCTCCGCGAACCGCCCCCAGGCCAGGTCGGGCCCGCCGTACCCCTGCGCCACCGCGACCGGTCCGTCGTCGGCCGACTCGACCGGTTCGAGGCCGCGTTCACGCAGCGCGACCCGCAGCCCCTCACCCCCGATGACCAACACCTTGGAGCCGTCGGGCACCTGTTCGGCGATCAGCCGGGCCACCGCCTGCGCCGAGGTGATCACATCGGCGGGATCGGCCGACACCCCCAACTCCGTCAGGTGCGCGGCGACGGCGTCCGGGGGCCGCAGGGCGTTGTTGGTGACGTACGCCAGACGCATCCCCGCGTCCCGGGCCGTACCCAGCGCGTCCACCGCGTGCGCGATGGCCTCACCGCCCGTGTACACCACCCCGTCGAGATCGAGCAGAGCCGTGTCGTACGCCTCGTTCAGCGGTGTCGTACTGCCGCGGGGCCTGGTCGTGCTCTGCTGCTCGCTCATCGAGTCTTCCGCTCCTCGCTCGGGACATCTCCCCCGATCATCGCTCATCCCGTACCCCACATACGATGCACGGATGAACACCACAGGTCCGCCGGACGAGAACAGAGGTCTGCGCCTGCTCCCGATCCGCGGACTGCGCTACGTCCCCGAGCGGGTGGGCAGCCTGTCCGCCGTGACCTCACCGCCGTACGACGTGGTCATCAGGCCCGACGGACTCCACCACCTGGAGTCGGCGGACCCGTACAACATCGTCCGGCTGATCCTCCCGCAGGCCGCCACCGCCGGGGAGAGGCACCGGCAGGCGGCGCAGACACTCGCGGCGTGGCTGGCGGAGGGCATCCTCGCCGCCGATCCCGAACCCGCCCTGTACGTCTACGAGCAGCGCAAGGGCGATCTGCTGCAACGCGGGGTCATCGGGGCGCTGGAGCTGTCCGTACCGGCCGACGGGATCGTGCTGCCGCACGAGGACGTGATGCCGGACGTGGTGGAGGACCGGGCGGCCCTGATGCGGACGACGGCGGCGAACCTCGAACCGCTGCTGCTGACGTACCGATCGGAAGACGCCACCCCTGGCGCGGAAACGGACACGACGGGTACGAGCGCGGTCGTCGGACGCACCCTCAGCCGGCCGCCGCTCCTCGCCACCACCACCGAGGACGGCTTCGCCCACCGCCTGTGGTCGGTCACGGACCCCGCCGACCTCGCCGAGATCCGGACCGACCTCGCGCGCCACCAGGCGCTCATCGCCGACGGGCACCACCGCTGGGCGACGTACCTGCGGCTGCGCACCGAGCATCCGGCGGGCAGCCCCTGGGACTTCGGACTTGTCCTGCTGATCGACACGGCCCGCTACCCCCTCCAGGTCCGCGCCATCCACCGGCTGCTGCACCGGCTCCCGGTCGCGCGGGCCGTCGACGCGATCGGGGACGCGTTCCGGGTCCGTACGCTCGACGTCCCGCTGCCGGAGGCTCTGGCCGCACTGGCGGAGGCCGCGTCGGAGAGCAACGCGTTCCTGCTGGCCGGGGACGGCCGCTTCCACCTGGTGGACCGCCCGGACGAAGGCCTGCTGGCCCGTACGGTACCGGCGGAACCGCCCGCCGCCTGGCGGGAACTGGACGCGACGGTCCTGCACGCCACGCTGCTCGACCACCTCTGGCGGATCCCGGACGCGCCCGAGTACATCGCCTATCTGCACGACACGGAGGCGGCCGTCACCCAGGCCGAACGGGTCGGAGGGACGGCGGTGCTGATGCATCCGGTACGCGAGGAGGTCGTACGGGACCTGGCGCGGCAGGGGGTCACGATGCCGCGCAAGTCGACGTCGTTCGGCCCCAAGCCGGCGACCGGGCTGGTCCTGCGGAGCCTGACGCTGGGCTGAAACGGAAAAAGGCGAGTGGGCGGCACCCCGGTCGGGGGTGCCGCCCACTCGCCTCACAGCTCAGTGCTTGGTGTTGTCGTCGTCTTCGTCCTCGTCGTCTTCGTCCTCGTCGTCATCCAGATCGGCCGCGACCTCGACGTCGACGTCAGCAACGTCGTTGTCGACCTCGTCGTCATCCTCGTCATCGTCATCGTCATCGACCAGGGCGTCCACGAACTCGACCCCGTCCAGCTCCGCGAGACGGTCCGAGGCGTCCGTCGAGGCGTCCTTGTCCGCCTCGACGGTCTTGCCGAACCATTCGCGCGCCTCGTCCTCACGCCCGGCCGACAGCAGGGCGTCGGCGTAGGCATAACGAAGACGGGCGGTCCACGGCTGTACGGAGTGGGACGCCAGCTCGGGGCCCTGCAACGTGACGATGGCGGCCTCGATCTGCCCCATGTCCCGCCGCGCTCCGGCCGCGACCATCCGCATCTCGACCTGACCGGCCTTGTCGAGCTTGGCCACCTCGGGCTCACCGGCCATCGCCATCGCGCGCTCCGGACGGCCGAGGCCGCGCTCGCAGTCCGCCATCACGGGCCACAGGTCGACGTTCCCGGTCATCCGCTTCGCGGCCCGGAACTCGGCCAGCGCCTCCGCGTACTTCTGGGTGGCGTACGCGGCAAAGCCGGCCGCCTCGCGGACGGCCGCGACCCGGGAGGCGAGCCGCAGGGCGATACGGGAGTACGCGTACGCCTGCTCGGGGTCGTCGTCGATCAGCTGGGCGACCATGACGAGGTTCCTGGCGACGTCGTCGGCGAGCGTCTTGGGCAGGCTCATCAGCTCCTGCCGCACGCTCTTGTCGACCTCGTAACCGGTGATCTCGTCGGGGATCGGCAGCCGCTTGATGGGCTCTCGGTCGCGCTCGCGCTCGTCACGCCGCGCGTAGCCGGTCCCGCGCTCGCCGTCCCGGCTGCCGTAGCCGCCGCCGGGGCGCCCGCCCCGGTCGTCACGGCGGGCGTACCCACCGCCGCCGGACGTGGGACGGCCACCACGGTCGTTGCCACGGTCGTTGTCCCGCCGGGGGCCACTGCCGCCCGGCCGGTCGTCGCGACGCTGGTAACCGCCGCCGGCGCCACCACCGGTGGGACGGCTGCCACGGCTGTCGTCACGACGGGGACCGCTGCTGGGCCGGTCGTCACGCCGGAAGCCGGACCGGTCGTCGTCACGGCGGGGAGTGCTGGGGCGCTCGTCACGACGGTCGTCGCGCCGGAACGCGGGCCGGTCGTCGTCACGACGGGGTGTGCCGGGCCGGTCGTCGCGACGCTGGAAGCCGCCGCCACCGCCCCGGTTGTCGTCCCGCTTGAAGGGAGGACGGTCGTTGTTGTCACGGCGAGGAGCGCTGCTCGAACGATCGTCGCGCCGGGGACCGCTGCCACTCGGCCGGTCGTCGCGACGCTGGTAGCCACCACTGCCGCTGCCACCACCGGTGGGCCGCCCGCCACGGTCGTCACGACGGGCGGGGCCACCGCCCGTGCCGGGCCGGCCGCCGCCGAAGCCACCGGAACCGCTGGGACGGCCACCACGGTCGTCATCACGGCGCGGACCGCCGCCGGCCGGTCGGTCGTCACGGCGCGGACCGCTCGGGCGGTCGTCACGCCGGTCGCCACGGAACGAGGGCCTGCCTTCGCCACGGTCGTCACGACGGGGACCCGAAGGCCGGTCGTCACGACGCTGGTAACCACCATTGCCGCTGCCACCACCGGTGGGCCGGCCACCACGGTCGTCACGGCGAGGGGCCCCACCACCGGTGTTGGGCCGACCACCGGTGCTCGGACGGCCGCCCGTGCTGGGCCGACCACCCGTGCTGGGCCTGCCACCCGTACCGGAGCGACCACCACCGGCACCGCCGGACGCGCCCGCACCTGCGGGACGGCCGCCACGGAACCCTCCCCGGTCGCCACCGCTGTCCCTGCTGCGACGTGGCTCGCGCTCAGGTCGGTCGTCGGAGGAATTGGGGGACATCGGTGGCTCCTGTCTGCGGGTACCGCAGTAATTCTCGCGTGGCCGACCTTCGGACGCGCGTCGGGAAAGAAGTACGGAAGAAAAACGGGAAAAACAAAAAGGACCCTTGGTCCAGCATGAACGCTGGACCAAGGGTCCTTGAAAGATTGTTCGGCGGCGTCCTACTCTCCCACAGGGTCCCCCCTGCAGTACCATCGGCGCT
>NZ_WWJY01000684.1 GCF_009865405.1 Streptomyces sp. SID3212 | reverse complement strand
CTGCTCACCACGCAGTATCTGGAGGAGGCCGACCGGCTCGCCGACAGCATCGTGCTGATCGACGACGGGCGGGCGGCCCATCGCGGCACGCCGGCCTCGCTCAAGGCGCTCATCGGCTCGTACGCGGAGGTCGTCCTCGCCGAAGAGGCGACCGGAGAGGCGACCGAGGCCGCGCTCGTCGCGGCGGCGGGTGTCCTCGACCGGCTGACCGGCGCCGAGCCGGTGCTCGACCGGACGCGCCGGGCCGTCGGCGCCGTGGCCGCCGACCCCGCGCTGACGCTGCCCCGGATCGTCCGCGAACTGGACGCGGCGGGCGTGCCGGTGGTCGACGCGAGCCTGCGGCCCCCGACGCTGGACGAGGCGTTCCTGCGCCTGACCGGCCGTACGGGTCCCCTCACCGCCGAACCGGCCCCCCTCGCCCTCCCCCTCACCACCGAGCCGCGCGCCCGGCGCGGGGCCGGGAAGGAGCACGCCGTATGAGCACCACCGCGTACGACATCGCCTACGACGAAGAAGCACGCCGTCCGAGCACGCTCGCGTACGACAGCGGAGCCGTCCTCCGCCGGCACCTCCGGCGCATCCGGCGCGCGCCGGGCGTGGTGCTCCTCACCCAGAGCATGCCGATCAACATGCTGCTGTTCTTCGGTTACGTCTTCGGCAGCGCGCTCGCGACGCCCGGCCGGGAGTACCGCGCCTTCCTCGTACCGGGGTTGCTGGCGGCGACCGCCGCGGGCGGCCTCATGACCGGGATGTTCCAGGCGTCCCAGGACGCGCAGCGCGGGGTCATGGACCGGTTCAGGACCCTGCCGATGAGCCGGGCCGCCGTACCGCTCGGTCAGACCGCGGCCGACCTGCTCACCACCGCCGCCGGGATCGTGCCGCTGATGCTCGTGGGGCTGGCGGTGGGCTGGCGGATCGAGGGGGGCGTACCGGGCGCACTCGGGGCGGTCGGGGTGCTGCTGCTCTTCCGCTTCGCGACGGCGTGGGTGGGCACGTACCTCGGGCTGGTCCTCCGTAACGAGGAGGTGGCGGGGCAGTTGGGCGCGGTCACGTTCGTCCTGCCGCTGCTGTCGAGCGCGTACATCCCGACGGACGGACTGCCGGGCTGGCTGCGGACGGCCGCGGAGTGGAATCCGATCAGCGCGATCGCGGGGGCCGTACGCGATCTCTTCGGCAACGCGGCGCCGGCCGTTGACGCGGCCTGGCCGACGGCCCATCCGCTGGCCGGGTCCCTGCTCTGGTCACTGGCGCTGCTGGCCGTGTTCGTCCCGCTGACCGTACGGCGGTACGCCGACAGCGGTGAGTGAGCCGACCGGTGGCGGGGAGTGGTCCACCGGCCGAATCACCGAGGGTGCTGCGGAAGGAGCGGGGCGGTAGAGTTCAGCCGCGGCTGCCGAAGAGAGAGCGGCGCAGGCGCCGCAGCGGTGCGAAGAGCGAGACGCGCGCACTTCTGCTCTTCTGGGTCTCCGTCCGGTCCCGCGAGGTCAGTTCACGCATCAGCAGAGTCGCCTCGGCCGTCTCCCGCTGGGGCACGGCGGGACCGCCGAGCACCGAGAGATGGCGGTCGAGGCGCGAACTGGTCGCGCTGCTTCCGCAGGTGATCGCAGGGACTCGCGCCCTGCTGTGGACCGTTATCTGTTTCATGTCACTCCCCACCCGTACGAGGGCACCCGACCCGGGCAGGTTAACCCTATCGTCCCCTACTGACACTCGTGTATCCCGTCTTCAGGATTCACCACACACACAAGGGGGTTGACGCGCCTTGCCTGATCCATCCTAATTCAGGGCGAGTTGGACAGTTCACCCCGGGGGCCGATGGTTGACCGGCGCACCAACTGGCGTTGCCTGTCGCTGACCTGACACGAAGAGGCCCCGGGTGACCGGGGCCTCTTCGCACGGCGGTACGGCGCTTGGTGCCTTTCAGGCGGCCGAGGTGAAGACCGGCAGGTAACCGCCGGACTGGCCGGCGGCGGTCGGGTGGTAGGACTCGCTGATGTTGAGCAGGTTCACGCTGTGGAGCCACGAGGAGCCCGAGCAGATCTCGTGCCCCTGGAACGCCGACGCGACCCCGGCGAACGTGAATCCGTGGTCGGCCGCCCGCTTGGCGGTCGCGTCGTTCAGGTAGTCGGAGGCGCTGTTGATCGCGGAGCGCTCCCTCTCGGAGAGGCCGGCGATGCAGGAGCCGCTCAGCTGGTAGAAGCGGGGGTAGCCGAGCACGACCACTCTCGCCGAGGGGGCTCTGGCCGAGATCGCCGTGTAGACGCGGTCGAGGTTGGCGGGCAGGGTGCTGTCGACGAAGGCACGGGCCTGGGCGACCCGGTTGAGGCAGGTGGACTCCGACTGGAGGACGCAGGTCGTCATGACGTCCGCGAAGCCGGCGTCGTTGCCGCCGATGGTGATGCTCACGAGGTCGGTGGAGGCGTTGAGGGGGGTCAGCTGATTCGCGGTCACATCACCCGTACGAGCGCCCGAGCAAGCGGTGAACGCGAACGTGGCGGGTGAATGCGCGGCCGCCCAGAGGGCCGGGTACGCGCGGGCGGTGCGCTTGCAGTCGCCGGCGGCGGAGTCGTACGCGCCGGCGCCGAGTCCGGAGGAGTAGGAGTCGCCCAGCGCCACGTAGTCGGTGGCGGCGGCCGACGGCGCGGCCTGCGCGGAGGCCGCGCCGGTGAGAGCGAGCACGGCTCCGAGGGTCAACGCGGACGTGAATGCCGCGATTCGGGACAGTTTCATGGAACCTCCCTTTAGCAGGATTTCTGCCTCTCCTTTGGTACCAGGCCCCACCCCTCACTGGAAGTGTCCATGTCAAGAACATTACGGCACGTTCCAGCCCTTGCCATACCGTCCCCGCCCTCAATACCGTCTTACGACCACCCGCATCGGTCCATCACGCAAAGCGGCGTCCTGGGGAGGGCTCAAACGCCGCGATGGCTCCCGGGCGGGGCGCGGTAGGGGGGTGCCGTGCTCGGTGACCGCACTTGATGCCGAGTCGCGTGCCGCGCGGCCAGCTCCACAACTCGCCCATGCGCCAGGGAGATCCGTGCCGTCACGGCAGGGGTCTTGTTGTCGCGGGAGGTGAGAACCCCCCTTTCGAACCGGAAACACAGCCGGACCGCCCGGGGGTGGGCGGTCCACCGGACGAGAGGGAAACAGACTCGTGAGCTCTTTTGTGCGCCCGGCCCTGCCGGGCGAAGATCCGTTAACAGCGCGCTCGCGGAATTCAGCCGGTTCCGCGCAGACGCCCGCTGTCAGGAACGGGTCCCACCGCACAGCGCGTCCGTACCGCCCGGTCTCACTCCATCTGGCGATCGCTCCGCCCGTGAGCGTCGTCATCCCGGCCATGAACGAGGCCGAGAACCTTCCGTACGTCTTCAAGACCCTGCCCGACTGGATCCACGAAGTGGTCCTGGTGGACGGCAGATCGACCGACGACACCGTCCGGGTGGCCCGCGAACTGCGGCCGGACGTCAAGGTCGTCACCCAGCGCGGCAAGGGCAAGGGGGACGCGCTGATCAGCGGGTTCGCCGCGTGCACGGGCGACATCATCGTGATGATCGACGCGGACGGCTCGGCCGACGGCAACGAGATCGTGTCCTACGTCTCCGCGCTGGTCTCGGGGGCCGACTTCGCCAAGGGATCGCGGTTCGCCAACGGCGGTGGCACGGACGACATGACGCGGATCCGCCGGCTCGGCAACCGCGCCCTGTGCGCGGTCGTCAACGCCAAGTTCGGCGCGCGGTACACCGATCTCTGCTACGGCTACAACGCGTTCTGGCGGCACTGCCTGGACGACCTCACCCTCGACTGCACGGGGTTCGAGGTCGAGACGCTGATGAACATCCGGGTCGTGCAGGCCGGGTTGAAGGTGCAGGAGATCCCGAGCCACGAGTTCGACCGGATCCACGGGGTCAGCAATCTGCGGGCCGTCAGGGACGGGCTCCGGGTCCTCAGGGTGATCCTCCGGGAGAAGGGCGTCCCGCGCGCGACGCGGCGGCGGCCTCCGGGACTCCGGATCACGGCGCTGCGGGGAGAGGTGTCTTGACCGGCCGCCCTCACCTTCCCCACCTCCCCCACCGTCCTCATCCTCCTCACTTTCCCCACCGTCACCGGCCGTTCTCGGTGGTGATCTGCGTCTACACCGAGGACCGCTGGGACGACATCCTCGCGGCGGTCGACTCGGTGCGCCACCAGTCGCTGCCGGCGCTGGAGATCCTCGTCGTGGTCGATCACCACCCCGCTCTGCTGGAGCGACTCCGGGTGGAGTACGGGGAGTTCGCGGCGCGCGGGGAGGTGCGGGTGCTCGCCAACGCGGGCGTCCGCGGCCTCTCCGCCGGCCGCAACACCGGGATCGCCGCCGCCCGGGGCGAGATCGTGGCGTTCCTCGACGACGACGCCGTGGCCGAACGGGACTGGCTGCGGTTCTTCGACGAGGCGTACGACGATCCGCGGGTGCTGGCGGTCGGCGGACGCACCCTGCCCGCCTGGGCGTCGGGCCGCAGGCCGGGGTGGTTCCCCGAGGAGTTCGACTGGGTCGTCGGCTGTACGTACCGGGGGCTGCCCGAGGGGAAGGTGCGGGTCCGTAACGTCCTGGGCGGGAACGCGTCCTTCCGGCGGTCGGCGTTCGACGCCGCCGGAGGGTTCGCCACGGGCATCGGGCGCGACGGCGACAAGCGGCCCCTGGGGTGCGAGGAGACGGAGTTGTGCATCCGGCTCGCCAGGGCCGTACCGGACGCGGTGCTGCTGATCGACGACCGGGCGCTGATCCGCCACAAGGTCCCGGAGGCGCGGGAGCGGTTCGGGTACTTCCGCACCCGCGCCTACGCCGAGGGTCTGTCGAAGGCCCTGGTGGCCCGAAGTGTCGGCGCGGGCAAGGGACTTGAGTCCGAACGGCGCTACACCACCCGGGTGCTGCCCGCCGGGGTGGTACGGGGGCTGCGCGACGCGGTACGGGGCCGGCCCGGCGGCCTGGGGCGGGCCGGCGCGATCGTGGTCGGCGTCCTCGCGGCGGCGGGCGGTTACCTGCTGGGGAGTTACCGGGCGCGCGGGGGCGGGGCCACGTTCTCGTCGGGCCCGATCGAGAGGACGGGGCGCCTCGGCAGCCCCAGGGGAGCCTCCGCGTGAGGGAAGAACCACCCGGCCCGCCGGACCCGCCGTCCGCGGCGGGTCCGGCGGGTCCCGCAGGCCCGGCGGGTCCCGCAGGCCCGGCGGGTCCTGCGGGTCCTGCGAATCCGGTCCTGGACGCGCGTGAGCCCATACCGATCCTGATGTACCACGCCGTGGCGCACCGGCCCGCCGCCGCCACCCACGTCCTGTCCGTCTCCCCCGAAGCCTTCGCGGCGCAGATGGAGTTGCTCGACGCACGCGGGTTCACGCCCGTCACCACGGCGGCACTCGCCCACGCCTGGCGCACCGGCCGTGCGCTGCCTCCGCGCCCCGTGCTGATCACCTTCGACGACGGTTACGAGGGCGTGCACCGCCATGCCCTCCCCGTCCTCGCCTCGTACGGCTTCACCGCCACCGTGTTCCTGACGACCGGATGGCTGCGCGGGCCGGGACACACGGGCGGCGCGCTCGACACCATGCTCGACTGGGGCCAGGTACGGGAGCTGGCGGCGGCCGGCACCGAGATCGGCGGCCACAGCCACACCCACCCGCAGCTGGACCAACTCACCCCGGAGCGGCTGCGGTTCGAGGCGCTCCACTGCCGGGAGGTCATCGGCGACCGGCTGGGCGGCGGGCCGCCGGTCTCCTTCGCGTACCCGTACGGCTACTCCAGCCGGCGGGTCCGCCGTACGGTCCGCGAGGCCGGGTTCACCCAGTCGCTCGCCGTGGGCAACGCGCTCGCCCGGCCGCGCCAGGGCCCGTACGCGCTGGAGCGGGTGACCGTCCGGCGCTCCACCGACACCGACGAGTTCGCACACCTGGTCGAGGGCCGGTCGCTCGGCCGGATCTTCGCCAGGGACCGGGCCCTGACCCAGGGGTACGCCGTCGTCCGCCGGACGCGCGCCGCCGCACGCCGGGTGGTGGGCGCGGGGCGCCGCTGACCGGGGGCGGGTGCGCGGGGGCGGGTGCGCGGGGGCCACCGCGCACCCGCGTTCCCGCGCGCCCGCGCATCCGCCACGGGGCAAAACACCGTGCGTCGGACCTTCGTGTGCCGGATCATGGGCGACATGTCTGCCAAGCCTCAGGACGCACTGCCGATCCGGCTCAACGTCGATGACAGCGATTCGCCGTCGGATGTGGTCGACGCGCTGTTCCTCGGTCGCTTCGCGACGGGCGAGCAGCCGTTCTCGCACAGTTCGACGATCGACCGCGTCAAGTCGGGCGCGCCCCTGCTGCCGCCCGGCGCGACGATCCTGCGCCGCGCCAAGGACGACGACCGCAGCGCCACCCTGGCCGAGGGGGACGGCTGGACGCTGCTGGTGTCCCGCTGGAACCGGGGCGCGGACGTGACCGTGACGGCGGTCAGCGCCGAACTCGCCGAGAAGGTCCACCAGCAGACGACCGACGGCGCCCAGGACGAGCCGGAGCCGCAGCCCGACAATGTGACGATGGGCTTCTGGTACGTGTCGCCCCGGCGCGGTCCGCACCGCACCACCCGCCAGATCGCCGCCGGGACCTGGGACGAGGTCAGGCCCAACTACACCGCCCCCGTGGCGGAGGCGATGGACCGGCTGATGAAGGTGACCCCGGACGACATCGCGGGGCGGCTGCTCCTGCTGCACGGGCCGCCCGGCACGGGCAAGACGTCCGCGCTGCGCACGCTGGCGCGTTCGTGGCGCGACTGGTGCCAGGTGGACTGTGTCCTGGACCCGGAGCGGCTCTTCAACGACGTCGGGTACCTGATGGACATCGCCATCGGGGAGGACGACGGCTCGGCGAAGGGGCGCTGGCGGCTGCTCCTGCTGGAGGACTGCGACGAACTGATCAGGGGCGAGGCCAAGCACACCGCGGGCCAGGCGCTGTCGCGGCTGCTGAACCTCACGGACGGGCTACTCGGCCAGGGCAGGAACGTGCTGGTGGGGGTGACGACCAACGAGGACCTGGAGCGGCTGCACCCGGCGGTGGTCAGGCCGGGGCGGTGCATGGCGAGGATCGAGGTCGGTTCGCTGACGCGGGCGGAGGCGCTGGCCTGGCTCGGCCCGGAGGACGGCGAGCGGGAGTCGGCGGTCGGCCGGGACGGGGCGACGCTGGCGGAGCTGTACGCGATGCGGCGGGGCAGCGGCCCGGCGTCG
>NZ_WWJY01000683.1 GCF_009865405.1 Streptomyces sp. SID3212 | reverse complement strand
GGCCGTCATCGGCTGCGGCGGGGTCGGCGACGCCGCCGTCGTCGGCGCCCGGCTCGCCGGCGCCGCCCGGATCATCGCCGTCGACATCGACGACCGCAAGCTGGAGACGGCGAGGACGATGGGCGCCACCCACACCGTCAACTCCCGCTCCACCGACCCGGTCGAGGCCATCCGCGAACTCACCGGCGGCTTCGGCGCGGACGTCGTCATCGAGGCCGTCGGCCGCCCGGAGACGTACGAACAGGCCTTCTACGCACGGGACCTGGCCGGGACCGTCGTCCTGGTCGGCGTCCCCACGCCCGAGATGAAGCTCGAACTGCCCCTGCTGGACGTCTTCGGCCGCGGCGGCTCGCTCAAGTCGTCCTGGTACGGGGACTGTCTGCCCTCCAGGGACTTCCCGATGCTCATCGACCTCCACCAGCAGGGCCGGATCGACCTCGCCGCGTTCGTCAGCGAGACCATCGAACTCGGCGACGTGGAGAAGGCGTTCGTCCGGATGCACGAGGGCGACGTGCTGCGTTCGGTGGTGGTGTTCTGATGACCGGCTCCGCCGCCTCCGCACCCCGCGTCGACCACCTCGTCACCTCGGGGACCTTCTCCCTCGACGGCGGCACCTGGGACGTCGACAACAACGTCTGGATCGTCGGCGACGACTCCGAGGCGATCGTCATCGACGCCGCGCACGACGCCGCCGCCATCGAGGCCGCCCTCGACGGCCGTACGCTGCGCGCCGTCGTCTGCACCCACGCCCACAACGACCACATCGACGCGGCCCCGGCCCTCGCCGCCGCGACCGGCGCGCCGATCCTGCTCCACCCCGACGACCTGCCGCTGTGGAAGCAGACCCACCCGGACCGGGCCCCCGACGGCGAACTGACCGACGGCGGCACGCTCGCCGTCGGCGGGATCACCCTGACCGTGCTCCACACCCCCGGCCACGCGCCGGGCGCGGTCTGCCTGTACGCCCCCGCGCTGTCGACGGTCTTCACCGGCGACACGCTCTTCCAGGGCGGCCCCGGCGCCACCGGCCGGTCGTTCTCGCACTTCCCGACGATCATCGACTCGATCCGCGACCGGCTGCTCGCGCTGCCCCCGGAGACGGTGGTCCGCACCGGCCACGGCGACCCGACCACGATCGGCGCCGAGGCCCCGCACCTGGAGGAGTGGATTCAGCGCGGCCACTGAGCGGGCGGCAGCAGGCGCGACCCGCTCGTGAAGCGGAACGGCTCACCGGTCAGCGGATCGGTGAACTCCAGTACCTTGGCGAGGAGTTGGAGCGGACGCGCGTAGTCGTCGGGCCCGGGGTCCCGTACGACCGGGTAGAGCGGGTCGTGCAGGAGCGGCAGCCCGAGGCTGTTCATGTGGACCCGCAGCTGATGGGTGCGGCCGGTGGCCGGCAGCAGCCGGTACCGGCCGAACCCGCCCCGGTGCTCCAGCAGTTCGACCCGGCTCTCGCTGTTGGGCTCCCCGGGGACCTCCCGGGCCGCCTGCTCCCCGCGCTCCTTCTCGATCCGGCTCCGTACGGTGAGCGGAAGCGCCACCGCCGGGTCGTACGGCGCGACCGCCTCGTACTCCTTGCGGACCGCCCGGTCCCGGAACAGCGTCTGGTACGCGCCGCGGTCCCCGGCCCGTACGACACACAGCACCAGCCCGGCCGTGAGCCGGTCCAGGCGGTGCGCGGGCTGGAGCTCCGGCAGCCCCCACGCGCGGCGCAGCCGGGCCGGCACGGTCTCGGTGATGTGCGACCCGCGCGGGGTGGTGGCCAGGAAGTGCGGCTTGTCCGCGACGACGATCCGCTCGTCCCGGTGGACGATCCCCACCTCGAACGGCACCCGCTGCTCGGGCGCGAAGTCGCGGTGGAACCAGAGATACCGCCCGGCGGTGTACGGCTCCGACGCGCCGACCGGCCCGTCCACGCCGACAAAACGCCCCTCGCGGAACATCGCGTCGACCCGCTCCGTACCGACGGCCGCTCCGAAGCGCGCCACGAGGTGGTCCCGTACCGTCTCCCACGCCCCGCCGGGATCGGCGGGCAGCCTCAGCCGCACCGCGTCGACCCCTTCGCGCTGCGGCAGGGGGGAGGACGGAGGGGTGCGATGCCGGTGTCCCACGGATCCCACCCCTTTCGCGGCCCGGGCGGTTCCTTCACGGCGCCGGGCGGCGCCGGTGGCACGGGGCTCCCCACCCTACCGACCTGCGGGGTAGCCCGTTCGGCCCACGCCTCGCGCCCCCGGCGGGGATGAGAGCGGATCCCGCGCCGGCCGCCCGCATGATGGACGGGTGATCAGTGTCCTGTTCGCCGTCCTGACCGCGATCAGCAACGGCTCCGCCTCGGTGCTCCAGCGGCGCGCCGCGTCCACGGTGCCCGACTCGGACGCCCTGCACCTCTCGCTGATCAGGCATCTGCTCCGGCAGCGGGTCTGGCTGGCGGGCATCGGCCTGGTCATCGTGGCCGCCGTCTGCCAGGCGATCGCGCTCGCCACCGGCGCCATCGCCGTGGTCCAGCCGATCTTCGTCATCGAGCTGCCCGTGACGCTGCTGATCGCGAGTTACGTCTTCCGGTCCCGGCTCCCGGGCACCGCCTGGCTGGGGGTCGCCGCGGTCACTGTCGGCCTCGCCCTCGGCCTGGGCTCGGCGTCGCCGGGCGGCGGCAGCGAGACCGTGGACGGCCTCTCCTGGATCCCGGCGCTGACCATTACCCTGGCCTTCGAGATGGTCCTGATCGGCGCCGCGCAGCGGGTCCGGGGCAACGCACGCGCCGCGCTCTTCGGACTCGCCGCCGCCGTCGGCTACGCGCTGACCGCCGCGCTGCTGAAGGACGCCGTGTCCCGGATCGAGGACGGCTCTGGCGTGGTCGCGCTGCTCTCCGCCTGGCAGTTGTACGCGACCGCCGCGGCCGGGATCGGCTCGCTCTTCCTCCTCCAGAACGCGCTCCAGGCGGGGTCCCTGGTGGCGTCCCAGCCGATGCTGACCCTCGGGGACGCGCTGATCAGCATCACGTACGGGGTCACGCTGTTCGGCGAGAACGTGCGTACCGGCTGGTGGCTGATCCCGGAGCTGATCGGCGTCGCCCTGATCACCGCGGGCTGTGTCGAACTGGCCCGCTCACCTCTGGCGTCGGGCACCGCGCCGCCCAAGTCCCGCGTGCGCTGAGACCTCGCTCCGCCGGGCCGCGTGTCCTGCTGCCCAATTGATCGTCGTGTGTAAACCGTTGACAAACTGGTGACACGATTGGAACCTGTGACTCGCAAAAAACTGTGCAACTGGCTCAATTTTTTCAGAAGCTCCTCGCAACTTCGTGGCAAGAGTCCGACCCGCAGGCCCCCCTCCCGCGGCCCCCCACTCTCTCGTTCCGACAGACAGAGGACCCATGAAACGAACGCAGCTCAGCAGACGGTGGATCACCGGCCTCGTCATGGCCGGCCTGATCGCCTTCGGGCTCATACCTCTCTCCGGCGCCACCACCGCCACCGCGGCCGACCGCCCCAACGTCGCCGCCGGCCGGACCGCCTCGGCGAGCGGGTCCGAGGGCAGCCACCCCGCCGCCAACGTCACCGACGGCAATCAGCAGACGTACTGGGAAGGGCCGAACAACGGCTTCCCGGGCTGGGTCCAGGCCGACCTCGGCAGCGCCGTCGCCGTCGACCAGGTGGTCCTCAGACTGCCGACGACGTGGGAAGCGCGCACCCAGGCCGTCGCCGTACAGGGCAGCACGAACGGGACGACCTTCAGCACCCTCTCCGCCTCGGCGGCCCGTGCGTTCTCCCCGGCCTCGGGCAACACCGTCACCATCGACTTCACCTCGACGAGCGTCCGGTACGTCCGGGTGAACATCACCGGGAACACCGGCTGGCCCGCCGCCCAGGTCTCCGAGCTGGCGGTGTACGGCCCGGCGGCCACCGACCCGGGTCCCGGCCCCGATCCCGACCCGGGCACGGGCACCAACCTCGCCCGCGGCAAGGCCGTCGAGGCGAACTCGTCGGTCTTCTCGTTCGTCGCGGCCAACGCCAACGACAACAACCTCGCCACGTACTGGGAGTCCAACGGGCAGCCGTCGAACCTCACCGTGAAGCTCGGCGCCGACGCCGACCTCAGCTCCGTCGTGGTCAAGCTCAACCCCGACTCCGCGTGGGGGCCGAGGACCCAGAGCATCCAGGTCCTCGGACGCGCCTACACCGCCGCCGGCTTCACGTCGCTCAAGGCGCGGGCCGACTACGCCTTCAACCCGGCGACCAACCAGAACTCGGTGACGATCCCGGTCACCGGCCGCGTCTCCGACCTCCAGCTCCAGATCTTCGGCAACACCGGGGCGGGCGGCGGCCAGGTCGCCGAGATCCAGGTCATCGGAGTCCCGGCGCCCAACCCGGACCTGACCGTCACCGCGCTGACGTGGACCCCCGCCGCACCGGTGGAGACCGACACGACCACGGTCAACGCGACCGTACGCAATGTGGGTACCGCCGCCTCCCCGGCGACCACCGTCAACGTCAGCGTCGGCGGCGCCGTCGCGGGCAGCGCCCCGGTCGGCGCGCTCGCCGTGGGCGCCTCGGCCACCGTGCCCGTCGCCGTCGGCAAGCGCTCCGAGGGCAGTTACCGGGTGACCGCCGTGGTGGACCCGACCGACACGGTCGTCGAGCAGGACAACAACAACAACAGCTTCGCCGCGACGGCGCAGCTGGTCGTCGGCCAGGCCCCGGGCCCCGACCTCCAGGTGCTCAGCATCGACTCCACCCCGGCCAACCCGGCCGTCGGAGCACCGGTGCAGTTCACCGTGGCGGTGAAGAACCGCGGCACCACCGCGTCGGGCGCCACCACGGTCACCCGCCTCGCGGTCGGCGGCACGACGCTCAACACCAACACCCCCTCGATCGCCGCCGGCGCCACCGCCAACGTGAGCGTCAACGGCAGCTGGACCGCCACCAGCGGCGGCGCGACCCTCGTGGCCACCGCCGACGCCACCAACGTCGTCACGGAGACCAACGAGACCAACAACGCGTTCTCCCGGTCCATCGTGGTCGGGCGCGGCGCGGCGGTCCCGTACACCGAGTACGAGGCCGAAGCCGGCCGATACCAGGGCACGTTGCTGGAGACCGACGCCGAACGCACCTTCGGGCACACGAACTTCGCCACCGAGTCCTCGGGCCGCAAGTCGGTACGGCTCAACAGCACCGGTCAGTTCGTGGAGTTCACCTCCACCGTGCCGACCAACTCGATCGTGGTCCGCAACTCGATCCCCGACGCGGCGAACGGCGGCGGCATCGAGGCCACCATCGGCCTCTACGTCAACGACACCTTCGTCAGGAAGCTCACCTTCTCCTCGAAGCACAGCTGGCTGTACGGGGACACGGACGGCCCCGAGGCTCTGACCAACACCCCGCAGGCCGACGCCCGGCGGCTCTTCGACGAGTCGAACGCGCTCCTGTCGACGACGTATCCGGCGGGTACCAAGTTCAAGCTCCAGCGGGACGCGAGCGACACCGCGTCCTTCTACATCATCGACCTGATCGACCTGGAGCAGGTCGCCCCGCCGACGAGCAAGCCGGCGGAGTGCACCTCGATCACGGCGTACGGCGCGGTGCCCGACGACGGCATCGACGACACGGCCGCCATCCAGCGGGCGGTGACGGACAACCAGACCGACGTCATCGACTGCGTGTGGATCCCGGTGGGGCAGTGGCGCCAGGAGAAGAAGATCCTGACCGACGACCCGCTGAACCGCGGCCAGTACAACCAGGTCGGCATCAGCAACGTCACCATCCGCGGCGCCGGCATGTGGCACTCCCAGCTCTACACGCTGACCGAACCGCACCTCGCGGTGGGCAGCATCAACCACCCGCACGAGGGCAACTTCGGCTTCGACATCGACAACAACACCCAGATCTCCGACATCGCGATCTTCGGCTCGGGCCGGATCCGCGGTGGCCCCGGCGGCGCCGAGGGCGGAGTCGCCCTGAACGGCCGCTTCGGCAAGAACACCAAGATCGCCAACGTCTGGATCGAGCACGCCAACGTCGGTGTCTGGGTCGGCCGTGACTACGACAACATCCCGGACCTGTGGGGCCCCGCCGACGGGCTGGAGCTCACCGGCATGCGCATCCGCGACACCTACGCCGACGGGATCAACTTCACCAACGGCACGCGGAACTCCAAGGTGTTCAACTCCTCGTTCCGCACCACGGGCGACGACTCCCTGGCGGTCTGGGCCAACCGGTACGTCAAGGACACCTCGGTCGACGTCGCGCACGACAACCAGTTCATCAACAACACGATCCAACTGCCCTGGCGGGCCACGGGCATCGCGGTCTACGGCGGCTACGGCAACAAGATCGAGAACAACCTCGTGTACGACACCGCCAACTACCCGGGCATCATGCTGGCGACCGACCACGACCCGCTGCCCTTCACCGGCCAGACCCTGATCGCCAACAACGGCCTGTACCGCACCGGCGGAGCCTTCTGGAACGAGGACCAGGAGTTCGGCGCCATCACGCTCTTCGCCCAGAGCAGGGACATCCCCGGCGTCACGATCCGTGACACCGACATCTACGACTCCACCTTCGACGGCATCCAGTTCAAGACCGGCGGCGGCAACGTGCCCGGCGTCGTGATCAACAACGTCAAGATCGACAAATCCAACAACGGCGCCGGCATCCTCGCCATGAGCGGCGCCCGGGGCAGCGCGACCCTCACGAACGTCACCATCACCAACTCGGCCGACGGCAACATCGTCACCCAACCGGGCTCCCAGTTCGTGATCACAGGCGGCACCACCACAGCCCGCGCCTGGGGCCGCGCGAACCAGTAACCGGCACGACACACCACACAGCACAGCACCACGAAGGCGGCGGGCCCGGAGAGAGGCAATCCTCTCCGGGCCCGCTCGCCCGCGTCCGACGGCACATCAGGATTGTCAAGGTCAGCGTTTCACGCGGTTGCGGACGGCCAGGACCGCGAGGGCCAGGAGGACGGCCTCGGAGGCGCCGAGGCTCGCGCAGGGCAACCCCAAGGCCCCTGCGACGGAATGCCGTTCGCGGTTCAGGCAGCCAGTGCCGCAGGTTCTCCCAGATGCGTGGCCGCGGTCTTCCAGGCCGCGGTGACGGCGAAGTGGGCCCGGGTGGTGACCAATGCCCCGTCGCCGTCGAGCAGGAGCGGAGACCCGACGTGGACGTGAAGACGGGGGCGCCGCAGCGGCGCGGTGGCCAGCCCCGCGACCTGCTTGACGGCCGAGCCGGAGACGACACGTCGCGCACCGGCCTGCCCGACCGGGATGACGGGCGCGCCGGTGCGCCGCGCGAGCCGGGCGAGCCCGGAGCGGAACGTACCCGGTGCGGCGTCGGCCGCGTCCCGGCGGTCGGGGAGCCCGCCCTCGGCGTAGATGAGGATGTGCCGGCCCTGTTCCAGTGCCTCTGCGGCGAGGTCGAGCGCCCGGGACGCACGGGGATCGCCGCGGTGGACGGGGATATGACCCTCCCGGGCCAGGACCTGACCGAGCAGGGGTACGCGCCAGAGGCCGGCGGCCGCCATCACCACGGGCCGGGTTCCGAGGCGTTGCAGCGCGGCCAGGACGATCGCCGGATCCGCGAGTGAGCTGTGGTTGGCGACGACGATGCCGACGGGGAGGCACCCGGCCCCCTCGTCGGCGGTGACCGTCAACTGCCCGAAGGCGGGGACCACGCGACTGGCGAGTCGGCTGAGCATGCGTTTCTCCTGTTCATCGAGACGATCCTCATCGTCACCGACGAGCCCGCGGCGCGCCTGAGTCCCCGTACTCATTCGCCAAGTCCGCCCGGACGACAGCGACCTCGTCGATCCCCCTGAGGTCACCGCGGACGAGCGGTCGGCCGCGCGAGAGCAAGTCCGGCCCACCGGTCACGTTCCTCCGCGTGGCCGCCGACCGCCGTCGCCCGGGCAACCGCCGCCGCTTCCTCAGGCGTTGGCTCACCGTCGAGGGAGAGCAGCGTCAACGGCCAGGCCGGGGTTCCCGATTGCTCACCGTCGAAGGGGTGCCAGTCCCAGGCCGTGTCGAACCGCCAGCTGCGTCCGTTCCGGTCGGAGACCTCGTCGCCCGGTTCGAGGAACGCGTACGGGCGGAACAGCAGCTCGATACGGACCGGTTCACCGCCGGCCGGATCGAGCGCGTACTCCTGGTCCTCCGGCTCGGGGTCATGGGTGTCACCCTGCCGCAGGAGGTCGAGGTAGCACGCGGGCCGCGGCAGCATGCCGGTGACGCCCGCCGTTCCACCTCATGTTCTCGGCAGGCGGATCCACCTCCAGCCACGGCCACCGCACGGAGACGTGCCGGCCGAAGACCTCGGTGACCGTGGTCTCGGTGAACGGGCATTCCAGCACCAGCACATCACCGGGCCGGTAATTGTCGATCATGGACGCATTCTGCACGCCCTCTCCGACACGCGACCGAACGGGTGCCCGGCGCAAGGGCCTCGGCGCTTCCACAGGGCGTCGGCTCCACCCGCGTCCGGTGCGTTCCGCACACAAAAGTGGCTCGTCGGTTGCCCGGCCTTTCGTCTCGCCCGACAGCGGTATGGTCGTGATGGCTCTGCCGTCACGCCACGCGATCCGGTTGACGCCAATTCGCTCCCCGGGGGCGTGTTGTTGTCCGTCCCCGGGAATTCTTCATTCCGCTACGTCCTGTTGTTCGAAAAGACATTCCCGAGTCTTCCGAAAGAGAGATACTGGGTGCCCGTTTCCTCCAGGAGGCCTCGTGGCCACCCACAGAGTCGAGACAGACCGGACCCCTCACACCGACGAACCCGTCTTACGGGTCGGCGGCCCCGCCCCGGCGCGTCGCGGCCGGGTACGCCGCCTGCTGCCGCGGGGGATCGCCCTGCTCACGTCCGTCTGCACCCTTGTTGTCCTGATCAACGGCCATGCGGCTCTGCCGTTCCAGCGCATCGTGACGATCGAGGCCAAGATGGCCTCCAAGGCGGACTACTTCGGGGACCCCGAGGTCCAGCGCCTGCTCGTCCGGCACGGCATCCGGGTACGGATCACCCGCATGGGCTCGCGGGAGATCGCTGCTCAGAGCTACGAAGGGTACGACGTCGTGTTCCCTTCCGGGCAGCCCGCCTCCGACCAGATCACCCGTAAGCGTGCCACCGAGGGCCGCCCGGTGACGGCGTACCGTCCCTTCGTCAGCCCGATCGTCCTCGCCACCTACCGCGAGTACGCGCAGACGCTCGCCGACCACGCGATCGCAGAGCCACTGCCAGGCGCCCCTGCCGGGGCCGAACCGCTCTACTACCGCCTGGACATGGAGAAGTTCCTCGGCGCGACGCGAGCGGGCACGCGCTGGAACGACCTCGGACTCCGGAAGCACGGCGGCACACACAACGACAACAGGGTCCTGGCCCAGACCTCCCACATCTGCGAGTCCAACTCCGCGGGCACCTACCTCGGACTTGTCTCCTACGTGGATCACACCGTGGGCCCGCACGGGGGCGGGGACAGGGGCGGGGGCGGGATCCCCCGCACGGCCGCCGAGGCCGACGCCTTCGGCCGGGACATCAAAGAACTCCTCAACGGCCAGGGGATGCCGGCCTCGGACAAGAACAAGACGTACGTGTCCCCCGAAGGCAAGAGCACGTCCCCGATCTCGGTCATCTACGAGCACCAGTTCCTCGCCCACCAGATACGGGCCGAGGCGCGGACGGCCCGCGTCGACAACGAACGGGTCCTGCTCTATCCCTCGACGCGGTTCGTCACCGAACCACAGCTCATCGCCCTCACCTCGGAGGGCGACCGCCTCGGCCGGCTCGTCACCGACGATCCCGCACTGCAACGACGCGCGATGGAACTCGGCTTCCGGATAGGCGCCGATGACAACTCCGCCAGCAACTCCGCCGGCGAAGCCCTCACCCGTTTCCTGTCGGAGCACCACATCCCGGTGCCGGCGCTGTCGGAGGACGACACCAAGGCGGTCCTTCCCCAGCTCCCGCTGTTCGAGCGGATGGTCGAACTCGTCGGCGACTGCGCCCCCGTGCCGCAGGCGACCGGTCCGGAGGCGCCGTGACCGGGAACCACCACCTCGGGATCCGTCCGGAGGCCGACCACCGTCCGAGCGACGACGCGGATGACACCTCGGTCACCGGCCGGTCGATCGTGCATGAGCCGGAACTGCTCGCGCTGAACGCGTCCGGCCGCCTGGGGCGGCCCCTCAGGATTGTCCACCCCGCGGCCCTGGAAACTCTGGAAGCGTACGTCCTCAAGGTCCGGTTCCTGCCCGCTGCCTTCAAGGAGATCCGTGGCTGTCACTGAGGCCCAGTGGTGGGGTGCGTGGTGGGGATGGATGGCCTGGTGGCTGGCGGCCGCCGTCGGCCTCGTGACGCTCGCCGTGCTGGCCGTGCGCCGGCTGTCGGCGCGCCGGCGCCGGCGCCTCGGGCGTGCCAGCTACAGCCCGCTGTATCTCGATGACGAAGCCGTCGAAGACCACTACAAGTTCGGCAACCACACAGCGGCGCTGGAGAAGGCGGTCGAAGAGCGGCGCAGCCGCAGCGTGGGCCTCTGGGCGAGTCTGCCCGTCGTGTCCTGGTTCACCGCGAAAAGGGACAGCAGCCAGGAGGTGTTCGTCTCCTACATCCAGGAGAGCGAACCGATCTCGGTGGTCGGCATGCTGCTGTCGGTGTTCGAACGCGAGGACGCCATCGTCCACGTCCGCCTGCGCTCCGGCACCGTCACCCCGAACCGCGCCCTCGTCCGTGAACTCGCCCGCCGTGAGCGGGACGAGGGGCACGCCGACGGTGTAACTCTGAGCGAGATCGGCGAATTCGTCATGGTAGAGGCCAAGTTCGAATCGCTCCCCGGCGACGACAAGGCCCAAATCATGAAGGCGGTGTACCGCGACGGCGAACGCACCGCGCACCTGCGCGTCGTTCTGCGGGCCGACAGGCTGCGCAGCGCCGACAAACAATTACCGTCGGGCCAGTTCCAGGCACGGTGTCTGGGCAAGATCACGAGCTGGAACCCGGCGACCGGGGAGACCGTCCTGGAACACCCGATCGCCGTGTTCCGCTGATCGCCCGCCGACAGCAGGTCGGTGTCCCCGCGTCGGTCGGCCCACAAAAAACTCCCGGCCCGGACGAGTCCGTGCTGGGAGTTCTGTGAGGCCGAGCAAGGTACTGGTGAAATATCGCTGGTGTCCGAGGGGGGACTTGAACCCCCACGCCCGATAAAGGGCACTAGCACCTCAAGCTAGCGCGTCTGCCATTCCGCCACCCGGACCGGGTGTCCGCCGGGCGGCTCAGGGCCGTTCCGACGTGGAAAACCATAGCAAACATTCGGGGGTGCCCGATCACCGCCCGGTCCCTGCGACGCGTCCGTGTGACAGGCGTATGACAGCCGGTGCGGCGGCGGGATCCGCCCTTGGGGCGGGGGGTCCGGCGCGGGAGTATGGGGGGAGTATCAGGAGGACCACCAGCAACGACCGTGGGAGTGAGCAGCGTGAGCGACTCGAGCTCGGGCACAACCGTTTCGGGCGAGGACGAGGTCGTCGACCTCTGCCGTGACCTCATCCGGATCGACACCAGCAACTACGGCGACCACTCCGGACCGGGGGAACGGGCCGCCGCCGAGTACGTCGCGGAGAAGCTCGCCGAGGTGGGCCTCGAACCGAAGATCTTCGAGTCGCACCCCGGCCGCGCCTCCACGGTCGCCCGGATCGAGGGCGAGGACCCCTCCCGGCCCGCCCTGCTCATCCACGGGCACACCGACGTCGTCCCCGCCAACGCCGACGACTGGACGCACCACCCGTTCTCCGGGGAGGTCGCGGACGGCTGTGTCTGGGGCCGGGGCGCCGTCGACATGAAGGACATGGACGCGATGACCCTCGCGGTCGTACGGGACCGGCTGCGCAGCGGCCGCAAGCCCCCGCGCGACATCGTGCTGGCCTTCCTCGCCGACGAGGAGGCGGGCGGTACGTACGGGGCGCGCTTCCTGGTCGACAAGCACCCGGACCTCTTCGAGGGGGTCACCGAGGCGATCAGCGAGGTCGGCGGCTTCTCGTACACCGTCAACGAGAATCTGCGGCTCTACCTGGTCGAGACGGCGGAGAAGGGCATCAACTGGATGCGCCTGACCGTCGAGGGCACCGCCGGCCACGGTTCGATGATCAGCAAGGACAACGCGGTCACGGAGCTGTGCGAGGCCGTCGCCCGGCTCGGCCGGCACAAGTGGCCGGTGCGGGTGACCAAGTCCGTACGGTCCTTCCTGGACGAGCTGTCCGACGCGTTCGGCTTCACGGTCGACCCCGACGACATGGAAGCCACGCTCGTCCGCCTCGGCGGCATCGCCAAGATGATCGGCGCCACCCTCAACAACTCCGCCGCCCCCACCATGCTCAACGCCGGGTACAAGGTGAACGTGATCCCCGGCGAGGCGGTGGCGCACGTGGACGGCCGGTTCCTGCCCGGGTACGAGGAGGAGTTCCTCTCCGAGGTCGACCGGCTGCTCGGCCCCCGGGTGAAGCGGGAGACCGTCAAGCGGGACAAGGCGCTGGAGACCAGCTTCGACGGCGCGCTGGTCGACGCGATGCAGAACGCGCTCGCCGCCGAGGACCCGATCGCGCGGGCCGTCCCGTACATGCTCTCGGGCGGTACGGACGCCAAGTCCTTCGACGACCTCGGCATCCGCGGCTTCGGGTTCGCCCCCCTCAAGCTGCCGCCGGAGCTGGACTTCGCCGGCATGTTCCACGGGGTGGACGAGCGGGTGCCGGTCGACGGCCTCCAGTTCGGGGTGCGCGTACTCGACCGGTTCATCGACAACAGCTGAGACGACAGTTGATATAACGCCAGGAATCGCCCGTACGTGCGCACTTGACTGAAAAGAGTGAATGCGACGATACGCTCGTAGCCTGAATGGCTCCTTCTCGTTACTGGTGTGCGGTCCGTGGTCGGGACCGCATTGCCAACAAGGAGGAATACATGATCAAGAAGATCGTCGCCGCTGCGGTTGCCACCGGTGGTCTGGTGCTCGCGGGTGCGGGCATGGCCATCGCCGATTCCGGTGCCCAGGGCGCCGCTGTGGGCTCGCCGGGCGTTGCCTCGGGCAACGTCATCCAGGTGCCCGTCCACATTCCGGTGAACGCGTGCGGCAACACGGTCTCCGTGATCGGGCTGCTGAACCCCGCCTTCGGCAACACCTGCATCAACAAGTGACGTGGAACGACTGACGTTCCTCAACCCGTAAGGGTCTGAGCCCGGGCGGCCCCGGAGTGCGCGCCATGCACTCCGGGGCCGCTGGGCATCCCCGCCCCGGCACCGAAGCCCCGGGGCGATCCGGTAGGCAGAAGGCAGGGAGCAGAGCTATGAGACAGGTCACGCGCAAAGGCCTGATCACCGTGGCGGCCGCGGGCGGCGTCATCGTCCTCGGCGGCGGTTACGCGCACGCCGACTCGGGAGCACGGGGGGCCGCGGCGCATTCCCCGGGCGTCCTGTCCGGGAACAACGTCCAGGTCCCGGTGCACATCCCGGTCAACGCGTGCGGGAACACCGTGAACGTCATCGGTGTGCTCAATCCGGCGTTCGGCAACACG
Source organism: Streptomyces sp. SID3212 (assembly GCF_009865405.1). Taxonomy (GTDB): domain Bacteria; phylum Actinomycetota; class Actinomycetes; order Streptomycetales; family Streptomycetaceae; genus Streptomyces. The sequence goes on along the minus strand of NZ_WWJY01000683.1, from coordinate 404 downwards.
TGTGCCAACGTGTCGGACAACGGTCACGGCGGCAAGGGCAACAGCCACGGTACGGGCGGCTCCCACGGCACACCGCCGCGCGGCGGCTCGCACAGCGACGGCTACGGCGGCGACGGCCCGGACACCGCCCCGCCGCGCGGGGGCTCGCACGGCAGCGGCTCGAACGGCGGTTCGCACGCCGAAGGCGGTACGACCGGGTCGCCCGGCATCGGCTCGGGCAACACCGTCGAGATCCCGATCGACATCCCGGTGAACGTCTGTGGCCTCGGCGTCACCGCCGTCGGCCTGGGCAACCCGGTCTTCGGCAACGACTGCGAGAACGACTCGCCGGAGCCCGCCACGCCGGGCCCGGCGAAGCCGGTGCAGCCGACCGTGCCCACCCCGCCGGTCGCCCCCACGGTTCC
>NZ_WWJY01000682.1 GCF_009865405.1 Streptomyces sp. SID3212 | reverse complement strand
GGCGGCGGTCCCGCGCCGCCCGCCCCGGCCCCTGCCGCCCTCGCCGGCGGTACGGCTCGCCGTCCCCGCCCTCACGATCGAGGCACCGGTCATCCAGGTGGGTCTCGACCCACAGGGCCACCTGGGGACTCCGCCCCTGGAACGGCCCCGGGAGGTCGGCTGGTACCGGGGCGGTCCCACGCCGGGCGAGGCGGGGACCGCTCTGATCGTGGGCCACCGGGACACCAGGACCGGCCCTGCCATCTTCCTCAACCTCAACGCCCTGCGCCCCGGCGACCTCGTCAACATCGCCCGGGCGGACCGGCGGACGGCGGTGTTCAGCGTCGATGCCGTGAAGACGTACCGCAAGGACAAATTCCCCGACCAGGAGGTGTACGGCAGGACAGGGCGCCCCGAGCTGCGTCTGCTGACGTGCGGCGGGAACTTCGAGAAGAAGACCGGCTACGCGGCCAACATCGTGGTGTTCGCGCACCTGACGGATGTGAAACACACGTGACCCGGGGTGTACCGGACCCGGGCGCGCGGGCCCGGCGGCACACACGCCGCCGGGCCGCCGTGTTGCCAAGCTCCGGTCACCGCGTGCCGCTTATGGCCGCCAGCAGGAACGCCGATGGGCCGGCCGGAAGGCCGGAGGCGGCCCGCTCCTTGTACCGGGTACAGCCGCGCGACACCGCACGCGGCGTTCCGTACCGCTTCAGGAGATGCCCCGTCATGACTGTCAGGAACGAAGAGCAGATCACCCGCCAGGAGACGTCGTCGGGCGAGCTGACGGACCAGGTCGCCCTCATCACCGGTGGCACCGCGGGAATCGGCCTGGAGGCCGCCCGCCTCTTCATCCGCGAGGGAGCCCACGTCGTCATCTCCGGCCGCAGCCCCGAGCGCGGCGCCAAGGCGCTCGCCGACCTGCCGGAAGGCCCCGGCACCGTGCGCTTCGTCGCGGCCGACCTCGCGGACCTCGACTCGGTCCGCGCCCTGGCACAGGAGGCCGGCCCGGTCGACATCCTCGTCAACAACGCCTCCGCGTTCCCCGTCGCGCCGACCGTGGAGCAGAGCGTCAGCGTGTTCGAGCGACTGTTCGACACCAACGTCCGCGGCGCCTACTTCCTCACCGCGAGCCTGGTGCCCGCCATGCTCGACAAGGGCGCGGGCAGCATCGTCAACGTCAGCACCATGGCCGCGTCGATGGGCGTTCCCGGCGCCTCGGGCTACAGCGCCACCAAGGCCGCGCTCAGCTCGTTGACCCGTACGTGGGCCGCCGAGTTCGGCGCCGGCGGCGTCCGGGTCAACAGTGTCGCCCCCGGCCCGACCATCACGGACGGCGTCCTGGTCGAGTGGGGTGACGGAGTGGCGGAACTGGGCAGGACCCTGCCGCTGCGCCGTACCGCCAGGCCCGCCGAGATCGCCGAGGCGATCCTCTTCCTGGCCTCACCCCGCTCCAGCTTCGTCACCGGCGCCACCCTCGCGGCCGACGGCGGAGCCACCGCGGTCTGAGCCGTCCCCGCCGACCGGGCCCACCGCCCCCGAGAGCGCTACTGTCGGGATGACGTGCCGTCAGGCATCACGTGCGACAGGAAAGGGGCTCTCGGGGGCGATGGAGATCCGGGAGATGCGTGCGTTCGTGACGGTCGTCGACGAGGGCGGCCTCTCGGCGGCCGCGCGTGTCATGCACATCAGCCAGTCGGCCCTCTCGCAGACGATGCGGTCACTGGAACGCCAGATCGGCGGCCGGTTGCTCGTCCGGGGCCCCGGCGGGACCCACCCCACCGAACTGGGCGCGACCCTGCTCAACGAGGCCCGTACCCTCGTCGAGCGGCACGACCGGCTGATGAGCAGCCTCAACCGGCCGGCGGTGCCACCCGAACGGGTGCGCGTCGGCGTGCCGCTGGAACTTCCCCCGGACCTGCTGCCGACGGCGATCGCGGAGGTGAGCGCCACGTACCCGAACACCTCGGTCGTCCTCCAGCACGCCAGGAGCACGGCCCAGCTCACCGCCCTGCGGGCCGGTGAGCTGGAAGTGGCGCTCGTACGGGACCACCCCACGGACCCGTCCCTCGACAGCGTGCTCGCGGTCGAGGAGTCGATGGGGGTGGTCCTCACCACCGCCCGAGCGGAGGAACTGGCCGACGCGGGGAGCGTACGGCTGCACCGGCTGAGGGGCATGTCCTGGGTCAGCTTCGCCCGGGTGGACGCCCCGGCGTGGCACGGCCAGGTGATCGCCACCTTGCGCAGCCACGGGGTCACCGACACCTACAGCGCGAGCGAGGAGGGCCGTCCGGTGCCCCGGGAGGTGAAGTTCGCCGCGGTGAACGGCCCGCGGACGTTCGCCTTCGCGTCCCCGCGCTGGGTGTACCCGCTGCCCGACGGGCTGGTGTGGCATCCCCTGACCGGCGATCCGCTCGTCCGCCACACCTGGGCGGTCTGGCGGGCGGACGCCACGGAGCGGGGACTCGCCGCGCTGGTCGCCGCGCTGGACCTCACCGCCCGCTGACCGCAGGGACTTCCGGCCGTACGGACCTCCGACCGCACCGGCGGTGTTCCTCACTCCTTGGTGGATCCGGCGAGCATCCCGGAGACCAGCGTCCGCTGCGAGAAGAGGAAGAGCACCAGCACCGGCAGGATCGCGATGATGATGGCCAGCGCGAGTTCGGGGATCGTGATGTTGAGACCTGCGCCCGCCACGGGGTTGAACGACGGGGTGGACGACAGGAGTTGGTTCAGTCCCACCTGCACGGGGAACTGGTCGCTGTTCGGCAGCACGAGATACGGAAGGAAGAAGTTGTTCCAGTTGCCGACGAAGCTGAAGAAGGCGACCAGGCCGATGACGGGCTTGGCCAGCGGCAGCGCGATGAGCTTGAAGATCTGCCATTCCGAACAGCCGTCGATGCGCGCCGCCGAGAGGATCTCGCGGGGCAGGCTGGTGGCGAAGTAGATGTAGACGAGATAGACGCCGAACGGGTAGAAGGAGAAGGGCAGGATCACCGACCAGGCCGTGCCGATCAGGTGGAAGCGGTTGAGCTCCAGGAAGATCGGCAGCACCAGGGTGGCCGACGGCATGATCATCGTGACCAGGGTGACCGTGAGCAGCAGCTTGCGTCCCCGGAACCGCGTCAGCGCCAGCGCGTACCCCGCCGGGACACTGGTGAGCAGGGTGAGGAGCAGCGAACCGCCCGAGTAGACGGCCGAGTTGCGCAGCCACAGGAGCAGCGCGCCGTCCTGGAAGTCGACCAGGTGGTGCCAGGCCGTGCCGATCTGGGCGAAGGAGCCGAAGGAGAGCGGCGAGTCGTGGGTCATCTGCGAGGCCGTCTTCGTCGGCGCCAGCAGCAGCCAGACGACGGGCAGGACGAAGAACACGAGCAGCGCGGTCAGCAGCACGCAGACGACGAGGACCGACAGGGCGCGGGAGGGCTTGCCGCGCTGCGGGCGGGTGGGTGGGCCAGATGCGGTGTAGGTCATTTCTCATCCAACGTGAACATGTCCGAGCGCCACACGAGCAGCCCGGCGACGATGACACCCAGGGCCAGCAGGAAGACGGAGATCGCCGCGGCGCCGTTGAAGTCGCCCTGCTGGAAGGCGAAGACGTACGCGAGCTGGTTGGGTGACCAGGTGGGGCTGACCCGGCCGAGGCTGGCCGTCTGGAGCAGTTGCGGTTCGACGAAGAGCTGGGTGCCGGCCGCGAAGGCGAGGATCGTCATGTAGGCGATCCACTGCCTGATCATGGGGATCTGGATGTGCCAGGCCGTCTTCCACGGGCCGGCCCCGTCCATCCTGGCGGCTTCGATGACCTCGTCGGGGATGTTGTTGAGCGCCCCGTACATGACGACGATCCAGCCGCCCGCGCCGGTCCAGAAGGCGATCAGGACGAAGATCACCGGAAGGTCGCCGGGGCTGAGGACGGCGGCGAAGCTGTCCTTCCCCATGGCGTCCAGCACCCAGGAGACGGGGCTGACCGCCGGGTCCAGCATGAACAGCCAGACGAGCACGCTGGCGACGCCGGCCAGTGCTCCGGGGATGTAGTAGAGGAAGCGGAAGACGGCGGACAGTCCCGGCTTCATCCGGCCGCGCAGGACGACGGCCACCAGGACCGTCAGGACGACCAGGACGACCAGCCACATCACCAGGTAGAACAGGATGTTGGTGAAGGCGGGGACGAACCGGTAGTCCCCCATGACCTTGGTGAACTGGTTGATGCCGGTGAACTGTCCCTTGTCGTTCGTCAGGGACAGGTAGAACGAGTAGACGGTGGGGAAGACCCCGAAAGCGAGCAGCAGGATCGCGTAGCCGGCGACGAACAGGTAGCCGGCCACCCCTCCCCGCCGCCGCGACGGGGCGCGGCGGCGGGGAGGGTTCGTGACGTGCTGAGTGTCCAGCACGGTCATTTCGTGGTCACCTTGTATCCGACGGCCTTGGCCTCGTTCGCGATGGCCGTCTGCCAGGCGGGCAGGGTCTCCGACAGGGTCTTGCCGGAGGTCAGCGCGGGAAGGACCACGCTCGACCAGGCGGTCGCGTCACTGAACTTGGTGTTGGACCAGCCCGTCCACACCTGGCCGGCGGCCGTGCGGAAGACGTCGCTGATGTCGCCGGCGAAGTACTTCTTGTTGTCGGGGTTGGCGAGCCAGGCGTCGGCAGCGGGGGCGTACGCCGGGTAGGTCGGCGCCTTGGCCTGGTTCTCGTCGGACGTGGTCAGCCAGCTGACCAGGTCGGTGGAGGCCTTGAGGTTGGCGCTGTGCGCGGAGACCATCCACAGGCCGCCGCCGACGTTGCCGGTGGACGCGGTCGTCTCACCCGGCCAGGTCAGCGGGGCCGCGGCGGAGATCTGTCCGGCCGGCGTCTTGAAGGCGGCGTTGAACAGGTACTGGCCGTACCAGGACGGACCGTACGCCATGAGGACCTTGCTGCCGCTGTCCTTGGCGAAGCCCTGGCTGAAGAAGCCCTGGGTGCTGACGGTCTTCTTGGCGATGAGGGTGTCCAGCAGCTTGGACATCCGGGTGCACTTCTCGTCGCCGAGGGCCACCCGCAGGGTGTTGGGCGCCGTCAGGTTGAAGGCGGGGCACTGGCTGGACCAGAAGTACGACTCCTGGGAGTTGGTGTCACCCACCGACCCGACCAGGTAGCCGGGGTGGTCCTTGGCGAGCTTCTCGCCGATGGCCTGGTACTGCTCCCAGGTGGTGGGCACCTCGTAGCCGAACTGGTCCATCAGCTTCTTGTTGTACCAGAGGACGACCTGGGCTATGTCGTTGCGCATGCAGTAGGTGTGGCCGTCGACCTGGCACGGCGCGAGCGAGCCCTTGGCGAAGTTGTCCAGGGTCTTCTGCGGGACCAGGTCCTGGTCCAGCGGCGCGGCGAAGGGGATGGCGCCGGGCTTGGTGGGCTCCGCGGCCCAGGTCACGTCGGTCGGCGAGCCGAACACGACGTCGGGCCAGCCCTTGCCGGTCCGGTCGAAGAGCTGCACCTTCGTCTGGAGGTACGTGGACCCGTCGGCGCCTCCGTCGTACGTGACGACGTTGAGCTTCGCGTCGGGGTGCTGCTTCTGGTACGCCTCCACCTGGGGCAGCCGGGTCGAGTCGGTCCAGACGGTGATCTTCGACGCGTCGTCCTGCTTGACCGGCTTGAAGGCCTTGGCGGTGTCCGACGACGAGGACTGCGTGGCGTCGGCGCAGCCGGCCAGCAGGGTGACGGCCGACAGGGCCAGGGCCGCGACCGCCTTCCGGGTGATGTTGCGGCGGATGCCGGCTCCCGAACCTCTTGAAGACGTCATTGTCTTGCCTTTCTGCTTTCTTACGTGTGTCACGTGTGTCACGAGTGCTTCTCGACAAAGGGGTGGAGGGCGCTGCCGTACTCGAAGTCGAGCGGCAGGGCGATCCCCGGACCGGTGGGTGCGTGGACGAGTCCGTGCTCGTCCACGTGGCGTTCGCGGGTCACCGTCGTCCGGGTGACGAGGGACTCGTAGTAGGTGGTGTTGGAGATCGCCATGCAGAGGTGGTGGTTCGGGATGTCCGAACCGTGCACCTCGGCGCGGAGCAGGTGCGCGTCGGCGAGGTGGGCCGTGCGCATGGCTCCGGTGATGCCCCCGCGCAGGGTGGTCCCTGTGCGTACGCCGAAGGTCGCCGCCCCCGAGGCGATGAAGTCGGCGGAGTTCATGTGGGCGCCGTCCGAGGTCTCGGCGACGAGGAGCGGGACGGAGACCGCCTGGCCGAGCCGCCGGTAGGCGCCGACGCTGAATTCGCGCATCGGCTCCTCGTACCAGAGGTAGTCGGCCTCGGAGAGGGCGCGGCCCAGGTGGATGGCGTCGGGCAGGTCGAACCCGGCGGACCCGTCGTACATCAGCGGGACGTCGCTCCCGACGTGTTCGCGCAGCGCCAGGCAGAGCGCGGCGTCCTTGCGGGCGTCGCCCCAGGCGTGCAGCTTGATGCCCTGGTAGCCCAGCTCCAGGCACTGGTCCGCGACGTCGAGGAACTCCTCGGTGGTCGCGAAGGTGGTGGTGGAGGCGTACGCGGGTATCGCGTCGCGGAATCCGCCGAGGAGCTGCCAGACGGGCTGGTCGCTCACACGTCCCGCGAGGTCCCACAGCGCGATGTCGATCAGGCCGAACGCGGGCAGCGGCAGCTCGTGGATGCGGTCCAGTTCCCAGACGCGGTGCCAGAGCCACTCCCGCCGGAACGGGTCCTGTCCGACGAGTTCGTCCCGGAACACCCGGTCCACGAGGTCGGCGAGGAGGACGGCCGCGCCGGGTCTCGCGAACACCGCCACTCCCTCGGCGCCCTCGTCGGTGCCGATCCGCAGGACCGCGCCGTCGCCGACGGCGGGGCTGCCGGCCAGGCCCTGCCGCCAGCTGAACGGCGGGTCCGCGGCCGGGACCCGGATCGGATGGGCTTCCACATGCGTGATCTTCATACTGGCTTTCGTTTCGGTGGGAGGGGGAGACGGGCGGGGTGCTCGCCTCCCCCTCGGAATCACGGGATCAGAAGTCGCCGTACGCCTGGAGCTCGTACAGGCTGCCGCCGTTCCAGTTGGACCCGGTGACCGTGAGCCGGAGGTAGCGGGCGGAGACCGGCGCGTCGGGGAGGGAGATGTTCGTCCGCCCCGAGGTGGCCGTGGCGGTGTGGTCCTCCAGCGTCGACCAGGTGGTGGCGTCGGTGGAGTACTCGATCCGGTACTTGTAGCCGTTCTGGAGCTCGAACGTGGTGACCACACCCGACACCGAGGCGGTCCTGCCCAGGTCGACCTGGATCCAGGACGGGTCCGGGAGGCCGAGGCCCTGGGCCCAGCGGGTGGAGAGGTCACCGTCGACGGCGAGCCCGGGGGTGTTGGGCTCGGAGTACGAGGACACCGTGACCGGCTTGTTCAGGGCCAGGTTGACGTAGGCGGGCAGGGTCACGTCGGCGGCCGGGCTCGGTGCGGAGGCGTTGAGCGCGCCGTCCACCGCGACCACCGTGAAGCTGTACTTCTGTCCGGAGGTCAGATCGGTGAGCCGCAGGCTCGTCCGGTCGGTGACGGCGATCCGCCTGCCGTCCTGGAAGACCTCGTAGGTGGCCACACCGACGTTGTCGGCCGGGGCGGTCCAGGTGAGGTCGGCCGTGCCGGGGACCAGCGGGGTGACCTTCGGCGCGGCGGGTGCGGCCGGCGCCTGGGTGTCGGTGTTCGGTGCCTTGACGGAGCCGTACGCCTGGATCTCGTAGATGCTGCCGCCGTTGCCGTTGGAGCCGGTGACCGTCAGGCGCAGGTACCGTCCGGCGGTCGGCTTGTCGGCGGCCGAGTAGTTGGTCGCCTCGGTGGTGGCCGTGGCGGTGTGGTCCTCCAGGGTGACCCAGTGGAGCTCGTCCGGGGAGACCTCGACGCGGTACTTGTAGCCGTTGGCCTTCTCGAAAGTGGTGATCGCGCCCGTCAGGTCGTACTGGGCTCCGAGGTCGACCTGGATCCAGGAGGGGTCCGGGAGGAAGAGGCCCTGGGCCCAGCGGGTGGAGAGGTCACCGTCGACGGCGCGCGCGGGGGTGTTGGCCTCGGAGTACGAGGAGGCCGTGACCGGCTTGTCCTTGGCGACGTCGGCACCGGACGGCATGGTGACCACGGCGGGCCTGCTCGCCCTGGACTCGTTGCCGGCGGCGTCGCGGGCGGTCACCGTGAAGCTGTACTTCTTGCCCGCGGTGAGGCCGGTGACCCGGGCGGTGGGCTTGGCGGAGGCGCTGACGACCTTGCCGTCGAGGTACACCGCGTACCCGGTGACGCCGGTCCTGTCCTGGGACGCGGCCCAGCTGAGGTCGGTGACGGTCGGGAAGTCGGCCGCCGCGGTGGGCGTGCCGGGCGCGGTGGGCGCCGTACGGTCCGTGGTGGCGGGGTCGGGGTCCAGGTGGCGGTAGCTCGGCTGGAGCCCGGCGTTCTCGACGATCGAGGCGGGCAGCTGGGCGCAGCTGTCGACCTTGGTGTTGTCGACCACGGAGGAGCCGATGGTGTTCGCCTGGGTCGAGTAGTTGGGCTGGGTGGTGATGTTGCGGTCGGCGGTGACGTCCAGGCCGTGGTTCATCAGCAGCCACTGGTACGAGACGTCGCAGAACGCGTTCTGCGTGGTGTGGAAGTACTGGCTTCCCTCGTCGTGGTAGATCGCGCCGTACGCGGGCTCGGGGACGCCCTTGATGTAGTTGCCCGAGACGACACTGCCGGGGTTCGAGCTCAGGGTGTAGATGGCACCCCCGTCGGCCTGGAGCTTCATGATGTCGCTGATCTCGTTGTCACTGATGACGTTGTTCTTGGCGGGCGTCGGTGTGTCGTAGACCGGGACGCCCGAGTTGCCGGGGTAGTTGGTGTCACCGCCCTTGTCGGTGAGACCCCAGCCCCAGCCGAGGGAGATACCGCTGTACGGGAGGTCGTAGACCTTGTTGTGCGTGATGACGGTGTGGTCCGTGTAGCTCGCCATGATGCCCAGCGAACCGGTGTACTGGTCCGCCACGTTGGTCACCACGTTGTTGCTGACGGTGGTGTTCTTGACGATCGACCGGGGGTCGCTCGGGTGGTGGTCGATGACGTCGGTGCCACCGATCTGGATGCCCGTCCCGGCGATCTCCTTGAAGACGTTGCCGGTGATCGTGGTTCCCTGCGTGCCGGTGTTCAGGTTCAGCCCGACCGCGCCGAGGTGCGTGAAGGTGTTGTCCAGGAACGACACGTCGTGGCCGTAGCTCACGTTGACCGCGCCGGGCGTCTTCTGCCAGTGCAGCCGGGTGGAGTCGAAGTCCGGGTTGTCCTTGCCGACCATGCGGAAGCCCGCCTGGCCCTCGATCAGCCCGTCGTCCGAACTGGGCGCGAGCCACGTCGAGTAGGAGAACGTGATGCCCTTGAACGTGACGTCCGTGACCGGCTTGGAGAGTGTGCCGTTCAGGTCCACCAGGTCCTGGACGCGCGGCACGGTGACCTTCGCGGTCGCGAGGTCCTGGCCGGCCTTGGGTATGTAGAAGAGGTCGCCCGCGCTCTTGTCGAGGTACCACTCCCCCGGGCTGTCCAGCAGCTCCCGGGCGTTCTCCAGCCAGGTCGGGTTGGTGATCTCCTGGCCCTGCTGGAGGTTGGCGTTCTTCCAGCACGGCTGCTGCATCGTGACCGTGGTGCCGACGATCGAGTCGACCGGGCAGCGCATGAGCTTCCAGCCCCAGCGGCTGGCGACTTCGAGGTCCGACTGGTTCTTCCAGTCGGCGAGGCTGGTGTCGGTGATCTTGTAGCCGGTCGCGGTCTTGGTGAAGCCGCCGGGGTCCTTGGGGCCGCGGGCGCGGGTCGCCAGTTCACCGTTGACGTACAGCTGCCGGGTGTCGATGTTCCCGACGTGGGCCTTGTAGACGTTCTTCGCGGCGTCGGCGACGCTCCAGCCGGTCACGGAGGTGCCACCGCTGATCACGGGGTGGGCGCCGGGCGCGGCCTGGTACGTGACGGTGTGGCCGTTGGTCCCGGAGTCCGCGCTCGTCAGGGTGAAGGTGTCGGTGAGCTGGTACGTACCGTCCAGCAGCTCGACCTCGATGTCGCGCTTCATCCGGTCGTTGAGCTCGCGCACCTGGTCCCTGGCGTGTGTCAGGGTCTTGTACGGGTGCGAGGCCGTGCCGGAGCCGGCGTCGCGGCCCTTGGCCGGCGAGACGTAGATCTTGAGGGGTGCCGGCGAGGACTTCGCCGTGCCGGCCGAGGCCAGGCCGACGGGCATCGCCACGGTGACGACCAGCGCGAGGCCGGTCATGAGGGTCATTCTCCGCTTCACGGTGCGGAGAGTGCCGGGAAATTTCGACACTGAAAATTCCAATCGACTGCCAGGGACGAATGGGGTGGTGGCGTACGGGGCCGGAGGGGTGCTCCGGGTCGTTCCTGCGGGGTTTCGCCGGCCTGTGCGCGTCTCTCGCGAGACGTCCGCTACGAGGCCGAAGTCTGTTGTCGCTCCTCCGGCGCCGGCGGGGTGACCGCGGGGCCGGTGGTGTGGTCCGGCTGGTTGAAGAGCCGGTCGCGGATCTTGCGCTCGAACTGGGTCTGGGTGGTGGAGATGTGCTCGGCCATGAGCCGGACCGCGGATTCCGTGTCCCCGGAGCCGATGGCCTCGGCGATGGCGAGGTGCTGCGCTCCCGCGATCCGGAGGGAGCCCGGCACGTCGCCGTGGAAGAGCAGGACGTCCGACTGCGCGGCGAAGCTGCGGATGTTGGCCACGCTGGAGCGCAGGAAGACGTTGTGCGCCGCGATGCCGACCGCGTCGTGGAACAGCGCGTCGGCGCGGGCGAACGTCTCGACGTCGTCCGCCGTCCCCGCCTCCAGGGAGGTGCTAGCCGCCTCGCGGATCGCCCGGACCTCGATCGGGGTGGCCAGGGTCGCCGCGCGTCTCGCCGTCTCGGACTCGATGAGCCGGCGGTAGTCGAGGAGCATCAGGACGTGTTCCATGCTCGTCGGCTGGAAGTGGGCGAGCCGGTCGTCGCCCAGCGCGCCGGGCGAGGACGCCACGAAGATGCCGGCCCCCCTGCGGACGCTCAGCCGGCCGATCGCCGCGAGGACCTTGACGGCCTCGCGGGTCACGTTGCGGGTGGCCCCGAGGATGTCCGCCAGTCCTTTCTCGGTCGGCAGCCGGTCACCGGGGAGCAGGTTCTGCTCGGCGATGTAGTTCAGCAGCTGTTCCGCGACGAGTTCGTACCCCGGGCGGTAGCGGTCGGACGCGTCGTCCGTACCGCCGGACGCGGGACCGGCAGGGCCTGACACCACGCAACCTCCTCAAGTTCAGATGAATCAGATCTATCGGCGCGGTCACTATGACACCGGCACGGGGCGAAGGGAAGGTTTGCGCCAAACTCCGTTCGGTGGGTGGCTGATTCGATCGAGCAATCCACACAAAACACCCATGGGCGTCGCAACCGTTGCCTGTTGGCCCGCTGATACATAGGGTCCATCCCGTCCGATGAACCAGATACATCGAGTCGGACCGGAAACAGCCGCTTCGGCTTCAGCTGCACTTACCGCTGCCGCTGCCACTGCCACTGCCACTCAGGGAGGACGGGCCGTGCCCCAGCCCACCACGCGCCGATTCGCCTCGGTCATCCGCCTGCGCCCGGAGAAGGAGGCCGAGTACCGCGCGCTCCACGCGGCGGCCTGGCCCGGCGTCCTCGCGGCGTTGAAGCGCGCGCACATCGCCAACTACTCGATCTTCCTGCGCGCCGGGGTGCTCTTCAGCTACCTGGAGTACACGGGGGACGACTACGAGGCCGACATGGCCTCGATCGCGGCGGATCCGGTCACACGGGAGTGGTGGGAGCGCACCGATCCCTGCCAGCTGCCCGTGGAGGACGCGGCGGAGGGCGAGGGGTGGGCGCCGGCGGAGGAGGTCTTCCACCTCGACTGACGGCGGTCGCGAGCCGCTAAGATCATCCGTTCATGGGCCCGGGTACGGAACACGAGACGACCACAGCCGTCCCACCGGGGCGGGTGACCCTGTCCGACCGGCGGACGCGGCGCAGTTGGCCGGTCGAGGTGGCGCCGTACCGGCTCGGGGTCTTCGCCGTCACCCAGGCGTCGTACGCCGAGGTCACCGGCCTCGCTCCGAGCACCGCGCGGGGCGGGCGGCTCCCGGTCGAGGGGGTGTCGTGGTGGGACGCGGTCCGCTACTGCAACGCGCGTTCGGAGCGGGAGGGGTTGACGCCCGCGTACGATCTCCCGGCCGTGCCGTCCCGCCCGTCCCCTCTTGATCCCCCTGCCCTCCCCGACGACACCGGGACCGTCGCGTGGGACACGTCCGCCGACGGGTACCGGCTGCCGACCGAGGCCGAGTGGGAACACGCGTGCCGGGCGGGCACCGCCGACGCGCGGTACGGGCAGCTCGACGACATCGCGTGGCACCGGGGCAACTCGCTGGACCACGTGCACGAGGTGGGCGGCAAGCTGCCCAACGCGTGGGGCCTGTACGACATGGTGGGCAACGTGTGGGAGTGGTGCTGGGACCTGTACGACCCCGAGGTCTACGCCTCGTACCGGGTGCTGCGGGGCGGCGGCTGGTTCGACGAGCACTGGAGCTGCCGCGCCTCGGTGCGCCGGCGCAGCCACCCGACGTTCCGGATCGACGACGTGGGATTCCGGGTGGCACGGTCCGTGGTGGGCTGATACGCGGCGTGTCTCAGCCCACCACCAGGGCGGCGACCTACAGGTTGATCATGTGCCCGGACAGGCCGTGGACCGCTTCCTGGATGGCCTCACCGAGCGTCGGATGGGCGTGCACGTTGCGCGCGACCTCGTGCACCGTGAGATCCCACTTCTGCGCCAGGGTGAGTTCGGGAAGCAGTTCGGTGACGTCGGGGCCGATCAGGTGGGCGCCGATGATCTCGCCGTGGCGCGCGTCGCTGAGCAGCTTCACGAAGCCCTTCGCGTCCCCGAGGCCGTGGGCCTTCCCGTTCGCGGTGAACGGGAACGTCGCCACCTTGACGTCGAATCCCCGCTCGCGCGCCTGCGCCTCCGTCCAGCCGAAACTGGCGATCTGGGGCTGGCAGTAGGTGGCGCGCGGAATCATGACGTAGTCGAGTTCCATGGTCTCCGCGTCGGCGAGGCTCTCGGCGGCGATGACCCCCATGGCCTCGGCGGCGTGCGCGAGCATCAGCTTGGCGGTCACGTCGCCGATCGCGTAGATGTGCGGCACGGAGGTCCGGCAGTGGCCGTCCACGTCGATCGCGCCGCGCTCGGTGAGCGCCACGCCGGTCGTCTCCAGGCCGTAACCGTCGACGTTCGGCACGAATCCGATGGCCTGGAGGACCTTGTCGGTCTCCAGGACCCTGGACGACCCGTCCTTCGCGGTGACCGTGACCTGCACACGCGGCCCGGACTCGTCGATCCTCTCGACCCGGGTCGACGTGAGGACCTCGATGCCCAACTTGCGGTAGCGCCTGGCCAGTTCGGTCGAGACGTCCACGTCCTCCAGCGGCGCGAGCCGGTCCAGGAACTCGACCATCGTGACCTGGACGCCGTAGTTGCGCAGCACGTACGCGAACTCGATGCCGATCGCGCCGGCCCCGGCGATGACGATCGACTCCGGCAGCTGTTCGCTGAGGATGAGTTCCTCGTACGTCACCACCCGGTCGCTCACGGCGGTCCCGGGAAGGAGCCGGGTCGAGGCCCCGGTGGCGATGACGCAGTTGTCGAATCCGATGACCCGCCTGCTGCCGTCCGACTGGGTCACGTGGAGGGTGTTCGGGTCGGCGAACGTGCCGTGCCCGTCGACCTCGGTGATCCCGTTCTTCTTCATCAGGTAGTGGACACCCTTGACGCGGCCGTCCGCGACCCGCCGGCTGCGCCGGAACGCCTCGCCGTAGTCGAAGGACACCTCGCCGTCGAACCGGATGCCGAAGGTCTTCGCCTCCTGCGTGACGATGTGCGCCAGTTCCGCGTTGCGCAACAGCGCCTTGGTGGGGATGCAGCCCACGTTCAGGCAGACACCGCCCCAGTACTTCTTCTCCACGACCGCGACGCTCCGACCCAGCTGCGCGGCCCGGATGGCAGCCACGTAACCGCCCGGACCCGCCCCGAGTACGACGACATCGAAGTGCTCGCCCTGTTCGTCCATGAGGTTCACCGTAGACCAGATCAATCGAAGCTTTCATGTCCCGTTACGCCGACCCGGCCACGACGCCGGAGCGACGCGGACACCTTTCGCCGGGCTCGTCGCGGACGCTTTCACGCGGGTGCGGGTGCGCATACACTGACCCCCGCCGGGGCACCCGCTGACCTGGGGCAATGTCGCCCCGGGGCCGGTCGGAGCAGTGAGGGGCGCATCCCATGTTCTATTACGTGCTCAAATACGTGCTCCTCGGGCCCCTGCTGCGGCTGCTCTTCCGCCCCCGGATCGAGGGGCTGGAGCACATCCCCGCCGACGGTCCCGCGATCGTCGCGGGCAACCATCTGTCGTTCTCCGACCACTTCCTGATGCCCGCGATCCTCAAACGGCGTATCACCTTCCTCGCGAAGGCCGAGTACTTCACCGGGCCCGGCGTCAAAGGACGACTGACCGCCTTCTTCTTCCGCAGCGCCGGGCAGATCCCCGTGGACCGGTCGGGCAAGGAGGCCGGGCAGGCGGCGATCCGGGAAGGGCTCGGGGTGCTCGCCGGGGACGAGCTGCTCGGGATCTACCCCGAGGGCACCCGCTCGCACGACGGACGCCTCTACAAGGGCAAGGTCGGCGTCGCGGTGATGGCGATCCGGGGGAAGGCCCCCGTGGTGCCGTGCGCGATGGTCGGCACCTTCGAGATCCAGCCTCCCGGGCAGAAGGTCCCGCGCATCAAGCGGGTCACCATCCGCTTCGGCGAGCCGATGGACTTCTCCCGGTACGAGGGCCTGGAGGACCAGAAGGCCGCGATCAGGGCCGTCACCGACGAGATCATGTACGCGATCCTCGAACTGTCCGGCCAGGAGTACGTCGACCGGTACGCGGCCGACGTCAAGGCGGAGGCCGCGGAGGCCGAGGCCCGGGGCGCGAGGAAGTTCCCCTGGCTGCGCCGCTGAGCGGGAGCGGGACGGCAGGATACGTTTCGCGAACCGGAAGCGTACGAAGAGGGAGCGCAGTGAGCGAGACCTACGGGAATGACACCTACGACAAGCTGATCGGGCTGCTGGACGAGCACGGGGCCGTGTACCGGGTCATCGAGCACGCCGAGCAGGGCGCGACCGAGGAGGTCAGCGCGCTGCGGGGCAACACCCTGCGGCAGGCCGCGAAATGCATCGTGGTGATGGTCAAGACCGGGAAGAAGACGAAGCGTTACGCGCTGGCCGTCGTGCCGGGCGACCGGCGGGTGGACCTGGGCGCGCTCAAGGCCCTGTGGGGCGGGACGTACGCGGGTTTCGCGACGCCCGAGGTGGCGGAGCGGCTCGCGGGCAGTGTCAGCGGGACGATCCTGCCGTTCTCCTTCGACCCGGAGCTGGAGCTGGTGGTGGATCCGGTGCTCCTGGAGGAAGAGGAGATCTTCTTCAACGCGGCCCGTCTGGACCGGTCGTTGGCGCTGCGTACCGCCGACTACCTGACCGTCGCCGGGCCGCGGACCGCGCCGATCTCACAGCCGGCGGTCTGACCCCGGGAGCGGAGAAGGGGCGGCCGGTGGATCTGGCCGCCCCTTCGTGCTGATCAGTCGGTCAGCTCAACCCCGCCCGCAGCCTTACGGCTTGGGCGTGGCGTGCGGGCCGCAGGTGACGTCCTTGCCGCCCACCGCCCCGGTGAGCAGGTACGCCTTGACCAGGTCGTTGACACACGGGTTCACCAGGTTGGTGATGCCGTGCGACCCGGCGTCCTTCTCGGTGACCAGACGCGAGCCCTTGAAGCGCTTGTGCAGTTCGACCGCGCCGGAGTACGGCGTGGCCGCGTCGCGCGTGGACTGCGCGATCAGCACGGGCGGCAGGCCCTTGCCGGTCCTGACCTCGACCGGGGTCTGCTGCTTGACGCCCCAGGTGGCGCACGGCAGGTTCAACCAGGCGTTCCCCCAGGTGAGGAAGGGGTAGTCCTTGTTGAGGCGGGTGTTGTCCCGGTCCCACTTCTGCCAGCTGGTCGGCCACTTCGCGTCGGTGCACTCCACGGCGGTGTAGACCGCCGTGCCGTTCTCCGAGGCGATGTTGCCCTTGATGTCGGACAGGTCGGGCGCCGCCGCGTCGACGAGCGCCTGCGTGTCACCGGCGAGGTACTTGCTCCAGGTCGAGGCGACGGGCACCCAGCTGGAGTCGTAGTACGCGGCGCTCTGGAACAGGCTGTCCAGCTCGGCCGGGCCGACGAGGCCCCCGAAGGGCGCCTTCTTGGCGGCGGCGCGGAGCTTGTCGTACGCCTGCTGGACCTTGGTGGCGGTGGAGCCGATGTGGAAGGTCGCGTCGTTCTGCGCCACCCACGTCTTCCAGTCCAGGAAGCGGCCCTCGAAGGCGACGTCCTGGTCGAGGTTGGCCTCGTACCAGATCTTGTCCTTCGACGGGTTGACGACACTGTCGACGACCATGCGCCGCACGTGCGTCGGGAAGAGCGTGCCGTAGACGGCGCCGAGGTACGTGCCGTACGAGACGCCCACGTAGTTCAGCTTCTTGTCACCGAGCGCGGCGCGGATGACGTCCAGGTCGCGCGCGGTGTTCGCCGTCGTCATCTGCGGGAGCATCCAGCCGCTGCGCTTCACGCAGCCGTCCGCGTACGCGGCGGCCAGCTTGCGCTGCGCCTTCTTCTCCGCCTCGCTGTGCGGGACGGGGTCGAGCTTGGGCGCCTTGACGAACTCCTGCGGGTCGATGCAGGAGATGGGCGTCGAACGGCCCACCCCGCGCGGGTCGAACCCGACGAAGTCGTACGCCTTGGCCGCGTCGGCCCAGATGGCGTTCTTGGTGACGACACGGCGCGGGAACGCCATGCCGGAACCGCCGGGACCGCCGGGGTTGTAGAGCAGCGAACCCTGGCGCTCGTCCTTGGTGCCGGTGTTGCCGATGCGGTCGACGGCGAGCGTGATCTGCTTGCCGTCGGGCTTCGTGTAGTCCAGCGGGACGCTCACGTAACCGCACTGGATGGGCTTCTCCAGCGACCAGTCCGCCGGGCAGTCCGCCCAGGCGATGCCCTTCTTGGCGGCCCTCTCGGCGGTGACCTTCGCGCCGTAGGAAGCGCTGTGGAACGCGCTGTACGACGTGGAGTGCCCCGTCTGCCGGGCGTCGGCGGTGGCTGCCGGTGCGGCGACCGCGCCCGCTATGAGCGCGCCGGCGAGCAGAGTGCCGGCCGAGCCGAGCACTGCTGTGCGTCTCAAGTGGAACCTCCCCCTGTGTGATGCGCTGTCTGCCTGCGACAACGCGTTCGATCGGACTCCGGGATCCTCGCGCCTGTGACACAGCTGAGAACAGGCCTCATGGCCCATTCTTTACCTAACCCATAACCGGTGTCGGTGGCCCGCTCAGCGGTACGCGGTCAGGCGCAGCGCCTCGTCGAGTACGCGGCGCAGTTCCAGGGCGTCCGCCGCGACGGCGGTGACGAGCACGCCGGGTCCGGCGAGCGGGGTGAGGACGGCGGTGTCGCCGAGCAGGAGGGGCTGCGCGGGTTTCTCCTCGAACTCCGGCCCGACAAGCAGGAGTTGGCCGACTGCGCGGTGTCCGCCGAGGACCGCTCCGCCGTCCCAGCCGCCGGGCGCGCCGGGCCCGTGGCGCAGCTCCTGGTCGAGGAGGGGGCGCCCGGCTCGGCGGACGGTGAGGCGAGTGAGGAGGGTGCCGGGCTCTTCGCCGTGGCGGCCGAGGATCTGTTCCTCGCGGAGCACCAGGCGGGCGGTGGCGGCGAGTTCGACGGTCGTCCGCATCCGCAGGTCGCTGCCCCGGGCGGAGACGAGCTGTTCGGGCAGCCAGTGCAGTGCGGCGCCGTCGTCCACGGTGAGGCGCACGTCGTAGTGGGCCGGTTCGGCGGTGTCCGCGCCCGCCGGGATA
>NZ_WWJY01000681.1 GCF_009865405.1 Streptomyces sp. SID3212 | reverse complement strand
GAGAAGGAGAAGGAGGAGGCCAAGGCCGAGGCGGCCAGGGAGAAGGAAGAGGCCAAGGCCGAGCGCGACGCGGAGAAGGCCGAGGCCGACAAGGAGAAGGAAGCGGCCAAGGCGGAGCAGGACGCCGCGAAGGCGGAGGCCGACAAGGACAGGGAAGAGGCGAAGGCCCAGAACGCCGAGGACCGCGCCGAGGCCAAGAAGGCTCAGGAAGAGGCGAAGGCCGAAGCGGCGGCGCAGCAGGCGCTGGCCCTTTCCATGGCGGCGCAGCAGCGGGCCGACGCGGAGAAGGAGAAGGAGCAGGCCAAGAAGGAGGCCGACGCGGAGAAGGCCGCCGCGAAGGAGGAACAGGCAGCGGCGAAGGCCGAGGCCGAGGCGGAGAAGGAACAGGCGAAGGAGGAGGCCCGGCAGGAGAAGGAAGCGGCGAAGGCCGAGCAGGAGGCGGCGAAGGCCGAGGCGGACAAGGAGAAGGAGGCGGCCAAGGCGGAACAGGCCGCGGAGAAGGCCGAGGCGGAGAAGGAACGGGAAGAGGTAAAGGCCCAGAACGAGGCGGACCGCGCCGAGGCCAAGCAGGCCCAGGAAGAGGCGAAGGCCGAGCAGGTCGCGGAGAAGGCAGCCGCCAAGGAGGAGCAGGCAGCGGCGAAGGCCGAGGCCGAGAAGGCCCAGGAAGAGGCCAAGAAGGAGGCGGAGGCCGAGAAGGCCGCCGCGAAGGAGGAGCAGGCAGCCGCTCGCGGCGAGGCGGAGAACGCCCAGGAGCAGGCCCGCAGCGAGGCCGTACGGGAGAAGCAGCAGGCCCGGCTGGAGGCCGAGCAGGCGAAGACCGAAGCACAAGCTGACTATGAGCGGGACAAGGCCGACGCGCGCGCCGAGCGCGAGGCCGTTGAGCAGCAGGCCGATCGCCAGGAGGCGGCGGCCAAGCAGGAGTACGAGCACGAGAAGGCCGAGGCGCAGGAACAGCGCGACGAGGCCAGGCGGGAGGCCGACCAGGACCGGGCCGAAGCACGGCGCGAGTACGACCGTGAGATCGCCGGCGGTGGCGACGAGCAGCAGGCCCGCGAGGAGTACGACCGCCGGCTCGCCGAGATCGACGCCACCGAACGGGACGCAGTCCAGGACGCCAACGGCGCCGAGGAGGACGCGAAGAAGGAGTACGAGCAGCAGAAGGCCGCCGCCGACGACGCCCGGCAGGAGGCCCGCGACGACGCGCAGCAGGCACGGCGGGACGCCAGGGCCGAGTACGACCGGCGCATGGGCGACATCCAGGCCGAGCAGGACCGTATCGGGGCCGACGACAAGAACATCGACGAGCAGATCCGCCAGCGCATCGCGGATCTCCCGCAGCCCCCCGACTTCTCCTCGGTCGGCGCCGACTCGGCGTACTCGTCCGTGTTCAACGACAACCTCTACAACCAGGACGACCTGACCTCCGCGCTGGGACGCCCCGAGGGGAGCG
Source organism: Streptomyces sp. SID3212 (assembly GCF_009865405.1). GTDB lineage: Bacteria > Actinomycetota > Actinomycetes > Streptomycetales > Streptomycetaceae > Streptomyces. The sequence goes on along the minus strand of NZ_WWJY01000681.1, from coordinate 7,050 downwards.
GCGCCATGGCAGCCGCCGCCGACGGCTCCAACGGGGCAGCCGGTTCGCCGGGGATGTCACCGCCGATGATGCGGGGCGCCGGGGGCGGCGGCGAGTCCGGGTCCTCCGGCGAGCGCACCCGTACGGTCATCGAGCCCGGCCTCGGCCGCTCCGCCCGGGCGGGCGGCGGTGTGTCGACCGTCGAGGACCAGGAACACCGCGTCGTCCCGCGCGGCACCCAGACCAGCAGCCAGACGCCGTTCATGCCGCCGATGGCCGGCGGGCCCGGCGGCGGGGGAGGGCAGCAGACCGAGAGCGGCGACCGCGAGCGCACCACGTGGGTGGTGGAGGACGAGGACGTCTGGGGCACCGACGAGGGCGGCGCGCCCCAGGCCCTGGGACGATGACCACGCGCCGTACGCAGGAGAGTTACCCAGTGAGGAGACCGGGTTGAGTCAGTCGATGGATGACCGGGTGGCCCAGGCGATCGCGCACCTGAAGGCGACGGAGGAGGCCGCGGCGAAGGCGCGCGGCGAGCTGGACGCGGCATCGGCGACCGCGCGTTCCGCCGACCGGTCGGTGCGGGTGGCCGTCGGGTCCAAGGGTGAACTGACCAGTGTCGAGTTCCTCGACGGCAAGTACCGCTCCATGGCCGCCTCGCAGCTCTCCGCCTCGGTGCTGGAGGCCGCGAACACCGCACGCGCCGAGATGGCGCGCCGGGTCGTCGACCTGCTGGACCCCCTCACCCGGATGACCGCGCGGGGTCCGGCGCCGGAACGGGCCGGCGTCGACTGGGGCTCGCTCTTCGGGTCGCTGCTCGAAGAGACCTCCGTCGACCGGGGACCGACGCCCATGAGCCGGCTGCGCGACGAGATCCACGAGGACGAACCGGAGCCGGCCGGCCCGCCGCCCGGCGGTCGAGGCGCGGGGACCGAGCGACCGGGAGGCGCATAACGATGTCGGGCACGTACTCGGGCGACTACGAGGGAATCCGGGGCCTTTCGCGGCACATCGCGGACGCCTCCAGGACGGGCGAGGAGATCGGGCCGAGGTTCGACACCGACAGCAGCGCGTTCGAGGGCTGCTGGGGCGAGGAGGGCGGCGACGACGAATTCGCCAACCAGGTCGGTCCGCAGGCCCGGAAGGAGCGGGAGATGGTCCTCGACACACTCCTCAGCATCACGAGCGGCTACCGGGCCCTGGTGGACGCGGTCGACGCGGAGGCGGAGAACGTACGGAGACCGCAGACGCTCGCGATGGACGACATCCGGACGTACGGCGCGGAGAGCCCGGACAGCGAGACCCGGCGGTAGGGGCGGACGGGCCGTAGCCAGGGCCCGGACCCCCTTCCCGGCACGGGACTCGGGACGTTCTCCCGTTCCTTCTTCTGTTCGTCATCTGGTGGTCACCCCGCCGCGCCCCGCGCTTGTCATCTGGCCGGGGTGGACTGGCCCCAGCGATGGACATCAACTTCCCTCCCGCTCTGCGGGAGTTCCTTGAGGTCTGGGTCGGCGCGAGTGTCGCGAGCGGCAACGCGCGTGACGGATTCGACAGCAGCAGGCCCTATTACCGGTTGTCGGACGACATCGGGACGATGTCCGATGCGATGAAATCGGCGATCCTGACGTCGGGGGACTCGCTTCCGCCGCAGGTGGCCGAGGAGTTCGTCGCCGCGCTGAGGTTATTCGTCGACGACGGCGGGCGGAACCATCTGGCGGACTTCGCCAAGGAGGTCCGGACGATCGGCGACCGGCAGGTGGACCGGTCGATCAAGCTGAGTGAAGCGAAGTACCAGATTCTTCTCGAGTTCATCCTGATGAATCTGGAACTCGCCCTGATCGCGGCGCTCGCCTTTTTCACCGGTGGTACGTCGCTGGCGGAGATCGCGGCGGTGAGATCACGTACCGCGTTGTCGATGCTGCTGATCCTCCAGCGGTTGGGGCACGCGGTCCCGACTCCGCTGTCGGCGTTGCTCGAAGCGATCCAGGAAGCGTTCGTCACGTTCGCGTCCCAGGTGATCTCGATGGTCTCGCCCGACGATCCGAGGCGCAGGCGCCGGGATTTCGACTGGGGCGACATCGGGCAGTCGGCGGTCGCGGGCGCGCTGGCGGGGGCCTTCGCCGGAATCTTCTCCGGCGCGGCGGCGCCGTTCTTCCGCGACCTCTTCAAGAAGAACTCGCCGTGGAAGGACCTGTTCGAGCTCCCGGCCTCCTTCATCAATGAAGGGCAGGCGGAGACCTTCGCGGTTGCCTTCACCAAGCTCATCTACCAAGGGACGTTCTCCCTCGATCCGGCCACGTTCGTGAGCGCCGGAACGAGCGGACTTCTCACCGAGGCCGCTTCCACCACCGTCGAGTACGGCGGGAAGGGGCTGAACCACAAGTTCTTCCAGGATCTCGACTTCGGGCAGGGCGTCAATCACCCGCCGCCGGGCGGCCGTGAGGGGAGCGGGGCCGGCGATCACACGCCGCTTCCCCGGAGGACCGTGGACACCGGTCCCGACGGGAATGTCGATCTGTACGACCCCCCGGCCGACTACGGCGTCAACTCGGTGCCGCGCCCGTCCACGGCTTCCGCCGACGATGCCTACGTTGCGCCGTACGACCCCGGCCCCGGCCTCGCCTACGACCCTGCCCCCGACCTCGACCTCGACCCCGGAGACTTCGCGTCGTCCGTCTCCGACTTCAGTGACGGGTCGTCAGTTTTCAGCGAGGGCAGTGACGTTGACGACACCCTGTCCGTCTCGGACTACGGCCTGGATCAGTACCAGCAGCCGGGGCCGCCGATCGGGACGGGCCCGGGCCATGTGGCGAAGCCGCCGTACTCGTACGACCTTCCCGGGCAGGCGGACGGTGAGATCGCCGACGCCGTCTTCTCCACGCTCAACCCGCAGCCGAGCACCATGCCCGGGGACCTGGGCATCGGCGCGGTACCGAACAACCTTTTTCCTGTGGGTGCTACCGCGCCCGTGCCCGCCTTCACCCCCGTCGGCGGGCAGACCGCTTCCGGCAACCAGGACACGGAGAGATTCTTCGCCGACGACGGCGTCGTCACTCCGGACGAGGCGCTGTCCGACGCGGAGAGTGTTCGGTCCGACGTGCACCAGCCGCCCGCCGCGGGGGCGGACACCCCCGGGTCGCCCACGGGACGGCCGGGCAGCCAGAACGGCGTCGGCTCCGCCCAGGACGAGACCGTACGGGAAGGGTCGGTGGACGAGGACGGCCCGGCGTCGTTCGGCGAGGACCCGGTCACCGGTGGCACCGCACCGGCGGCAGCCGTCACGCCGAGCGCCTCCGCACCTGCCACCGGCCAGCAGGCCGCCACCCCGCCGCCCCGGCCCCACACCTCCTCCGTCGAGCCCGTCACGACCGACCAGCGGGCCGGTGTCTCCGACGATGTCCCCGCCGACGACTCCGCCACCGATGGGACGCCCGGCTCCGCCGAGGTGTCGCCGTCGCCCGAGCGGAGCGGCAACTCCGACCTCCGTACATCGCCGTCCCCGGAGGAATCGCCGCGGACCGGCTCGGAGATCCCGCCGCCGTACCGTCCCGTCCCGACAGAGTCCCAGGACACCCATGCTCCGGCGGCCGATACGGACCGGGACGCCGGTGCCCGCGACGACACCGACACCGACAAGGGCAAGGGCCGGGCAACGTTCCTGACCGACCTGCCCGAGAGTCTGCCCGGGAGCCCCGACCCGGACGCCGTCGCCGACGCCCGCGACGAGCACGCCGACGCCCTGCGTACCTACGCCGACGCGCACCGGGCCGCCGAGAGCGTCAGACAGCTCCCGCCGGACGCGGCGACCGGTTCCGACACCACCGTGCTCCGGACGGCCACGGAGCGCGAACAGCACGCGCGCGGACAGCTGGAGGAAGCCGAGGCCCGGCTGATCCAACTGGGCGTCGACCCCTACGACCTGGGCCCCCGGCGCGGCTTCGGCAGCGCGGACCAGGTGCCCGTCGTCCGGCGCGACGAGGCCGCGCGCCACTGGATCGCCCAGCACGTGACGGCCGAGGACCTGCCCCCGAACCCGCCCGCTCTCGACCACACCGACACCATCACCCCCGCCGAACTGGAGGCCGCGGGCATCACGCCAGGCCCCCTTTCCCTCGACGCGGGGCAGCTGACCCCCCTCGACCAAGTGCGCCTGCTGATGGTGCGGTCCGGCTCCTGGCACCCCGCCCTCGACGCCGTCGCGGCCAACGCGTCGCGGCGGATCTGGCGGACGGCGTCCGCCGACTTCGAGGGCACGGATCCGGCCGACCGTACGGAGACGGAGACGGAGACGGAGTCAGGGACGGACACCGCCGCCGCCCGGGCCTGGGACACGGCCGTCGGCCTCGTCCTGCCCCTGGAGCTGCACCCCGTACTCGCGGACTCCCGCTACGCCGGGGACGAGTACCGCGACGCGGTCCGGCAGGTCGCCGCCCATCTGGCGACGGAGGGGGCGGACCACCGTACCGCCGTACACGTCGCCGGACGCCTCCGGCACGGCCTCGGACTGCGCCCCCGAGGACCGGGCGGCGCCCCGGTCGCCCACACCCCCGGTTGGCCCGGGGGAGGTTCACCCACGTCCGCCGACCACACCCCGGGGCAGCCCGACCCGGCCACTTCCTCCCAGGAAGCCCCGGCCACCTCCTCCCAGGAAACCCCGGCCACCTCCTCCCGGGAAACCCCGGCCCACCCGCTGCTGGTGGGCGTGTTCGGCTCCGCCATCGGGTCGAGCCGCCTCTACCCCGCCCTCCGCGCCACCCTCGACCACCTCGACCGACTGCGGCAGAGCGACCCCGCTCTGCGCGGCGGCCCGCTCGATCTGGACGCCCTGGCCCGCCGCGTGCTCCTCCTGGACCCCACGACCCCCGTGACCGGCGCGCACCACGGTGAGCTGTTCCGGGTGGCGATGGACGAAGCGGTCGAGTCGGCGGCGAGCCTGGCCGCCCTCGCGGCGTTCCACCTCCGGCTCAGGGGCGTCCTGTCCCCGACCCGCGCGGTGTCCGATCCCAGCGGCTTCCAGGGCCGTGACTGGACGGGCTCCCCGCGCAAGGGCCTCGATCTGACGACCACCGGGAAGGTCTCCTACCGGCCCGACGGCCTGCTGGAGCGCGGTGACGTCCGTACGGCGCGCTGGCACGGGCCCGGTACGCCGCAGCCGTACGTGGTGACGGCGGAAGGCGCTCACGATCACGTCGTCGTACGCGGCTTCGACGGCGCGCCGCGCCGGGTGCCGATCGACGTGTTCGCCGAACTGCTGGCGCTCGACCCCGTGCTGGCCGCGCTTCCCCCTGACGTTCCCGTACTCCTGCTGATCCCCGGCGCGGGCGACCGGGGCCTGGACCTGCCCCGCCGCACGGCGGACCGGATCGGCCGGCGCCTCTGGTCGGCCAACGGCCTTGTGAAACTGACCCCCCAGCCGGACCCCGCGCTGCCCCGCACCATCTCCCTGCTGTCCGGTCCCGGCCTGCGGCGCGCCGACTGGATCCCCAGCGACCCCGGTCAGGTGCCGGCCCACGGCACGTACGAGAACACCCCCGGCTGGGAGCGCGGGATGGTGAGCCACACCATCGTGTCCGACAGCGGGCCCATCGGCAGAGGCGTGTTCGACGACGCCGAGGCCCCGGCCGTCCTGGAGCACCTCAGCCACGCGACGGAGGCGACGGAGCACTGGCACAGGAACCCGGCGACCGAGGTCTGGACCCGGGACGACGAGCCCCTTCCGTTCGCGGGAAAGCCGGTGTACGTCTTCGCCGCCCACGGCAGGACGGGCGAGACCCATGTGCCCCTGGAGGGAAAGACGGTCAAGGTCGCCCGGGAACGGGAGACCGGGGGCATGCTCAAGCGGCGCCCGAGCCTCGCCCGGCTGCCCCGGGAGTACGGCATCCTGATGGAGGAATGCTGGACCGCGCCGGGCAAGGGGCTCACGACCGTACGCGGGGCCGCTCCCGACGCCTTCGTCCCCGACCCGCTCGCGACCATCGGCAAGGCGCAGCACGCGGCCAACGAGACGGGGCGCACGGTGTACGGCGCCACCCGCGGCGTCGGTCTCCAGTTCCTGCCGGGGCGGGGTTACGTCCACGTCTCGTTGACCGACGCGCGAGGGCGGCGCGGCAGGTGGGTGGAGCAGCGTCCTGAGCCCACCGGGGACGCCCTCGACGACCGGGCCCGCGCGGCCGGCCTGCACCACGGCCCCGGGCCCGCCACGGACGCGGTCCGCTACCGGACGCTGCGGCTGGTCCGTGCCCTGCGCCTGACGTTCGGGCCGGCCGTCGAGGACGAGAGCGGGTACGGGGATCTGCTCGGCGGCATCGGGGCGCTGGAGGCCCTGCGCGCCGCCGATCCGGTGCTCGGTGGCTTCGGGCTGTTCTCCCTCGACCTGTTCGAGCGTGCCGCCCGCGCGGCCCGGGCGCGGCGGTCCGACGCGGCGGACGGTGACCTGGGTCCCGACGACTTCCGCCGTCTGCTGGCCGAAGCCGCCGGGGTCGTCACCGGGCAACCCGGGACCCTCACCGGACAACCCGGAGCCGTCCCCGGGCAACCCGGCCCCACCCTCGGTGACTTCGCCGACCTGCCGCACGTCACCGGCGCGGCCCGGCGGCTGGGGGGCCTCGCGGACCCGGACGCCGAGGCCGTCAGGGTCCTGGGCCTGTCCGGCGGCCCGGCGGCCGTCGGGGAGCCCGAGCGGGCCCGGCTGTTCTGGGCGACGGTGAAGGCCCTGGAGTGGGAGAGCCGGACGCCCGACCCGGACGTACTCACCGCCAAGGTCCTCCACCTGGACCGGCCGGACCCCGCCCGGCGTGAGGAGCTGTTCCTGCTGGTCGCGCGGGCGGCGGCGGCAGGACGTGACCCGTACAACCCGACGGAGCTGGCCGCCTTCCATCTCGAAGTGCTCGGAGCCCTCGGCCCGGAGACCCAGCTGGTCGACGCCAAGGGCGTGCCGACCGGCCGGAACTGGTCCAGGCCGGCGCCGAACGCGGACGGGGCGCCGAACGCCGGCGGCGTGACGAACGCCGGGGTGGTGACGGACCGCGCCGTGGTCGCCGCCCCGGCCCAGGAGGGCGGCTACCGTCCCGT
>NZ_WWJY01000680.1 GCF_009865405.1 Streptomyces sp. SID3212 | reverse complement strand
CAGGCGGCGCAGGGGCAGTCGGGGCGGGGGAGCCCGGCGGGGGCTCCGGTGCCGAGCAGAGTCAGTTCCACGGAGATGATCCTCCCGTGTCGCCTCGTACGGTGCGCGCCCGGCTACGCTGCGGGCAGGAAGCTGATCAGTTGGGCAGGATCCGGGAGGCGCACATGGCGTGGACGTGGCGGTTCGAGAAGTCCGACGGGACAGAGGTCCCGCCGGCGGTGGAGCCCGAGGAGTTCACCACGCAGGGGGACGCCGAGTCCTGGATCGGTGAGGCGTGGAAGGAGCTGCTCGCGGGCGGCGCCGACCAGGTGCACCTCTTCGAGGACAGCACCAAGATCTACGGCCCGATGAGCCTGCACGCGGACCAGGCCGACGCGCCCGACGAGGCGGAGCCCGAGGCCGACACGAAGGCCGGGACCGCGTCCGACGCGAAGGTTGCGGACCAGGCCACCGACCCGGCCGCCGACCAGGCCTGACGGGGTCCGGAGCGCGGGGCGCCCGGGGACCGGAAGGTCCACGGGCGCCCTTTCCCTTGCCCCGGAAGGCCGTGGGGCCCGTGCCCCGGAACGCCGTACGCCTACATCTCGCCGAGGGTGACGTTCGCCGTACGGGTCGCGCCCTGGCGGATGTACGTCACCTGGACCTTCTCCCCGGGGCTGTCGGAGGCGAGCGTCTCGGACAGCGACTGGATGGTGGTCACCTGGTCGGCGCCCACCTTGGTGATGATGTCCCCGGCCTTGATCCCCGCACCGGCCGCCGGGCCGTTCTTGGTGGTCGAGACGACCGCCACCCCGGCGGGCTGGAAGTCGGTGCCGAGGAACGTACGGCCGGTGATCCCCAGGGCCGCCCGGCCCGAGTTGGTGACGCGCCCGCTCTTGATGATCTGCCCGGCCACGTTCTGCACCGTCGACCCGGGGATCGCGAACCCGATGCCCGGCGCGGCGCTGTCGCCCTCCTGGGGGTCGGTCGCGGCCAGCGTCGGGATGCCGATGACCTCGCTGTCCAGGTTGACCAGCGCCCCGCCGCTGTTGCCCGGGTTGATCGCCGCCGACGTCTGCACCAGGTTGGCGATCGTCGCGCCCGTCCCGCCGCCCGAGTCGCTCTCGGTCACGGTCCTGCCGACCGCCGAGACGATGCCCTGGGTGACGCTGCTCGACAGGCCCAGTGGCGACCCCATGGCCAGGACGATCTGACCGACCGCCACCTGCGAGGAGTCGCCGAACTTCGCCGCCTTGAGACCGGAGGGGACGTTCGTCAACTTGATGACGGCGAGGTCCCCCTGCGGGAAGCTGGCGACCAGGCGCGCCTCCACCGGCTGCTCGCGGGTGGCGATGGTGACGGCGAAGGTCTTCTGGGAGCCCACGACATGGGCGTTGGTGACGATATGGCCCTGGGTGTCGAAGATGACGCCGGAGCCGAGGGCGTTGCCCGCGTCGATCTCGACGACCGACGGCAGGACGTTCTTGATGACGCTTTCGTAGGCGTTCTGGAGGTCGTTCTGGGCGCGCTCCACGGACGCGGCCCGGGCCGGGAGGTCCGCCCCCGCCACGTCGGCGGCCCCCGTGTCGTCGCGGGCCGAGTCGGTGCCCGAGCAGCCGGCGGCCAGGGCGACCGCGCAGATCCCGGCGGTCAGGGGCAGCAGCAGCCGGCGCGCACGGCCCCGGAGAAGGGAAGCATTCATGCCCGGAGTATCCCTTTTGTCCGCAGGGTGGCGCCTGCGGTACGCGGCCGATCAGGGGGTCCCCCCTCGCGCGGTCTCAGCCCCGTACGCCACACAGATGGAGCAGTGCGGCGACCCGCCGGTACGGCTCCGTCCGCCCCGCGCGGTCCTCCGCGGCCAGCAGCCGCTCCAGGTCACCGTCGTCCGGGGGCGGGGTGCCGTTCGGGGCGAGATCGGTGAAGACCCGTACCCCGTACCAGGCGTGCAGCGGCGCGGCGATCCCCGCGAGCGTCGCCGTCAGGGCGTCGAGCCGGTCCGCGCGGACCTGGACACCCAGGCGGTTGGTGTACGTGTCCGTGTCGAAGGCGTTCAGCGCCCCCGGCCAGTCCCCGGCGAGGCCGGGGCGCAGCGCGAGCGCGTCCGCGTTCCTCACCAGTAACGAGAGCAGACCGCCGGACGCCAGCATCCTGGCCAGCCCCGCGAGCATCGCGTCGGGCTCCTGGACGTACATCAGCACACCGTGGCACAGCACCACGTCGAAGCTGCCGGGCAGGAAGTGGACCCCGGTCTCCAGGCCGTCGCCCTCGATCAGCGTGACGCGCTCACGTATCCCCGCGGGCTCGCCCGCGAGCGCCTCGCGGGCCGTCGCCAGCATGTCCGCGTCGGACTCCAGGCCGGTCACCGTGTGCCCGGCGCGCGCCAGCCGCAGGGCCTGCGTGCCCTGGCCCATGCCGACGTCGAGGATCCTCAGCCGCTGCCCCACCGGGTAGCGGGCCGCGATCTGCTCGTCCAGCTGCCGTGCCACCAGCTCCTGGCGGACGACGTTGCGTACCCCTCCGAGCCCGGCGAGCCACCCCTTCGAGGCTCCCGCGAAACCGGAGACTCCGCTGCTCAGGGCCGCTGTCCGCGCTTGACCTGCGGCTTCGGCAGACGCAGGCGGCGCATCTGGAGCGTACGCATCAGCCCGTAGGCCACCGCGCCCCGCTTGGGGGTGTCGGGGAAGCGCTCCGCCAGCTGCTTCTTGAGCCGCAGCCACAGACCGATCGAGTCGACGACGATCAGCACGATCACGCCGAGCCACAGCAGCAGCGCGATGTTCTGGAGCGAGCCCACCCGGACCATGCTCAGGACCAGGATCACCACCGCGAGCGGCAGGAAGAACTCCGCCATGCAGAAGCGTGAGTCCACGTAGTCGCGGACGTAGCGGCGCACCGGGCCCTTGTCGCGGGCCGGCAGGAACCGCTCGTCGCCGCTGGCCAGCGCGGCGCGCTGGCGGGCCATGTCGGTGCGGCGCGCCTCGCGCTGCTGCTTCATGGCCGACTTGCGGTCGGTCGGCGTCGAGGCACGCCGCCGCTGCGACTGTGCCTCACTGCGCTTCGGGGTCGGGCGGCCCTTGGGGGCCTGCGGGTCGCGGGTCTGCGTGGAGAGGTCCGACGTCACCTGAGTGGCGGCCTTCTCTGTATTGGCGCGGCTACGGAACACAAAGCCCAAGGGTACGGGGTGTCGCGGTTGGACCCCACCCCCGCGGGGAACGATCCCGCAACAGCGGACGTCTCTACCGGTACAGACGCGGACTTTGTCCGTTCCGGGCCTGTTGTGCGCCTGTTGTGCGCATGGTGTACCTGAGTTTCCTCAGGGTCGCCTACTCCTCGCGCCTGACCGGATCGGGGAACAGTCGTCCTTGGGGAGGAGCGCATTCGCCTCCGAACAGTGCGGTAATAGAGACAGGGCCCGTACTGTGGGTTCTGTTGAAGTGCTGGATCTCACGTCCGTCAGAAGGGGGCGCGCGAAGCCCATGAGCGGTGTCATGAAGCGTATGGGGATGATCTTCCGCGCGAAGGCAAACAAGGCCCTTGACCGGGCCGAGGATCCGCGCGAGACCCTCGATTACTCGTACCAGAAGCAGCTCGAACTGCTCCAGAAGGTGCGGCGTGGTGTGGCCGACGTGGCCACCTCGCGCAAGCGCCTGGAGCTTCAGCTGAACCAGCTCCAGGGGCAGTCGACCAAGCTGGAGGACCAGGGCCGCAAGGCGCTGGCGCTCGGCCGCGAGGACCTGGCGCGTGAGGCGCTGTCCCGCCGCGCCGCGCTCCAGCAGCAGGTCACCGACCTGGAGACGCAGCACACCACGCTCCAGGGCGAGGAGGAGAAGCTCACCCTCGCCGCGCAGCGCCTCCAGACCAAGGTCGACGCCTTCCGTACGAAGAAGGAGACGATCAAGGCCACGTACACGGCCGCGCAGGCGCAGACCCGGATCGGGGAGGCCTTCTCGGGCATCTCCGAGGAGATGGGCGACGTCGGCATGGCGATCCAGCGGGCCGAGGACAAGACGGCCCAGCTCCAGGCCAGGGCGGGCGCGATCGACGAGCTGCTCGCGTCGGGCGCGCTGGAGGACCAGTCCGGGGTGGCGCGGGACGACATCGCCGCCGAGCTGGACCGGATCTCCGGTGGTACGGACGTGGAGCTGGAGCTCCAGCGCATGAAGGCGGAGCTCGCCGGCGGTTCGCCGCAGCAGGCGATCGAGGGCGGCCAGGGCGAGAAGCAGGACGCCCCCCAGAACCCGGACAAATTCAACAAACAGTAGGGGCTCGTCATGATCGTACGGATCATGGGGGAGGGCCAGGTGAAGCTGGCGGACAGCCACCTGGCCGAACTGAACACGCTGGACGACGAACTGCTGGCCGAGGTCAGGGGCGGCGACGAGGACGGCTTCCGCCGTACCTTCCACGCCCTCCTGGGCAAGGTCCGCGAACTGGGCGAGCCGCTGGCGGACGACGCCCTGGAGCCGTCGGGGCTGATCCTGCCGGCGCCGGGCGCGACGCTGGACGAGGTCCGCGCGCTGCTCAACGACGACGGCCTGATCCCGTCGGTCTGAACCGGTCGGGCCGGAAGACCTGAACGGGTCCGGCCGACAGACACCTCCGGTCAGGAGCACACCCCCGGCCCGCACCCCGGCTGCCCCACCCCCTCAGGGACGTGGGGCACCGCGCTTTCCGCGGCGGCTCCCGCGCTTTCCGCACCCCGTACCGTGGCTCAGGTGACGACGACCTCCCTGGGCACCGCGTTCACGCGCGCCCGAACCTGGGCCCGCGCGCACCCCCTCGCGCCCGACGGCGTCCTCGCCCTCGCCGTCTTCGTCGCCATGTTGGTCGGTTCCTTCGCCGACCCGAGCACCGGCCACAACACCCCCACCTTCGGCACCCGCAGCCCCACCGTCCTCAGCGTCTGCCTGATGCTCCTCGGCGCCGCCCTGATCGTCCTGCGCCGCCGCGCCCCCATGCCCGTGCTGCTGGGCATCGGCGCGGTCACCACCGTGGAACTGGTCACCGGCGACCCCCCGGCCCCCGTCGTCGTCAGCGCCGTCGTCGCGCTCTACACCGTCGCCGCCCACACCGACCGCCCCACCACCTGGCGCGTCGGCCTCGCCACCATGACCGTCCTCACCGCCGCCGCGATGTGCTTCGGCTCAGGACCCTGGTACGCCCAGGCGAACCTCGCGATCTTCGCCTGGAGCGGCATGGCGTGCGCGGCGGGGGACGCCGTACGGAGCCGGCGCGCTTTCATCGACGCGATACGCGAGCGGGCCGAACGCGCGGAACGGACCCGCGAGGAGGAGGCCCGCCGCCGCGTCGCCGAGGAACGCCTCCGTATCGCCCGCGACCTGCACGACGTCGTCGCGCACCACATCGCCCTGGTCAACGTCCAGGCGGGCGTCGCCTCCCACGTCATGGACAAGCGCCCCGACCAGGCCAAGGAAGCCCTCGCCCACGTACGGGAGGCCAGCCGCTCCGCGCTCAACGAACTGCGCGCCACCGTCGGGCTGCTGCGCCAGTCCGGCGACCCGGAGGCGCCCACCGAACCGGCCCCCGGACTCGCGCACGTCGACGGACTCCTGGAGACCTTCCGCAACGCGGGCCTGCCGGTCACCTTCGCGGCCGGCGAGGGCGTCCCGCGCCTGCCCGCCGCCGTCGACCTCGCCGCGTACCGGATCATCCAGGAGGCCCTGACCAACACGCGGAAGCACGCGGGCCCCGGCGCCAGGGCCGAGGTGAGTGTCGTACGGGTCGGCCCCACGGTCGAGGTCACCGTGCTCGACAACGGCGAAGGCACCGGCGAACCGGCCGACGGCGGCGGCCACGGCCTCCTCGGCATGCGCGAACGCGTCACCGCGCTCGGCGGCGCCCTCACCGCGGGACCCCGCTACGGGGGCGGCTTCCGCACCCAGGCCATACTCCCGGTGAAGGGGCACCTCCAGGCGGCCCCCACCGCGCCGCCCGCGCGGACCTCCGCCGCACCGCCGCCCACACCCACCGTGCCCACCGGGGAGACCGCATGACCATCAGGGTGCTGCTCGCCGACGACCAGACGCTGCTGCGCAGCGCCTTCCGCGTCCTGGTCGACTCCGAGCCCGACATGGAGGTCGTCGGCGAGGCCGCCGACGGCGCCCAGGCCGTCACCCTCGCGCGCGAACTGCGCGCCGACGTCGTCCTGATGGACATCCGGATGCCCGGTACGGACGGCCTCGCCGCCACCCGCATGATCAGCGCCGACCCCGAACTCGCCGGGGTGCACGTCGTGATGCTGACGACGTTCGAGGTGGACGAGTACGTGCTCCAGTCGCTGCGCGCGGGCGCCTCCGGCTTCCTCGGCAAGGGCGCGGAACCCGAGGAACTGCTCAACGCGATCCGGATCGCCGCCGCCGGCGAGGCACTGCTCTCGCCCCTCGCGACCAAGGGCCTGATCGCCACCTTCCTCGCCCAGGGCGGCAGTTCGGTGGACGACCGGGACGCGGCCGCCTACTCCGAGCGCCTCACCGCGCTCACCGTGCGCGAGCGCGAGGTCCTCGTCCTGGTCGCCGGCGGCCACTCCAACGACGAGATCGCCGAGCGCCTCGCGGTGAGCCCGCTGACCGTCAAGACCCATGTGAACCGGGCGATGGCCAAACTCGGCGCCCGCGACCGCGCCCAATTGGTGGTAATCGCGTACGAATCGGGCCTGGTCCGTCCAAGGGTGGAGTGACGCCACGCCGCCACGTACTCCAGACGCGGTATGCGGCGCGTAAGGAAATGGACCTACGGGCTACGCATCCGCCCCGGGGATGGCAGATCGTAGAGGAGGACGGCCGTCACCGTGCCCACACGGTGGGACCGTCCCCGCAGACTTCCCCGGTCGGGCTCCCGCGCCCACCCTGCCGCGTACACCACAGAAGAGAGACCCCATGTCCTGGCTGTCCAGATTCAGCCTCGCGCAACGGGCCCTGATAGGGCTGATGTCGATCATCGCGATCGTCTTCGGCGCGATCGCGATCCCTCAGCTCAAGCAACAGCTGCTGCCGTCCATCGAACTGCCGATCGTCTCCGTGCTCGCCCCCTACCAGGGCGCCTCGCCCGACGTGGTCGAGAAGCAGGTCGTGGAGCCCCTGGAGAACTCGCTCAAGGCCGTCGACGGCATCAGCGGTGTCACCTCCACCGCCAGCGAGGGCAACGCCGTCGTCATGGCCAGCTTCGACTTCGGCAGCGAGAACACCAAGCAGCTCGTCGCGGACGTCCAGCAGGCCGTGAACCGGGCCCGCAGCCAGCTCCCCGACACGGTCGACCCGCAGGTCGTGGCCGGCTCGACGGACGACATCCCGACCGTCGTCCTCGCCGTCACCTCCGACAAGGACCAGCAGGCGCTCGCCGACCAGCTGGACCGCTCCGTCGTCCCCGCCCTGGAAGGCATCGACGGCGTCGGCCAGGTCACCGTCGACGGCGTGCGGGACCTCCAGGTCTCCGTCACCCCCGACCCCAAGAAGCTCGCCGCGGCGGGCCTGAGCAACCAGGCACTCGCCGACGCGCTGCGGACCGGCGGCGCGACCGTCCCCGCCGGTTCCTTCGAGGAGGACGGCAAGAGCCGTACCGTGCAGGTCGGCGGCGGCTACACCTCGCTCCGGCAGATCGAGGACCTGCGGATCACCCCCCAGCCCGCCCCCGGCGGCGCGGGCCCGGCCAAGCCGGCGAAGCCCGTACGGCTCGGTGACCTCGCCACCGTCGAGCAGAAGCCGTCCACCGCGGTCTCCCTGTCCCGTACGAACGGCAGGCCCAGCCTCGCGATCGCGATCACGATGGACAAGGACGGCAGCGCCGTCGCCATCTCCGACGCCGTCCAGGACAAGCTGTCGGACCTGCGCGCGGACCTCGGCTCGGGCGCCACGCTCACCGTCGCCAGCGACCAGGGCCCGGCCGTCTCCAAGTCGATCTCCGGACTGACCACCGAGGGCGCCCTCGGCCTGCTCTTCGCGGTCATCGTGATCCTGGTCTTCCTGGGCTCGCTGCGCTCCACCCTGGTCACCGCGATCTCCATCCCGCTCTCCGTCGTCCTGGCGCTGATCGTCCTGTGGACGCGCGACCTCTCGCTCAACGTGCTCACCCTCGGCGCGCTGACCATCGCGATCGGCCGGGTCGTCGACGACTCGATCGTGGTGCTGGAGAACATCAAGCGGCACCTGGGCTACGGCGAGGAGCGCCACAGCGCCATCATCGTCGCGGTCAAGGAGGTCGCCGGCGCGGTCACCTCGTCCACCCTCACCACCGTCGCCGTGTTCCTGCCGATCGGACTGGTCGGCGGCATCGTCGGCGAGCTCTTCGGCTCGTTCTCGCTCACCGTGACGGCGGCGCTGCTCGCCTCGCTGCTCGTCTCGCTGACCGTCGTACCGGTGTTCTCGTACTGGTTCCTGCGCCCGCCGAAGGAATCCGTCGGTGTCGAACCCGCCGAGGCGCGCCGCCTGGCGGAGGAGAAGGAGAACAGGAGCAGGCTCCAGCGCTTCTACGTGCCGGTGCTGCGCTTCGCCACCCGCAAGCGCCTCACCAGCGTGGGCATCGCGGCCGTCGTGCTGATCGCGACGTTCGGCATGGCGCCGCTGCTCAAGACCAACTTCTTCGACCAGGGCGACCAGGAAGTCATCTCCCTGAACCAGGAGTTGCCGGCCGGTACCGGGCTCACCACGGCCGACGCCGCCGCGAAGAAGGTCGAGAAGGTCCTCGCGGGCATTGACACGATCAAGGACTACCAGGTCACGGTCGGCTCGTCCGGCTTCCTGGCGGCCTTCGGCGGCGGTACGGGCGCCAACCAGGCGTCGTACAACATCACGCTCAAGGATGCCTCGACGTACGAGGAGACCACCGACCGGATCGAGAAGGAGCTGGCCGGGGTCGACGGCATCGGCGACACCACGGTCTCGGCGGGCGGCGGCTTCGGCAGCCAGGACCTCAGCGTCGTGGTGAAGGCCTCGGACGGGGCGGTGCTCGAAAAGGCCGCCGCGCAGGTACGGGACGCCGTCGCGAAGCTGGACGACGTCACCGACGTCCAGAGCGACTTGGCGCAGAGCGTGCCGCGCATCTCGGTCAAGGCGACGCCCAAGGCGGCGGACGCGGGCTACAACGACGCGACCCTCGGCGCGGTGGTCGGCCAGGCCGTCCGCGGCACCCAGGCCGGTACGGCGATCCTGGACGACACCGAACGCGATGTCGTCGTCACCTCGGCCACCCCGGCCGTGACGATCGCCCAGCTCAAGAACCTGCCGCTGAACGGCGTCAAGCTCGGCCAGATCGCCGACGTGGCGCTCGTGCCGGGGCCGGTCTCGATGACCCGGATCGACGGCGCCCGCGCGGCGACGATCACGGCCAGGCCGACCGGTGACAACACCGGCGCGGTCAGCGCCACGCTCCAGTCGAAGATCGACGCGCTGAAGCTGCCGGTCGGGGCGACCGCCTCCATCGGCGGTGTCTCGCAGGACCAGGACGACGCGTTCGTCAACCTGGGGCTCGCCATGCTGGCGGCCGTCGCGA
Organism: Streptomyces sp. SID3212; assembly: GCF_009865405.1. Classification (GTDB taxonomy): domain Bacteria; phylum Actinomycetota; class Actinomycetes; order Streptomycetales; family Streptomycetaceae; genus Streptomyces. The sequence goes on along the minus strand of NZ_WWJY01000680.1, from coordinate 3,782 downwards.
TCGTCTTCATGCTGCTGGTCGGCACCTTCCGGTCGCTGATCCAGCCGCTGATCCTGCTGGTCTCCATCCCGTTCGCGGCGACCGGCGCCCTCGGCCTGCTGATCGTGACCGGGACCCCGCTGGGCGTCCCGGCGATGATCGGCATGCTGATGCTGATCGGCATCGTGGTCACCAACGCGATCGTGCTGATCGACCTGATCAACCAGTACCGCAAGCAGGGGCTCGGCGTGGTCGAGGCCGTCGTCGAGGGCGGCCGTCACCGGCTCCGCCCGATCCTGATGACGGCCCTGGCGACGATCTTCGCGCTGCTGCCGATGGCCCTGGGCATCACCGGCGAGGGCGGCTTCATCGCCCAGCCGCTGGCGGTCGTGGTGATCGGCGGTCTGATCTCGTCGACGATCCTGACGCTGCTGCTCGTACCGACGCTGTACGCGATGGTGGAGCTGCGCAAGGAGCGCCGGGCGGCCAAGAAGGCGGCCAAGCGCGGCCCCGAGGCGGGGCCCGCCCCGTCGGAGCCCTCGGCTCCGGAGCCCGCGAAGGTCTGACCGACCGGTCCGGCACACATGACACCGCCCCCGGAGCAGCTGCTCCGGGGGCGGTGTGCTGTGCGGTGTCATGCGGTCGTACGGGTACGTGCCTACGGCAGCGACAGCATCCGCTCCAACGCCAGCCGGGAGAAGTCCGCCGTCTCCTTGTCGACCTGGATCCGGTTGACCTCGTTGCCCTCCGCCAGCGACTCCAGCGTCCACACCAGGTGCGGCAGGTCGATGCGGTTCATGGTGGAGCAGAAGCAGACCGTACGGTCGAGGAAGACGATCTCCTTGTCCTCGGCGGCGAAACGGTTCGCCAGCCGCTGGACCAGGTTCAGCTCCGTACCGATCGCCCATTTCGAGCCGGCCGGGGCCTCCTCCAGCGCCTTGATGATGTATTCGGTCGAGCCCACGTGGTCGGCGGCGGAGACGACCTCGTGCTTGCACTCCGGGTGCACCAGGACGTTCACCCCGGGGATCCGCTCCCGTACGTCACGGACGGACTCGACCGAGAACCGGCCGTGCACCGAGCAGTGACCGCGCCACAGGATCATCTTGGCGTCCCGCAGCTCCTGGGTGGTCAGGCCGCCGTTCGGCTTGTGCGGGTTGTAGAGGACGCAGTCCTCCAGGGACAGACCCAGGTCCCGTACGGCGGTGTTGCGCCCCAGGTGCTGGTCCGGCAGGAAGAGGACCTTCTCGCCCTGCTCGAAGGCCCAGTTCAGCGCGCGCTCGGCGTTCGAGGACGTGCAGATCGTGCCGCCGTGCTTGCCGGTGAAGGCCTTGATGTCCGCCGACGAGTTCATGTACGAGACGGGCACGACCTGCTCGGCGATCCCGGCCTCCGTCAGGACGTCCCAGCACTCCGCGACCTGCTCGGCCGTCGCCATGTCGGCCATGGAGCAGCCCGCCGCCAGGTCCGGCAGTACGACCTTCTGGCCAGGACCGGTGAGGATGTCCGCCGACTCGGCCATGAAGTGCACCCCGCAGAAGACGATGTACTCCGCCTCGGGGCGGGCGGCGGCGTCCCTGGCGAGTTTGAAGGAGTCACCGGTGACGTCGGCGAACTGGATGACCTCGTCGCGCTGGTAGTGGTGGCCGAGGACGAACACCTTGTCCCCGAGCTTCTCCTTCGCCGCGCGGGCGCGCTCCACCAGATCCGGGTCGGACGGGGAGGGCAGATCGCCGGGACACTCCACACCCCGCTCGCTGCGGGGGTCGGCCTGGCGGCCGAGCAGCAGCAGGGCGAGGGGAGTCGGCTGGACGGCCAGGTCCTGCTGGGGTTGGGCGGTGGTCACGTCACGCACCCTTTCTTCTCTGCGAACGAGCCTTCTCGTCTATTTGACGTTATCTATCATAACCGCTTCACGTCACTTTGACGATGGCGATAGCGTCGATGTGACGCATTCCCGTTCGGGAATCCCGCGAAGGCTCCCGCTCCCGTTCCGCGACCCCGTGTGCGAGCATGAAGAAGGGAATGACACACGCCAGGGTCCGGAATGAATCCGCGGCCGCGCCGGTTGCAGTGTCGGCAAGCAGTCCGTACCAACCCGGGAGAGAAGCAGATGTCCGTATCGGACGACACCAAAACCGTGAGCGACGGCATCCTCCTGTCGGATGCAGCCGCGGGCAAGGTCAAGGCCCTGCTGGACCAGGAAGGCCGGGACGACCTCGCGCTGCGCGTGGCTGTCCAGCCCGGCGGCTGCTCGGGCCTCCGCTACCAGCTCTTCTTCGACGAGCGCTCGCTCGACGGGGATGTCGTCAAGGACTTCGGCGGCGTCAAGGTCGTCACCGACCGGATGAGCGCCCCCTACCTGGGCGGCGCCTCCATCGACTTCGTCGACACCATCGAGAAGCAGGGCTTCACGATCGACAACCCGAACGCGTCGGGCTCCTGCGCCTGCGGAGACTCCTTCAGCTAGTACGGCCGGTCCGGCCCGACCGGACCAGCACCGAAAGGCGGCGGCCCCGACCGGGACCGCCGCCTTTCGCATGCGCGTGACCACGGGACCGTACGGGCCCCGCGTCGCCCCGCTCAGCCTCGCGGCACCGACTCACCCGTGGCCGCGTTGACCACACCCCGCTCCCGGAGCGGCGCCTTGAGCGTGACCTCCGCCGTCCGCTCCTTCGCCATCGCCACACACACCCGGTCCGGGTCGGGATCCGCCTCGACCACGCTCACCTTCACGTCAGCGCCCTTCTCGTCGGCCCGCGCGGTGTACGAGCCGCACACCCCGGCCCAGAAGCGCACGGTCAGGGTCGTGCCCTCGGAGTCGTACGAGATCATGGGGCGCAGCGCCCCACGGGTGCCGTCCGGATCGACAGCCCCCGACCCGCCCCCGCCCGGTGCCTCCTTGTGCGGCGGTACGGAGGGTGCCGCCGGCGCGGTCAGGAACTCCGGCGCCACCGCCGTCCTGGTCACCGTGTACGGCTCCGCGCCCCCGCCGGGCGCCACCCGGAACAGCCACGCGGGCACCAGCGCCGGCCTGCCGCCCTCGGCCTCCAGGGCGAGCCCGAAGACCGCCCGGTCGATCACCAGCGGCTCCGGGGCGGCCGGCCCCGTGCCCGGCTCGCACGGAGCGGCCGGCTTCATCTCGCCCTCCAGCGGCTCCGCCGTCGCACAGCCGCCGATCCCGGACCCGGGCGGCCCGCCGGCCGTACGGTTCAGCTCCGCCAGGGCCGCGTCCGCCCCGACCACCGGGTACTCCCGGTCCCGCTCCGGGGCCTTGAGCTGCCCGCTGCCGCCCGTCACCGTGCCGTCCGCGCCGACCTGGATCCCCGTCGACCAGCCGTACGTGGGCAGCCCGCCGACCACCGGATCCGCGTTCACCACCCGGACCGCGCCCATCAACTGCCGCGCGTCCAGCTTCGCGTCGTCCTGGCCCAGCGCCTTGAGCACCGGGGCCGCCGCCTTCTTCGCCGCGGACTCGCTCACCGCGGGCCCCTCACCGGCCGCGAGGTCCCCGCTCGGGCAGCTCTTGCCCTTGAGGCAGTTGTCACCGCCCGGCGAAGGACCGAAGCGCGCGAACGTCCACGTCCCCGGAGCCTGCTTCTCCACCCGCAGCAGCGGCCCCGAACCGTCCTGGTCCGTGCCCACCTTCCAGGCCGTCCCGTCCGTGCGCGGGGTCCCCGCCACACCGAGCGCCGCCGCCAGCCTCGCCACGTCCGCCACGGCGACCGTGCCGTCCGTACGGTAGACGGGCGCCGCGTCCGGTCCGTCGGGCAGCTCCGCCGAGGCGCGGTACGTCACCCCGT
>NZ_WWJY01000679.1 GCF_009865405.1 Streptomyces sp. SID3212 | reverse complement strand
AGTGCCGCGACCGCCGCCCCCACGACCGCGGTGGCCGGGCAGAGATCCGCGGCGGCGCCCGCGCTCGCGGCCCCCGACATACCGCTCGCCAACGTCAAGGCGCACCTGACGCAGTTGTCGTCGATCGCCGCCGCCAACGGCGGCAACCGCGCCCACGGCAGGGCCGGTTACCTCGCGTCGGTCAACTACGTGAAGGGCAAGCTGGACGCCGCCGGATTCACCACCACGGTCCAGCAGTTCACCTCCAGCGGGGCCACCGGTTACAACCTGATCGCCGACTGGCCCGGCGGGGACGCGAACCAGGTCATCATGACCGGCTCGCACCTCGACTCCGTGACGTCCGGCGCCGGCATCAACGACAACGGCTCGGGTTCGTCCGCCACCCTGGAGACCGCCCTCGCCGTCGCCCGCTCCGGGTACCAGCCCGTGAAGCACCTGCGGTTCGCCTGGTGGGGCGCGGAGGAGCTGGGCCTGGTCGGCTCCAAGTACTACGTCAACAACCTGCCGACCGCCGATCGCTCCAAGATCAAGGGCTACCTGAACTTCGACATGCTCGGGTCCCCCAACCCGGGGTACTTCGTCTACGACGACGACCCGACCATCGAGCAGACGTTCAAGGACTACTACGCCGGGCTCGGCGTCCCGACGGAGATCGAGACCGAGGGCGACGGCCGCTCCGACCACACCCCGTTCAAGAACGTCGGCATCCCGGTCGGCGGCCTCTTCGCGGGCGCGGACTACATCAAGACCGCGGCGCAGGCGCAGAAGTGGGGCGGCACCTCGGGGCAGGCCTTCGACCGCTGCTACCACTCGTCGTGCGACACGACCGCGAACATCAACGACACGGCGCTCGACCGCAACAGCGACGCGGTGGCCTACGCGGTGTGGGGGCTCTCGGGCGAGACCCCCGTACCCCCGGCGGGCACGGTCTTCGAGAACCTCGCCGACGTGGCGATCCCCGACAACGGCGCGGCCGTCACCTCGTCGCTGACCGTCTCGGGCCGTACGGGCAACGCCCCCACCACGCTGAAGGTCGGCGTGGACATCAAGCACACCTGGCGCGGTGACCTGGTGGTCGACCTGGTGGCCCCGGACGGGACGGCGTACCGCCTGAAGCCCTCCAGCAGCGGTGACTCGGCGGACAACGTCATCGCCACGTACACGGTCAACGCCTCGTCGGAGGTGGCGAACGGCGTCTGGAAGCTCAAGGTCCAGGACATCGCCTCGTCGGACACGGGCTACATCGACAGCTGGAAGCTGACCTTCTAGCCGTACGGGACAGCAGCCCGGGACAGCCGTCCGGACACCCCAGGACACGCGGGAGGCCCCGCACCCCCGAGAGCAGGGGTGCGGGGCCTCTTCACGGCCCGGCCGAAGCGGCCTAGCCGAACAGGTTGTACTGGCTCCAGCCCGTCCCGATCTTGATGCGATCGGCCCAGATCCCGCTGGTCGCCTTGCCCGTGCCCTTGTACAGCCACAGGACCCCGCCGGTGTCCCGGGCGAGCAGGTCCGCGATGCCGTCGCCGGTCACGTCACCGGTGGTGATGAGCTTGTTGTACGTCCAGCCGGTGCGCAGCTGTACGCGGGAGCCGAACGGCTTGGTGGCCGAGCCCGTGCCCGGGTACAGGTAGACGGTCTTCGTCTTGGCCTTGACGATCAGGTCGGCGAAACCGTCGTTGTTGAAGTCGCCGTGGCCCACGACGGAGTTGTACTGGGTCCAGCCGCTCTTGCCGAGCGTGGCGCGGGTACCGAAGGTGCCGTTGCCCTTGCCCGGGTAGAGGTAGAGCGCGCCCGCGGTGTCGACCGACAGGAGGTCGGGAAGGGCGTCGCCGGTGACATCGCCGGGGGCGATGATCGCCACGCGGGTCTTCCAGCCGGTGAAGAGCTGGGTCCTGATCAGCTTGCCGGTGGTCAGGTTGGGATGCACCCAGTAGACGGTGCCGGCCGTGGACCTCGCCACGAGGTCGTTGTAGTCGTCGCGGTTGAGGTCGCTCTGGAGGACGACGTTGTACCCGCCCCAGCCGCCGGCCAGGATCCCGGCGAGCGACTTCCTGGCCGCGAAGGTGGTGCCCTTCGAGTCGTACTCGTACGCGGTTCCGCCGGAGGTACGGGCGAACAGGTCGGCCCGCGCGTCGGCGCTCAGGTTGGCGTCGTTCAGATGGGCGTTGATCTGCCCGGCGTACGTGCTCGCCTTGGCGAACACGCTGTACGCGCCGGCCTCGACGCAGTCCTCGACCCCCCACGACACCACACCGACGAGCTTGCCCGCGACCACGAGCGGACCGCCCGAGTCACCGTTGCACGCGCTGACCGTCCCGGTGTCGGAGCCGGTGGCGGGTGTGCCCGCGCAGACCATGTGGCCCTTGATGAAGTCCCTGCCGTACGCGTTCGTGCAGGTCGTGTCCGAGTTGACCGGCAGCGTGGCGGTGCGCAGGGTCTCCGAGATGTCCTGGGTGGTCGAGGTCGTCCTGCCCCAGCCGTACACCTTGGCCTGGGTCCCGGCCTTGTAAGAGGCGGTGTCGGCCGAGGTCGTCACCGGCAGCGGCTTCACCCGGACCGGGGTCTCCAGGGTGAGGACGGCGACGTCGTTGTCGATCTTGGAGCTGGAGTACGAGGCGTGCCTCCACTGGCGCCACACGCCCACCGGGGATCCGCCGTGCAGGTTCACGGTCTTGTCGGCGTTGAGCGTCGGCAGCTGTGACGTGCCGACGAGGATCGTGCCGAACTTGCTCCAGTTGGTGTCCGCGACACAGTGCGCGGCGGTAACGATCTTGCTCGGGGAGACGACGGTCCCCCCGCAGAAGAAGCTGTCGTCGTCCGCCGTGGTGGTCGTGCCCTTGTCGTCGTCGTACCAGAGCTGCGCCATCCACGGGGCGCTGGTGATCGGGGAGGTCACCCCGCCGATGATCTTCGGGTCCACCTTGCCCTTCACCGTGCCGGTGGTCGCCGAGAGCGCGGCCTTGCGCGAGGCCGACACGTCCACCGCACCGGCCTTGACGGCTCCGGCCACGCGGGCGGTCAGCTCGGCCTGGGTGGGACCGGCGGCGCGCGTGGACGCCGGGCCGGGGCCCGGCTCCGTGGCCTGTGCCGGGACCAGCAGGAAGGCTCCGGCGACACCCACCGCGAGGGCGACGGCCGCGGTGGGTATGACGATCCGTGCCTTGCGTCTGTGCTTACGGTCCTTGCCTGCGAACACGCGTGACTCCTGTCCATGGACCCGCACGGCGCGCCTGTCGCACCGGCAGGAGGGGTGCACGAGGACAGAGGGAGAAGAAAGAGGGCGGATCGAAGGCAGCGCTGAGCATGCCGGTCCGCAGGGCGGACGCGATCCGGAGAGGTGGCCCCCCACCCACGGCTGAGTGATCCTATGACTGATCCATAGGCTTTCACCAATGCTTTACGATCACTTAAGGGAACTTCTGCGCGAACTTGCCCTTTGTTCTCAGACCGTGATGTCTTTCGCCGTGAAGCGCGCCCAGGCCGCCGCCCCGAACACCGCCACGTACAGGGCCTGGAGCTCCAGGTTCTTGGCGATGTCGTCCCAGTACACCGGTTGGCGCAGGACGTCCGCGAAGGACAGCCAGTGGGTGGGGAAGAGGTAGGGCTGGATGCCGTGCAGTTGCGGGATCGCGCCCAGGATCTGGACCGTGATGAGCAGGCCGACCGTCGCGGCCATCGCCGCGATGCCGCTGTTGGTGAGGGTGGACAGGAACAGGCCCAGCGCCGCGATCCCGGTCAGGGAGGCCGCGACGAGCAGGGCGATCAGCAGGGCCCTCAGCAGGCCGTCCCCGAAGGAGATACGGGTGCCCGAGATCGTGGTGACGTCGCCCAGCGGGAAGAGCAGCGCCCCCACCACCAGCGCCGAGAGCGCCACGACGAGCGTCGCGACCAGGCAGAACGCCAGCGTGGACGCGTACTTGGCGAGCAGCAGTCTCGTACGGCCCGCCGGGGCGACCAGCAGATAGCGCAGGGTACCCCCGTTGGCCTCGCCCGCGATCGCGTCGCCCGCCACGACCCCGATCGCCATGGGCAGGAAGACGGGCAGGGTCGCGGCGAGCGCGGCGAAGACCAGGAACAGACCGTTGTTGGTGATCTGGGTGAGGAAGGCGGGTCCGCCTCCTCCCCCTCCCCCGCCGACCGAGCCGTCGTCGCTCGTCTCGATCCTGACCGCGATCCCGATGAGGACGGGGACGGCGGCCAGCACGCCCAGCAGGGCGAGGGTGCGCCGGCGCCGGAGGGTGGTGGTCAGTTCGGAGCGGAAGAGACCGAGGGTCCACCACAGGGAGGGCGTGGGCTCCGTCGGGTCCGTCGGCTCCGTGGGCTCCATCGGGTCCCTGGGCTCCGCCGTCTCAGCCCGCGACATCGAAGCCCTCCCCCGTCAGCGCCACGAAGGCGTCCTCCAGCGACGCGCGTTCGACGCCGAACGACCGCACCCGTACCCCGGCCCGTACCAGCGCCGCGTTGAGATCCGCCAACTCCACCTCGGCCGGCGGCGGGTCGCCGCTCACCCGGTCCTCCGTCACCGTCACGCCGCCCACGCCCAGTTCCGTGAGCACCCGCGCGGCCTCCGCCGGATCCGGTGTGACCACCGCCAGCCGGCCCCGGGTCCCCGCCGCCAGCTCGGCGACCGGCCCCTGCGTGAGCAGCCGGCCCTGTGCCATCACGGCCGCGTGGGTGCAGACCTGCTCGATCTCGTCCAGAAGGTGCGAGGAGAGGAAGACGGTCGTGCCGTCGGCGGCCAGCTCCCGTACCAGCGTCCTGATCTCCCGCATACCCTGCGGGTCCAGGCCGTTCGTCGGCTCGTCCAGCACCAGCAGGCGGCGAGGCCGGAGCAGCGCCGCCGCCAGCCCGAGCCGCTGCTTCATCCCGAGGGAGTACGCCTTGGCCTTCTTGGTCCCGGCCGCCGTCAGCCCGACCCGGTCCAGAGCCGTGGCGACGCGCGTACGCCGGGTGCGGGGGTCGGCCGTCGGGTCGGCGGAGTCGTACCGTACGAGATTGTCCCGGCCGCTCAAGTACCCGTACATCGCCGGGCCTTCGATGAGGGCTCCCACCTCCGGCAGGACGGTACGGGCCGCGCGGGGCATCCGCTGCCCGAGGAGCGTGGCCGAGCCGGCGGTCGGCTCGATCAGGCCCATCAGCATGCGGATGGTCGTGGTCTTGCCGGAGCCGTTGGGACCCAGGAAGCCGAAGACACTGCCGGCGGGGACCGCCAGGTCGAGGCCGTCGACGGCGAGTTGACCGCCCCGGTAGCGCTTGGTGAGACCGTGTGTCTCGATGACGGCCGCTGTCATCGCGCACCCCGCTCCTGTGGTCCGGCCGGTTCCCGTGGGCCGCTCAGCGTGCCGCCCCGCCGTACGAAGCGTACGACGGGGCGGTACGGGCGGGTCGTGCGTGGCGCGCCGACGGGTGTGCGCGGCGCGCCGGGTCCTGCGCGGCACCCGCGCCGGGTCCTGCGCGGCAGCCGCACCGGGTCCTGCGCGGCGCCGGTGGAGCTACTTGGCGCCGTCCGCCGCCTTGACGAGCGTGGCGGGGGTCACCGCGCCGACGTAGATCTTGCCGTCGTCCGTCATCAGGGCGTTGACCAGGCGCGTCTTGTAGACCGTGCCCGAGCCGAACTTCCCGGTGACCTTGTCACCGAGCGCGTCCAGGAAGCCCTGCGCCTCCTTCGGCAGACCGGCGGTGTCCTTCGCGGTGGGCGCGCCGTCCGGGGACGTGAACGCGTACACCGCGCTCCAGCCCTTCCCGATGACGGTCGGGGGCGCGGTCTTCCCGGCGCCCTCGCCGCCCTTCGGGAGCTCGGGCCGGGCCGCCCGGTCACCCTCGTGCGCCTCGTCGCCCTGGGTGACCTTCGTGCCCTTCGGCGGCGTGAAGTCGAAGGAGGAGGCGGCCGGCTTGCCGAAGTCGACCTTGGTGAAGCCGACGTCGAGGACGGCCTTGCCGCCGCTGCTCGGCGCGAGCGTGAACTTGAGCGGGGTGCCGGTCTCGGCATCGACCGCGATCTTGACGGACTCGACCGTCGAGCCGGCCTGCTTGGGCTTGAGGACCAGGCGGTACGCCTCACGCCCGGCGACCCGCGCGGTGCCGTCCACGGTGACCGACGTGGTGTCGCCCGCCGCCGCCAGCGCCTGCTCGGCGAACTCCTTCGGTGTCGCGGGCACGTCCTTGCCGGACAGCCCCTTGTCCTTCTTCCCCGACGTGCCCTTCTCCTTGCCCTCCGAGGAGGTCGCGTGGAAGGCCTCGTTCGAGGCGCTGTCGTACGCCCAGACGTCGTCCCCGTTGTGGATCAGGCTGTACTCGGCCGCGTCCTCCAGGATCGACACCCGCTGCTTGTCGGGCCCGTCCGCCGCCACCCGCAGGGTGTGCGTACCGGAACCCAGCTCCATCAGCTTGGTGCTCGGGTCGGCCGTGGAGGCCGAACCGCCGCCGCCCGCGCCGCCCTTGGGGGCGAGGGCGCCGCCCGCCAGGTCCCCGAGGCCGGCCAGCGAGGGCAGCCCCAGGTCCGTGCTGATCCTCACCGAGCCGGAGAGCCGCTCGGTGTCGGAGGCGGCGATCTTCTCGATGAGTTCCTGGGCGCTGATCTTCGGGAGGCTGGGGTCGCCCGCGGCGGCGAGGGCCGGCACGAGGCCGATCGTCACCGCGGCCACTCCGATGACCGCGACCGGGACCGCGTACCGCGCCGCCCTGCGGCGGCCGGTACCGAGGTCGTCCTCCTCGGCGATGTGCGCGCTGTCGTTCGGTGCCATGTGTGCCCTACCTCCGGGTCGGCGGTGCTCTCGGTCTTCTCCATCTCACCAAATCGGCGGTGCGTAAGCGTCAGTCCGGGGGAGCAACTTGTCGTACTGCTGAAGGATGAGAGCCGGACGGCCGCCACCCCCGCCCCGTAGGGGACGGGGGTCAGGGCCGGTGCGGTACGGGGGTCGGGGCCGGTGCGTACGGGGATCAGGACCGGTGCGGTACGGAGCTCAGCCCGCCCGGTGCACGACCGCGTCGCACAGCTCCACCAGCGCCGACTTCGCGTAACACTCCGGCAGCGGGGCCAGCGTGGCGCGCGCCGCCTCCGCGTACCGCACGGTGTCGCGCCGGGCCTGCTCCATCGCCGGATGGGCCCGCAGCAGCCGCAGCGCCTCCGTCAGCCGGGCGTCGTCCGACAGGTCGCCGTCGAGCATCGCGACCAGGTCCAGGTCCGCCTGTCTCCCGTGCGCCTCCGCCTGGGCGCGCAGCAGCAGCACCGGCAGCGTCGGGATGCCCTCGCGCAGGTCGGTGCCGGGGGTCTTGCCGGACTCGTGCGAGTCGCTCGCGATGTCGAGGACGTCGTCCGCGAGCTGGAAGGCCACGCCGAGGCGCTCGCCGTACTGGGTGAGGATGTCGACGACCGACTCGTCGGCGCCGGACGTCAGGGCGCCGAAGCGCCCCGAGACGGCGAACAGGGCGCCGGTCTTCCCGGCGAGCACGTCGAGGTAGTGGCTGACCGGGTCGCGCCCGTCGCGGGGCCCCGCCGTCTCCAGGATCTGTCCCGTGACCAGCCGCTCGAAGGCCTCCGCCTGGATGCGGACGGCCTCGGGGCCCAGGTCCGCCAGGATGTGCGAGGCGCGGGCGAAGAGGAAGTCCCCGGTGAGGACGGCGACGGAGTTGCCCCAGCGGGCGTTGGCGCTGTCCACACCCCGGCGTACGTCCGCCTCGTCCATCACGTCGTCGTGGTAGAGCGTCGCCAGGTGCGTCAGCTCGACCACCACAGCCGCCGGGACGATGCCGGGCGCGTACGGGTCACCGAACTGGGCGGCGAGCATCACGAACAGCGGCCTCAGCCGCTTGCCGCCGGCGCGCACCAGGTGCTGCGCGGCCTCGGTGATGAACGAGACCTCGCTCTTGGTGGCGTCGAGCAGACCCGCCTCCACGGCCGACAATCCGGCTTGGACATCGGCTTCAAGAGCCGGGTCCCGCACGCTCAGCCCGAACGGCCCGACGACGGTCACGAGGGGTACTCCTGTCTGCTGACGCTCACGCTGATTGTCGATGTGTCGCTGTCCTCACTCAAGTCAGCGTATCCGGTCGGCTTTCGATCACCATGGGCGCCTTCCCGGCACCGCCCGTATGGTCGCGATCAGTCCGCTTTTCGGGCATTACGGGCCTTTCACCACTGCCGCGGCGGGGTGGCGCCGACGTAACGTGTCCTGCATCGATCCGGAAAGCGAGGCAGCACATGCCCGAGCAGAGCCCGCTCGAACCGGTCGAAGGTGACCCCTTCGGCCCCCACAACCTCCCGTACGGCGTCTTCTCGACCGCCGACGAGCCCGGCAGGCGCCGCCTCGGCGTCCGTCTGGGCGACGCGGTGCTCGACGCGGGAGCGGCGGCGCACGCCCTGGGCTCTCCGTACGCGAAACTGCTGGACCAGCCGGGCCTGGGCCCCCTGATGGCGGCCGGCCGCACGGCCTGGCGCGACGTGCGCCGGGCCCTGACCGCCTGGGTCACCGTGCCGGCGCACCGTGCCGAGATGGAGCCGCTGCTGCACCCCCTCGGCACGGTCACCCTGCACCTGCCGTACGAGGTCGCCGACTATGTCGACTTCTACGCGAGCGAGCACCACGCGACCAACGTCGGCCGGATCTTCCGCCCCGACGGCCTCGCGCTGCCCGCCAACTGGAAGCACCTGCCGATCGGTTACCACGGCAGGGCGGGCACGGTCGTGGTCTCGGGCACGGAGGTCGTACGCCCCTCCGGGCAGCGCAAGGCGCCCGCCGACGCGGCGCCCGTCTTCGGCCCCTCGGTCAAGCTCGACATCGAGGCGGAGGTCGGCTTCGTCGTCGGTACGCCGTCCGCCCAGGGCACTCCGGTGGACCTGGCGTCCTTCCGCGACCACGTCTTCGGCCTCTCGCTGCTCAACGACTGGTCGGCGCGGGACATCCAGGCGTGGGAGTACGTCCCCCTCGGCCCGTTCCTCGGGAAGTCCTTCGCCACGTCGGTCTCCGCGTGGGTGACCCCGCTGGAGGCCCTGGACGCGGCCCGGGTGGCGCCGCCGGCCCGTACGGAGGAGCTGCTCCCCTATCTGGACGACGACGAGGAGGAGGACCCGGGCGGGTTCGACCTGCGGATCTCGGTGGCGCTCAACGGGAAGGTGATCTCGGAGCCGCCGTTCTCCTCCATGTACTGGACGGCGGCCCAGCAGCTCGCCCACCTGACCGTGAACGGTGCCTCTCTCCGTACGGGGGACCTCTACGGCTCCGGTACGGTCAGCGGCCCCGGGCGCGAGCAGCGCGGCTCCCTCCTCGAACTGACGTGGAACGGCACCGAGCCCGTCGAACTGCCCGACGGCAAAAGGACGTTCCTGGAGGACGGCGACGAGGTCACCCTCACCGCCTGGGCCCCCGGGCCCGACGGGACCCGGGTCGGCCTGGGCGAGGTGAGGGGCCGCGTCGTCCCGGCGGCCTGAAAACGCCCCCCGGAGCGGGTCCTCTCAGAGCAGGTTCTTCGACGTGAGCCAGGCGCGGGCGACCGCGAGCGCGTCCTTGTGCTCGTACTGCACCTGCGCGTCGAGTTCCATCAGCCCGGCCGTGTCGAGCTCGGCGGACAGGGTGTTGAGCACGTCCTGTCCGGCCTTCGGCACATCGGCCTTGCGGATGAGGGGAGTCACGTTCTCGAAGGCGAAGAGGTTCTTCGTGTCCTTGAGGACGACGAATTTCTCCTTCTCGATGGACGGGTCCGTGGTGAAGACGTCGGCGGCCTGGATGTTGTTCTTCTTCAAGGCCGCAATCGTCAGCGCGCCGCCCGCGTCCAGGCCCTTGAAGGACTTGAAATTCAGGCCGTACAGCTCCTTGAGCCCGACGAGACCCTGCTGCCTCGACTGGAATTCCGGTGAACCGCCGATGACCAACTCGGGCGCGACGTCCGCCAGATCGGCGATCGAGGACTCGGCGGTGAGGTCGTACTTCTCCGCCGTCCCGGCATTGACGGCGACGGCGTCCTTGTTCTCGGCGGAGGCCGACTTCAGGACGGCGAGGTGGGACGGGAGCTGGGCGGTGACGGCGGCGGTGGTGCCCTCCGCCGTCTTCGCGACGGCCTTCGGGTCCAGGTAGGCGAGCAGGGCGCCGTTGTACTCCGGCATGACCGTCACGGTGCCGTTCTTGAGCATGCCGTACGTCGTCTCGCGGCTGCCGATGTTGTGCTTGTACGTGACGTCGAGACCCTTGGCCTTGAGCGCCTCGCCGTACAGGTAGGCGAGGAGGATGCTCTCGGGGAAGTTGTTCGACCCCACGACGACCTTGCCCTCGGGCACGGCCGCCGGCTCCAGCGGATCGGCGGTGTCGCCGGACGAACCGCACCCGGCCAGCAACGCGGCGGCGGTGAGGGAGGCGAGTGCGGCGGCGACGGTGCGGCGCCGAGGCCTGTTCGCGGTATCAGTCACGTTTCCCGATCCTGTGTGTCAGTGAGGGTGGCGACATGGCGTACGGGGCCCGCCGTGCGGCCCGTTCGCCGCACGCATCGATCCAAGCCACCCGTCTCACACATCGTCAAGAGCCGCCCGATTACCGATTGGCATCGGATCACGACCGGGCGTGTCGAGAAACAGGTGCGTGGAATGGTGAGAGTAATGACGCGTCATTCGCCGATTGATTGAAACGTTTTCTTCGCCGCGGGCCACCGCAAAGAGCCGGGAGCGCGGTAAAGTCCCCGCTGTCGGCGCCCCGTCCACCGGCTTCCGGCCCAATGCCCCCACAGTGCTGGGCCGTTCGCACCACTGTGGTGGGCCGTTCGCACCACAACCACCCCATTCAGCCTCACGGTCGGCAGGCGCCCACGCCTGGGCGCCCGTCGGGGAGTACCCGCTCAAGGAGCCCTGGTGTCCTCGCAGGAAGGGACCGTTTCCGGACAGCCGCCCGCCCTGCCGCGGAGCCGGCGCCGCAGGATCACCGCGCTCCTGGAGCGCTGGCCGTTCGGCCGGAAACTTCACCTGCTGGTGCTCGTGCCCGTCCTGGTGGTGGCCGGCATGCTCGCCTATGTCGTGAAAGACGACATGAACCAGGCCAGGGCCGCCGCCGACACCGCCGCGCTCGTACGCAACAGCGAGAGCGTCGCCACGCTCGTGGACGACCTGCAACGCGAGCACCGGCAGGCCCTGTTGCTCTCCGTACGCCACCAGGCGGCCGAGGGCGGGGCGGCCGAGCCGTCGAGCATCCCGTACCTCCAGGCTCAGCAGCGGGTCGATGTCCAGGCGCGGGTGGTGCGCGAGGCGTTCGGGTCCCTGCTGCCCGCCGCCGAGGACGAGGCCGTCGCGACGATCGGCGGGCTGACCGACCTGCGGCGGCTGATCCAGCGGACGTACGTGCCCGCGGGCAACATCGACGTCACCTACTCCGATCTGGTCGAGCAGCTGATCAGCGGCCTCGGGCTCGGTGAGTCCACCACGGCGTCGCGCGGCTCCCCGGAGGGCCGGCTGGAGACGCTGCTGGGGGCGGACGCGGCGCACGCGGCCTTCGAGACCAGTGTGTTCGGCGCGCAGACCGGTGACTCCAACGCGCTCCTCGAATTCCTCCGGGCGGTCGGGGACCACCGCTCGTACGAGGACAGGGCGGAGCGGTTCAAGGCGCTGTCCTCCGAGGCGGAGGGCACCACCCTGGACGGCGTCGAGCGCAGCTCCCAGCGGAAGTTGATCGAGGAGCGGTACAACGCCCTGCGGGTGGATCCGAGTTCCCTCCAGGCGCAGACCCCGGAGCGGATGCGGACGGCCATCGCGAAGGCCCTGGAGGCCGAACCGGTCTACGCCCGGCAGGCCGAGGACCGGCTCCGGATCACGCACACGCTGATCCACCGGATCGCGGCCCAGTCGGACGCCGCCTCCGACAAGGCGTGGCGGCACACGCTCACCCTGGTGGGCTCCGCGGCGCTCGCGCTGGTGGTCTGGCTGGTCTTCTCCTTCCTGGTCCGCCGTTCGGTGGCCCGGCCGGTACGGATCCTCACGGCCGCCGCCCGGCAGGTCGCCGAGGCCACCGGCAAGGAGCTGGCACGGGTCGCGGACGACGAGTCGGCCGAGACGGGGCCGCCGCGGCTGCGCGAGATCCCGGTGCCGGTACGGGACGAGATCGGCGCGCTTGCAGAAGCGTTCAACCAGGTGCAGTCGACCGCGTCGGCGCTGCTGGAGCGGCAGATCACCGTGCGCGCGAACGTGGAGCAGATGTTCGGCAACATCGGGCACCGGGTGAGCAACCTGGCGTCGCGCCAGCTCGACCTCATCGAGGGTCTGGAGCAGGCCCAGACCGACCCGGCGACGCTCCGCCCGCTCTACCAGATCGACCACATCGCGACGCGGCTGCGCCGTAACGCCGAGAGCCTCCAGGTGATCGCCGGGAAGCGGCGGGCCGCGGAGGACGTGGACGCGCCGCAGCCCACGGGGCTCACCGACGTGCTGCGGGCGGCGCTGTCCACCATCGGCGGGTACGAACGGGTCTCCCTGCGGCCGTCGGCGGAGGTGGTCGTCGTCCCGGCGGCCGTCAGCGACCTGACCCTGATGCTGGCCGAACTGCTCCAGAACGGCGTCTTCTTCTCGCCCGCGCACACCGAGGTCGACGTGGCGGTGCGGGTACGGCCCCCGGCGGAGGGCGCGGTGATCGAGATCATCGACCACGGGCTCGGCATGCCGCCGGAGCAACTGGCCGAGGAGAACGCGCGGTTGCTCCGCAGGGAGCGGCTCGACCTGGCGCCCACGCATGTGCTGGGCCTGTTCGTGGTGGGCCGCATAGCCCGCCGCTTCGGCATCGGGGTCGAGCTCAGCCGCACCCCGGGCGAGGGCGTCACCAGTACGGTGACCATCCCGTCCACTCTGCTGCTCCCGGCGAACGCCGTACCGCTCGGCCCGTCCCCCGCCTCCCCCGCCGTCCCGCACCCGGCCATCCCGTCCCCCCGCTCGGAACAACGCCCCCGCGCGGCCCTGGTGGCGGCCACCCCGAGCGGAAGCGGCCTGCCGCAGCGGGTCGCGCGCGC
>NZ_WWJY01000678.1 GCF_009865405.1 Streptomyces sp. SID3212 | reverse complement strand
CGGCTCCCCCGACCTCGCAGGATTCCCCCGCGCGCAGTGGCTCACGGCCGCGCGCCGGGCGCTGACCGACGCGCCCCACGAGGCGTTCGGGTACGGCGACCCGGGCGGCCTGGCCCAGTTGCGTACCGTCCTCGCCGACTACCTGGCGCGGGCGCGCGGGGTGTACGCGGCCC
Organism: Streptomyces sp. SID3212; assembly: GCF_009865405.1. Lineage (GTDB taxonomy): Bacteria > Actinomycetota > Actinomycetes > Streptomycetales > Streptomycetaceae > Streptomyces. The sequence continues at coordinate 26,392 of NZ_WWJY01000678.1, read as the reverse complement.
CCGAACGCATCGTCGTCTGCTCCGGCTTCGTCCACGGGCTCACGCTGCTGGCCACGGTCCTCAGGGCGCGCCGGGTGCGCGCGGTCGCCGTCGAGTCGTACGGCCTGCGCCAGCACCGGAAGGTACTGACGGACGCGGGCCTCCGCACCCCCGCGCTGCCGCTGGACGGGTACGGCACCCGGACCGGGGAGCTGGCGGGGGTACGGGGCGCCGGGGCGGTGCTGCTGACCCCGGCGCACCAGTTCCCGACCGGGGTCGCGCTCCACCCCGACCGGCGCGCCGCCGCCGTCGACTGGGCGCGCGCGACCGACGGGCTGATCCTGGAGGACGACTACGACGGAGAGTTCCGCTACGACCGCCAGCCCGTCGGCGCCCTCCAGGGCCTCGATCCGGAGCGGGTGGTCTACCTCGGCACGGCGAGCAAGTCCCTGGCGCCGGGGCTGCGGCTCGGCTGGATGGTGCTCCCCGAGGGGCTGGTGGCGGAGGTGACCGCGGCGAAGGGGGAGGTGGACTGGGCGTCGAGCGCGCTGGACCAGCTCACGCTCGCGGAGTTCATCGCCTCGGGCGCGTACGACCGTCATGTCCGCTCGATGCGGCTGCGCTACCGGCGCCGCCGCGACCAGCTCGTGGAGGCGCTCGCCGGGCGGCCCGACATCCGGGTGACGGGCATCGCCGCCGGGCTGCACGCCGTGGTCGAGCTTCCCGCCGGCACCGAACGGTCCGTGATCGAGGCGGCGGCCTGGCAGGGACTCGCCGTCAGCGGCCTGGCGCGTTTTCGCCACGGGACGGCGGAGCCGGGCCCGGACGCGCTGGTCGTCGGCTACGGAACCCCGCCGGTCAGCGCGTGGGCGGGCGCGCTGGACGCGCTGTGCCGCGCGCTGCCGTGATCGCCGGTGTCGTGAAACGTGTGGTGACAGTACGGACCACTGTGCCTAGGATCTTCGGTACGGCATCGCGTGTCGGTCACCGTCCGGGTGAGGCATGGAGGTAGCCCGTGAGTTGCCTGATGGAGGCAATCCACTGTGTCGGTCCAGCTGAATCACGCCATCGTCCACTCCCGTGACAACCGGGAATCCGCGACCTTCTTCGGTCGCGTCATGGGGCTCGAAGTAGGCACCGAGTGGGGCCCGTTCATCCCCGTCGAGCTGAGCAACGGCGTCACCCTCGACTTCGCGACCATCCCCGCGGAGTCGATCGTCACGCAGCACTACGCGTTCCTGGTCGGCGAAGAGGAGTTCGACGAGATCTTCGCCCGTATCCAGGGCGAGGGACTCACCTATTACGCCGATCCGCACCGCAAGCACCCCGGCGAGATCAACCACAACGACGGCGGGCGCGGGGTCTACTTCCTCGACCCGGCCGGCCACGCCCTGGAGTGCATCACGCGCCCGTACGGCGGGTTCGTGAACTAGGGCGTGCCGGACGCCGCGAGCCAGACCCCACTTCGCGGACACGCCCTGGGCCCCAGGACCGCCCTCCTGGAGCAGGGCTAGGCTGGGTGGCGGTTCGATCGACAGTTCGTACGGACGAGCCTGTGTACGGTTCCGGAGCCGGGGCCGTACGCGGGCTCGTGTCCGTATCCGAGGGGGAGGACGGCGCATGGCGGCGCGGCAACGGAGACTGAGGTCGAGCGGGGTGGTGCTCGGCGGGATGGGGATGCTGGCGCTCACGCTCACCGCGTGCGGTTCCGACCCGGACAAGCGGTGCGTCGACCGCGTGACCCACGAGAAGCTGCCCAAGTACGAGTGTGACGACGACCACGGCCGTGGCGCGTACTACTACGGCGGCTCGTTCAAGAACGGCAAGGCCAAAGGCGGCAGTTTCGACAAGTCGGCGGTCGACCGGGGCGGCTTCGGCCACTCCGGCTCCGGCGGCGGCTGACCGGCGCCCCGGCCGGCCAGGAGAGCCGCTGATGAGCCCGGAGAGCCGCTGATGAAACGTCACACCGTCACGCCCCGCCCCGGCTGGCAGCAGACCGTCGAGGAACAAGGCGTCATCTATCCGCTCACCCGTCACCCGGACGGGTCCCTGCGCCCGTACTGGGACGAAAGCGCCTACTACAGCTTCACACTGCCCGAGGTCGAGGCGCTCGAAGAGGTCGTCGAGGAACTGCACTCGATGTGCCTGGGCGCCGCCGCGCACATCGTGGAGCACAACCGGTTCGCCGACCTCGGCATCACCGATCCCCGACTCGCCGCGCTGATAGCCGAGTCATGGCGCCGCCGCGCCGAACTGCCCACCGTCTACGGCCGCTTCGACCTGCGCTACGACGGTACGGGCCCGGCCAAGATGCTGGAGTACAACGCCGACACCCCCACGTCACTGGTGGAGGCCGCCAGCGCCCAGTGGTTCTGGATGGAGGAGCTCTTCCCCGGCGCCGACCAGTGGAACTCCCTCCACGAACGTCTCGTCGACGCCTGGCGCAACCAGGCCGCCCTCCTGCCGCCGGGCCCCGTGCACTTCGTCCACTCCGACGGGGACGAACTGGGCGAGGACCTGATGACGGTCGCGTACCTGCGCGAGACCGCCGCCCAGGCCGGTCTCGCCACCGACGCGCTGTCCGTCGAACGGCTCGGCTGGGACGGGCTGTCCGGCCGCTTCGTGGACGAGCGGCTGCGGTTCGTCCGCAGCTGCTTCAAGCTCTACCCGTGGGAGTGGCTGACCACCGACCGGTTCGGCCCGCACGTCCTGGACACGCTGGACAACGGCGGCGGCACCGGCACCACCTGCTGGATCGAACCCGCCTGGAAGATGCTCCTCTCCAACAAGGCGCTGCTCGCGATCCTCTGGGAACTCCACCCCGGCCACCCGAATCTGCTGGCCGCCTATCTCGACGGCCCCCGCGAACTCGCCGACCGGGGCGGCTACGTCGCCAAACCCCTGCTCGGCCGCGAGGGCGCGGGCGTCACCCTCCACGAACCGGGCGGCCCGCCCGCCGCGCCCGAGGAACCCTCCTGCTACCAGGAGCTGGCCCCGCTGCCCGACTTCGACGGCAACCGTGTGGTGCTCGGCGCGTGGATCGTGGAGAACGAGGCGGCGGGGCTCGGCATACGGGAGTCGTCGGGCCCGGTCACGGACGAGTACGCCCGCTTCCTGCCGCACGTGATCCTCTAGGCCGCACGTGATCCTGTAGCGCGGGGGCCGCGGCACCCACCCGCTATTCCGCCAGTACGGCCCTGAGCTGGTCGAGCCCCCAGTCCAGGTCCTCCTTGCCGATCACCAGCGGCGGCGCCAGCCGGATCGTGGAGCCGTGCGTGTCCTTCACCAGGACACCCCGGTCCATCAGCCGCTCGGAGATCTCCCGGCCCGTGCCCAGCGCCGGCGCGATGTCCACCCCGGCCCACAACCCCCGCCCCCGCACGGTCTCCACGGCCCCGCCGCCCACCAACAGCCCCAGCTCCCGGTGGAGATGGTCGCCCAGCTCCGCCGCGCGCCGCTGGAACTCCCCGGTCTCCAGCATCGCCACGACCTCCAGCCCCACCGCGCAGGCCAGCGGATTGCCGCCGAACGTCGAACCGTGCTCGCCGGGCCGGAACACCCCCAGCACCTCCGCCGAGGACACCACCGCCGACACCGGCACCACCCCGCCGCCCAGCGCCTTGCCCAGCACGTACATGTCGGGCACCACCCCCTCGTGCTCGCACGCGAAGGTCTTCCCGGTCCTGCCGAGACCCGACTGGATCTCGTCCGCGACGAAGAGCACGTTCCGCTCGCGCGTCAGCTCCCGTACCCCCGCGAGATAGCCCGGCGGCGGCACCAGCACGCCCGCCTCGCCCTGGATGGGCTCCAGCAGGACCGCCACGGTGTTGTGCGTGATCGCCGCCTCCAGCGTGGTGAGATCGCCGTACGGGACGATCTCGAAGCCCGGCGTGTACGGGCCGAAGTCCGCCCGCGCCTCGGTGTCCGTGGAGAAGCTGACGATCGTGGTCGTCCGGCCGTGGAAGTTGTTCCCCGCGACGATGATCTTCGCGCGGCCGTCCGGCACGCCCTTGACCTGGTACCCCCACTTCCTGGCGGTCTTGACCGCCGTCTCCACCGCCTCCGCGCCCGTGTTCATGGGCAGCACCATCTCCATGCCGCACAGCTCCGCCAGCCGCGTAAAGAACTCCGCGAAGCGGTCGTGGTGGAACGCCCGCGACGTGAGCGTCACCCGCTCCAGCTGCTCCTTGGCCGCGTCGATCAGTCTTCTGTTGCCGTGACCGAAGTTGAGCGCCGAATACCCGGCGAGCATGTCGAGGAAGCGCCGCCCCTCGACATCGGTCATCCACGCGCCGTCCGCCGACGCGACGACGACGGGGAGCGGGTGGTAGTTGTGCGCACTGTGGGCCTCCGCCGAGGCGATGGCGTTCTCCGTTGCCGACACGGGCACTCCGTTCGTCCGGGACAGCGGGCCCCGGTCGTCCGTGACGGTCTTCCGTGACGGGGTCGTCCGGGACAAGCTGTCCGGCGCAAGCAGGGACAACCTCCAGTTTCTCCCGTCCCTCGCCACTTGGGCCGGGAAACCTCCGTCCCGGCGTGCCCCGGCGGGAAAACCTCTAGGGTGGGCCGTACCGTCCGGCGACTGGCGAACGCGGAAACGACCGCGGGGGAGCCGTGCGGTGCGACACGTACGAGGTGCCGTCCGCCTGGGCGCCCCGGGACAACGACCCCAGCATCGGATCGCCCCGGAGGACGCCATGACACCCACGCCCCGCCATCCCGCGCTGTCGGCCACCGACCCCGACCTGGCCGCCCTCGTCGGCGCCGAGGAGCGGTTGCAGGCCGAGACCCTGCGCCTGATCCCGAGCGAGAACTACGTCTCGTCCGCCGTCCTGGAGGCCTCGGGCACCGTCCTCCAGAACAAGTACAGCGAGGGCTACCCCGGCCGCCGCTACTACGAGGGCCAGCAGGTCATCGACCAGGTCGAGCGGCTCGCCGCGGACCGCGCCAAGGCCCTCTTCGGCGTCGAGCACGCCAACGTCCAGCCCTACTCCGGTTCGCCCGCCAACCTCGCCGTCTACCTGGCCTTCGCCGAGCCCGGCGACACCGTCATGGGCATGGCCCTCCCGATGGGCGGCCACCTGACCCACGGCTGGAGCGTCTCCGCCACCGGCCGGTGGTTCCGGGGCGTCCAGTACGGCGTCCGCCAGGACACCGGCCTGATCGACTTCGACGCCGTCCGCGAGATGGCCCTCAAGGAACGCCCCAAGCTGATCTTCTGCGGCGGTACGGCCCTGCCCCGCACCATCGACTTCGCCGCCTTCGGCGAGATCGCCCGGGAGTCCGGCGCGCTGCTCGTCGCCGACGTCTCCCACATCGCCGGCCTGATCGCCGGCGGCGCCCACCCCTCCCCGGTGCCGTACGCCGACGTCGTCTCCACGACCACCCACAAGACCCTGCGCGGCCCGCGCGGGGCGATGCTCCTGTCCCGGGAGGAGCACGCCAAGGCCATCGACAAGGCGGTCTTCCCCGGCCTCCAGGGCGGCCCCCACAACCAGACCACCGCCGCCATCGCGGTCGCGCTCCACGAGGCGGCCCGCCCCTCCTTCCGCGACTACGCGCACGCGGTCGTCGCCAACGCCCGCGCCCTCGCGGACGAACTGCTCGCGCGCGGCTTCGACCTCGTCTCGGGCGGTACGGACAACCACCTGGTCCTGATCGACCTCACCCCCAAGCAGGTCCCCGGCAAGATCGCCGCGAAGGCGCTCGACCGCGCGGGGATCGTGGTCAACTACAACACCGTCCCGTACGACACCAGGAAGCCCTTCGACCCCTCTGGCATCCGCATCGGCACCCCCTCCCTCACCTCCCGGGGCCTGTCCACCGATCACATGGCGACGATCGCCGACTGGATCGACCGAGCGGTCACGGCGGCGTCCAAGGACGACGAACCGGCCCTGACGGCGATCCGCGCGGAGGTCGCGGCCCTGATGTCCGCCTTCCCGGCCCCCGGCCTGCCGGCCTGAGCCGGGCCGCCGGTCCCTCCGGACGCCGGGGCGGCCCATGCCCCGGCGCCGGGGGACGCCCCCCCCCCGGAAGATCGATTCCGGGCTCGTCGGAGATCCGTTGCGGAGCTGTCGGCGGCACCTGAGAGAATGATGAGCATGGCTTCTGACCGTCCCCGCGCTCTCTCCGGTATCCAGCCCACCGCCGGTTCGTTCCACCTCGGGAATTACCTCGGCGCCGTCCGCCAGTACGTCGCCCTCCAGGAGACCCACGACGCGTTCTACATGGTCGTGGACCTGCACGCGATCACGGTTCCGCAGGACCCGGCCGAGCTGCGCGCCAACACCCGGCTCGCGACCGCCCAGCTCCTCGCGGCCGGTCTCGACCCGCAGAGGTGCACGCTCTTCGTCCAGAGCCATGTGCCCGAGCACGCCCAGCTCGCCTGGGTCATGAACTGCATCACCGGTTTCGGCGAGGCCTCCCGGATGACGCAGTTCAAGGACAAGTCCGCCAAGCAGGGCACGGACCGCGCGACCGTCGGGCTGTTCACGTACCCGATCCTCCAGGTCGCCGACATCCTGCTCTACCAGGCCGACGCCGTCCCCGTCGGCGAGGACCAGCGGCAGCACGTGGAGCTGACCCGCGACCTCGCCGAGCGGTTCAACACCCGCTTCGGCCCGACCTTCACGGTCCCGGCGCCGCACATCGTCAAGGAGGTCGCGAAGATCTACGACCTCCAGGACCCCACGATCAAGATGAGCAAGTCGGCGTCCACGCCCAAGGGCCTGATCAACCTGCTCGACGAGCCCAGGGCGACCGCCAAGAAGATCAAGAGCGCGGTCACCGACACCGGCAGCGAGATCGTCTTCGACACCGCCGCCAAGCCGGGCGTGAGCAATCTGCTCACCATCTACTCCACGCTGACCGGCGTCACGATCGCCGACCTGGAGCAGAAGTACGAGGGCAAGCTCTACGGCGCCCTCAAGACGGACCTGGCCGACGTCATGGTCGACTTCGTCACACCGTTCCGCGCGCGCACCCAGGAATACCTGGACGACCCGGAGACGCTGGACTCGATCCTGGCGGAAGGCGCCGAGAAGGCCCGTACGGTTGCTGCGGAGACCCTCGCCCAGACGTACGACAGAGTCGGTTTCCTGCCCGCCAAGCACTGACCCCGCCGTCATGACATCCCGACCTCGGGGGGTGCTGGTCAGCCGGGCGGTACGACCGTCACACTGACGGGCGGCACCGCCCTCGCGCGACCCGCGCGAACCCGCACCACCACCCGACACACACGGACTGAGGAGAACGACGTGGGGACCGTAACGCTCGGCGTTTCGATCGCGGTCCCGGAGCCGTACGGCAGCCTGCTCCAGGAGCGGCGTGCGGCCTTCGGCGACACGGCCGCGCCCGGCATCCCCACCCACGTCACCCTCCTTCCCCCGACCGAGGTCGACGCGGCGGGACTGCCCGCGATCGAGGCGCACCTCGCCGCCGTCGCGGCGGCCAGCCGCCCGTTCCCGATGCGGCTGTCCGGTACGGGGACGTTCCGCCCGCTCTCCCCGGTCGTCTTCGTCCAGGTCGTCGAGGGCGCCTCGGCCTGCACCTGGCTCCAGAAGCGGGTCCGGGACTCCTCGGGCCCGCTCGTACGGGAACTCCAGTTCCCGTACCACCCCCATGTCACCGTGGCCCACGGCATCGCCGAGGAGGCGATGGACCGCGCCTACGAGGAGCTGGCCGACTACGGGGCGCACTGGAGCTGCACCTCCTTCGCGCTGTACGAGCAGGGCGCGGACCTGGTCTGGCGCAAGCTGCACGAGTACGCGTTCGGCGGGGGCGGGGAGATCTCGGGGGTGCCCTCGCAGAGCACCCCCGTGGACCGGCACGCGCGCTCCCTGCGGCCCTGAGCAGGCGCTCTCACGGCCCCCCTTGGCGCGTGCCGGACGCCGCGAGCCAGACGCCCCTTCGCGGACACCCCCTAGACCGGCAGCCGCCGGAACAGCGGCCTCGGCAGGTGTCGCAGCGCCGACATCACCACCCGCATCGCCCCCGGCACCCACACCGCCTCCGAGCGCCGCCGCAGCCCCAGCTCGATCGCCAGCGCGACCGCGTCCGGCGTGGTCGCCAGCGGCGTCTCCTCCAGACCCGCCGTCATCTTCGACCGTACGAACCCGGGCCGCACGATCATGACCTGCACCCCCGTGCCGTGCATCGCGTCGCCCAGCCCCTGGGCGAACGAGTCCAGGCCGGCCTTGCTCGACCCGTAGATGAAGTTCGCGCGCCGCGCCCGCTCGCCCGCCACCGACGACAGCACGACCAGCGAGCCGTGCCCCTGCGTCTGGAGCGCGCCCGCGCACACCAGCCCGGCCGAGATGGCTCCGGTGTAGTTGGTCTGCGCGACGCGCACCGCCGCGAGCGGCGCGGCCTCGTCGCGCGCCTGGTCGCCGAGGACCCCGAACGCCAGCAGCACCATGTCGATGTCGCCCTCCGCGAAGACCTTCCCCAGGGTCTCCTCGTGCGAGGCCGGGTCCAGGGCGTCGAAGTCGACCGTACGGACGTCCGCGCCGAGCGTGCGCAGCCCGTCGGCGGCGGTCTCCAGGGCGAGGGAGGGGCGGCCGGCCAGCCAGACCGTACGGGTGCGCCGGGCGATCATCCGGCGGGCGGTGGCCAGGCCGATCTCGGACGTGCCTCCGAGGATGAGCAAGGACTGCGGGATACCGAAGGCGTCCTTCATCGGGGATCTCCTTAAGAGGTGCTCAAGAGGGGTGGAAGCGGTGAGAGGGGAAACGGGTGCGGGAGCGTCAGAGACCCAGCCGCCGCGCCAGGTCGGACGTGAACACGGACCGCGGGTCCAGCCCGGCCCGCAGCGCGCGGAAGTCCTCCAGGCGCGGATACATCGCGGTCACCAGATCGGGCCGCAGCCGCGCGTCCTTCGCGAGGTAGACCCGGCCGCCCGCCGTCGCGACCTCCTCGTCCAGCTCGTCCAGGAACGAGCCGAGGCCGCTCAGCCCGACGGGGATGTCCAGCGCCAGCGTCCAGCCGGCCATCGGGAACGACAGCCACCCGGGATCGCCCTGGCCGAAGCGCTTGAGCACGGCGAGGAAGGACGGGCAGCCGCGCCGCGCGATGCTGCGCACGATCCGCCGCAGCGTCTCTTCCTGCCCGTACCCGACGACGAACTGGTACTGGACGAAGCCGTCGCGTCCGTAGACGCGGTTCCAGTGCGGTACGCCGTCGAGCGGGTGGAAGAACGAGGAAAGGCGCCGGAGTTCCCCGGTCCGCCGCCGGGGGGCCCGGCGGTACCACAGCTCGTTGAACGCTCCGACCGTGGTCCGCCCCAGGAGCCCTGACGGTACGTGGGAGGGCGCGGCGGGCAGCTGAGCGGGCCGGAACGTGAGCGGGCGCCGCCGCGCGCGTGCCGGGAGCGCGTCCAGCGGCGCGTGCTCCCCCCGCGTCAGTACGGCGCGCCCCAGCGCCGCCCCCCGGCCCCGCGCGAGCAGGTCGATCCAGGCGATCGAGTACCGGTAGCGGTGGTCGGTGGCCGTGAGCCGCGCCAGCAGGTCGTCCAGGTCCGTGGCGCGTTCCGTGTCGACAGACATCAGCGAGGTCGCGACCGGGAGGAGCTGGACGGTCGCCGAGAGGATCACCCCGGTGAGCCCCATCCCGCCCGCCGTCGCGTCGAAGAGCGGGGTGCCGGGGAGGACCGTACGGATCTCGCCGTCCGCCGTCAGCAGGTCCAGGGACCGCACGTGGCGGGCGAACGAGCCCGAGACGTGGTGGTTCTTGCCGTGGATGTCGGCGCTGATCGCCCCGCCGACCGTCACATAACGCGTCCCGGGGGTGACCGGCACGAACCACCCCAGCGGCAGCAGCACCTTCATCAGCCGGTGCAGGCTGGTCCCCGCGTCGCAGACGACCACCCCCGCCTCCGCGTCGATCGTGCGGACGCGGTCCAGGGCCGTCATGTCGAGGACCGAACCGCCCGCGTTCTGCGCCGCGTCACCGTAGGCCCGGCCGAGCCCGCGGGCGATCGAACCGCGGCGCCCGCAGTCGCGTACGGCCGCGGCGGCCTCCTCGTAGGAGCGGGGACGTACCAGCAGGGCGGTGGTGGGGGCGGTACGGCCCCAGCCGGTCATGGAAACGGCGGTATCGGCGGTATCGGCAGACATATGGGTGACCGTATCGCCCCATACCTCATTCTTTGTCGCCTTTGGCGCAATGCCTGAGGGAACTCGTATGAATGGGTGGTCGGGGGACCGTCCCAGGACGGCGAACCGCGATCCCCCCGGATCCCTCTGCGCTTCCGGGGGACCCGGACGCTGGTTTTCCGAGATCCCGGGGTACATCTCCTCCATGGACTGGCTGAAAAATCTCCCCGTCATCGGCCCGTTCGTCGCCCGTTTCCTGCGTACGCACGCCTGGCGCTCGTACGAGACGCTCGAACGGGTGCACTGGACGCGGCTGGCGGCGGCGATCACGTTCATCAGCTTCGTGGCGCTCTTCCCGCTGCTCACCGTGGCCGCCGCGATCGGCGCCGCGCTGCTCAGCAACAGCCAGCTCCACCGCGTCGAGCGCAGCCTCACCGACCAGGTCCCCGGCATCTCCAAGCAGCTCGACATCAACAACCTGGTGGCCAACGCGGGCACGGTCGGGGTGGTCGCCGGTCTGCTGCTCCTGTTCACCGGCGTCAGCTGGATCACCGCCATGCGGGACTGCCTGCGGGCCGTCTGGGAGAAGGACCACCTGGACCAGGGCAACCCGTTCGTCGTCAGGGCCAAGGACGGCGTCGTCCTCATCGGCCTCAGCGCGGTCGGCCTCGTCTCGCTCGGCGCCTCGGGGTTCGGCTCCACCGCCATCGGCTGGACGGCCCGTCACCTGGGCATCTCCCAGGACGGTGCGGGCGGGATACTGCTCCAGGCCGCCGCCGTCCTGACGGCCGCCGTCGCCGACTTCCTGATCCTCCTGTACGTGCTGACGCTGCTGCCGCGCGTGAACCCGCCCCGCCGCCGGCTCTTCGTCGCCGCCGCGATCGGAGCCGTCGGCTTCGAGCTGCTCAAGCTGCTGCTCGGCGGCTATCTGACGGGGGTGGCGGGGAAGACGATGTACGGCGCGTTCGGCGTACCGATCGCGCTGCTGCTGTGGATCAACTTCACGGCGAAGCTGCTGCTGTTCTGCGCGGCGTGGACGGCGACGGGCAGCAAGCGGGACCTGCGGAGGGAGAGGGCGGAGGCCGCCTGGGCGGAGAGCGGGGAGGGCCGCGCCCTCAGGAACGGGGAGGGCGGGGGCTCGACGGCCAGCGGCGGTTGACCAGGTACCCGGCGCCCGCCAGCAGCACCACCACCCCGCCCACCACGGCCAGCGCGATCCCCATCCCGCCCGATCCGTCCTCCGAGGCGCTCACGGCCGCCGCGGGCGCGTGGGTGTCGGTGGCCCCCGGGGCCGGTGTGGGGCTGCCGCTCGGCTGCGAGGCGGTCGTACGGGCCGACTTCGGCGGCACCAGCTCCCCGACCGGCGTGACCTTGCCGCTGGCCGCGAACCCCCAGTCCAGCAGCCGCGCCGACTCCTGGTAGACGGCCTGGCTCTCGTCCGAGGACGGGTTCATCACGGTGACCAGCAGCACCTTGCCGTTGCGCTCGGCGACCCCGGTGAAGGTCGAGCCGGCGTGCGAGGTGTAACCGTTCTTCACCCCGGCGAGACCCTTGTACGAGGAGACTCCGTTGGCGCCCGTGAGCAGCCGGTTGGTGTTCTGGATCTCGAAGGTGTCCCGCTTGGGCTGGCCCTTGGCGTCCTTCTCCGGCTTCTTGCCCTTCTTGACCTTCGTGAGGTCGCCGGGGAACTTCGCCGACTGGGTGGCGCAGTACTCCCGGAAGTCCTTCTTCTGGAGCCCGGAGCGGGCGAACAGGGTGAGGTCGTACGCGCTGGAGACCTGGCCCTTCTCGTCGTACCCGTCGGGTGTCACGACGGTCGTGTCGAGCGCCTGGAGCTCCTCGGCGTGCTGCTGCATGTCCTGGACGGTCTTCTTCACGCCGTTGTTCATGGCGGACAGCACGTGCACGGCGTCGTTGCCCGAGCGCAGGAAGACGCCCAGCCACAGGTCGTGGACGCTGTACGTCAGGTTCTCCTTCACGCCCACCAGGCTGCTGCCGTCGCCCATCCCGGCGAGGTCGGCCGCCACCACCTTGTGCTCCTGGTCCTTGGGCAGCCGGGGCAGCAGGGTGTCCGCGAAGAGCATCTTGAGCGTGGAGGCGGGCGGCAGCCGCCAGTGCGCGTTGTGCGCGGCGAGGACGTCGCCCGTCTCGGCGTCGGCGACGATCCACGACCGGCCGCTGAGCTTCTTGGGCAGGACGGGGGCGCCGGGCCCGAGTGCCACCTGCGTACCGGCCTTGCCCAGCCTGGCCCCGCCGACCGTGGACATCACGGCCGGGGGCGTCGGCGACTTGCTGGCACTCGGCCCCTTGGAGGCGCTGTCCGCCGACGCGGGCACGACGGTCAGAAGGGGCAGCAAAGTGGCGGTGAAGACCGTCAACGCGGTCTTTTTCAGAGCGGGCACGACCGAAAACGTACAGGGCCTGTCTGTGTCCCGTGAATTCGACACCGAGGGGGTGAACCGCGCGGCCGTCCGGCCCTCCGCGCCCCGCGTCCGGCCCTCCGTGCCGCGCGCCGGGCCCTCCGTACCCCGCCGCTGTCCCCGGAACAGCGGCGACGATACTGAATCCATGAAGCTCAGCCGCCGCGTGTCCTGGTTCCTGCTCGCGTTCGGGGTGTGGAGCTGGTTCATCTGGATCACTTTCGTCAAAAATCTGTGGCAGGACGGCAGCGGCCTGGCGTTCGACGACGCCGGGGACCCGACCGCCTACTTCTGGGTGCATCTGGTGCTCGCCATCACGTCCTTTCTCCTGGGGACGGCCGTGGGGACCATCGGGTTCCGGGGCGTGCGCGCCGTACGACGGGAAACGGCCACGGCCGCGCCGGAGGCCCGTATCCCCAGCTGACCGGGGTGCCCGGCATCCGTCGACCCGTCAGTTGATCATTCTTCACTGACCGGCCCCGGCCCGCACGCCCGCGCGCACGCCCGGCAGACTGTCGCCCAGGGTCGCGTGGCCCGGCCGCCCCCGAGGGCGGACGCAGGAAGTGCGGACAACAGAAGGTGGGGGCCGTCCGTGGTCGTCGTGGTCGTTCTGGTGGTGCTGGTGGTGGTCGCCCTGGTGGTGGCGGCGCACTGGTATGTGTGGCGGCGGCTCGTGCGGGACACCGCGCGGGAGGGCGGCGTGGCCCGCCGGGCCGGGACCGTCGCCGTGTTCGTCCTGCCGGTACTGGCCGTGGGCGCCGTGACGGTGGGCCGGGTCGGGGCGCCGTTCTGGCTGGAGCAGGTCATGGCCTGGCCGGGCTTCCTGTGGCTCGCGTTGCTGATCTACCTGCTGCTGGCCCTGCTGGTGGGCGAGGCGGTACGGCCGCTCCTGCGGCGGTACGTGGACGGCCGCGCACGGGCTGGGGACGGCGAGGGGGCCGTACAGGTGGGCGCCCGCGCCGAGGGTGACGTACAGCCGCCCACGCGGGCCGAGGTCGCGGAGCCGGTCGCCGCGTCCGGTGGTTCCGGTGGTTCCGGCGATTCTTCACCGGCAGGGGCCGTCCTCACCGGCCAGGCCCCGCCCGCCGCCGCCGTCCCCTCCCGCCGCCTGTTCGTCTCGCGCGTCGTCGCCGGCGCCGCCGCGACCGCCGCCGTGGCGACCGTCGGATACGGCACGTACGGTGTCCTGCGCGGCCCGCGCCTCAAGCGGATCACCATCCCGCTCGCCAAGCTGCCGCGCGCCGCGCACGGGTACCGCATCGCGGTCGTCAGCGACATCCACCTCGGCCCGATCCTGGGCCGCGCCCACACCCAGCGCATCGTCGACACCATCAACTCCACCCGCCCCGACCTCATCGCCGTCGTCGGCGACCTCGTGGACGGCACCGTCGAGGATCTCGCCCCGGCCGCCGTGCCGCTCGCGGGGCTGGAGGCGCGGCACGGGGCGTTCTTCGTGACCGGGAACCACGAGTACTCCTCCGGCGCGCGGGAGTGGGTGGACCACGTCAGGGAGCTGGGGCTGCGGCCCCTGGTGAACGAGCGCGTCGAGATCGCGGGCTTCGACCTCGCCGGGGTCAACGATCCGGCGGGCGAGCGGGACGACGACGGGCCCGACTTCGGGAAGGCCCTCGGCGACCGCGACCGGGCCAGGGCGTCCGTGCTCCTCGCCCATCAGCCGATCGTGATCCACGACGCCGTACGGCACGGGGTCGACCTCCAGCTCTCCGGGCACACGCACGGCGGCCAGCTCTGGCCGGGCAACTACCTGGCGGAGCTGGCCAATCCGACCGTGGCGGGTCTGGAGCGGTACGGCGATACGCAGCTGTACGTGACGCGGGGCGCGGGCGCCTGGGGGCCGCCGGTCCGGGTCGGGGCGCAGTCGGACATCACGGTCGTGGAACTGGCTTCCCGCCAGGCCTAGGGCGTGTCCGGCGGGCGGCCCCGGCGCTCAGCCCCGCTTCCGCGCGGACGCCGCCTCCGCCATCCCCGGCAGGAAGTCCGTGAACAGCTCGTGCACCTCACGGACCAGGGGCCGCAGCACCCGGAAGCGGGAGAGCGAGACGCCCCGGGTGGTGAGCCGGGCGCCGCGCTCGGCGAGCCGGCGGCTGCGCTCGCTGCCCTCCGAGCGGTCGAACACCCAGTACAGGACCAGTCCCATCTGGGAGAGCCACATCAACTCGGGGAGTATCCCGACCAGTTCGTCGGCGACCTTCGCCTTGGACCCGGCGAGTACCTCGCGGTGGACGGAGATCGCGGCCTCGCGGGCGGACTCCGACTCGGGGGAGAAGGGGCTGAGCGGACTCTCGGGGTCGGCGGCGTTCTTGAAGAACTGCGCCGCGAACTCGTGGTACGGAGCGGCGATGTCGAGCCACGCCAGCAGCACCCCGGTGAGCCGTACCTCAAGATCGGTCTCGGTGTCGAGCACCGGCCGGACCGCCGCGCGGTGTTCGGCGGCGATCCGGTCGTAGAAGCCCTGGACGAGGTGTTCCTTGGACGAGAAGTAGTAGTACGCGTTGCCCACGGAGACCCCGGCCTCCTGCGCGATGGCCCGCATCGTCGTCCTGTCGTACCCACGCTCCTGGAACAGGCGCAGCGCGGTTTCGAGGATGAGCGTGCGGGTCTGCTCGCTCTTGGGCGCCTTGGCGTCCTTCTCGTCCTTCTTCTCGTCCTTCACAGTGACCGAGCCTAGTGCGACGCGGGGGGCGCTTCGCACCCCGAGGCGGCGTCGCAGGGAGCGGCGGTCAGTCGCCGGTACTTCGCCGCCGCCAGGACCGTGACGCGGGCGAAGGGAGCGCCGGACGGGGTGGCGAGCCAGTGCGCCTTGGCGCGGTGTTCGGCCAGCGCCCAGAGGCAGACGATCCAGGCGGCGGTGGACCGGTAGACCTGGCCGCCGTCCCCGATCACGGTGATCTCGTCCAGGGTGCCCGCGTGGTCGAGCCGGGGGAACCGCCGCCGGGCCTCGGGGGAGGCGGCGGGGACCAGGTCCAGCGGGACGAGTGCGCGCTGGCGCAGCAGCCAGTGGCGCAGGTGGACACAGAGCGGGCAGTTCGCGTCGTACAGCACGGTCAACCCCCGTACGGCCGTGTGTGCGTGGGAGGTGCCCATGGCCGGTCAGGCTCCGGCCGGCGGGGGTGTCGGCGCGGTCCACGGGCCGGGCCCGGGGGTCCAGCCCTGCGGCGGGACCGGCGGGATCTGGTCACGTTCCATGATGCCGCGCCGCCGGATCCGGTTGAGCACGTAGACGTTGGCGAGGTGCATCCCGCCGAGCACCAGCAGGACGACGCCGACCTTCACGGACAGCGCCTCGAACAGCTCGCGGGTGTTTCCGACGTGGTCGCCTCCCTTGAGGTAGAGGGCGACGAAGCCGAGGTTGACCAGGTAGAAGCCCACCACCAGAAGGTGGTTGACGGCTTCGGCGAGCTTCTCGTTGCCGTGCAGCACATCGGCGAGGAACACCTTTCCGGCCCGGCTCAGTGTCCAGGCGACCCAGACGGTCAGCGCTCCGCTGATCGCCAGGTAGACCACATACGCGACCACAGTGAGGTCCATGCCCCACCCTCCTCTTGAACGTGTTCAAAAGCTCTTGTCGTGGACTGTAGCCTCAATTTTGAACATGTTCAAGATGTGCGGGGCGCACTGATCCGGCCGTTCGCGGCGAGTGTTGACATCGGTGTCACGGGGACGCGGCAACAGGAGCAGACTGGAGTGATGGCATCCGTATCCCGCGACCGGGAGGGGCACGTGGAGGACGAGGAACAGCACTCCGGGCACTTGGGCCGGCGCCTCTCCCTGCGCACGGCGCAGGTCGACCTCACCCTCCACCACTACGGCGTGGCCGGCGCGAGCGCCCGGGTGGTCCTCGTCCTGGACGCGTCGGCCTCCATGGCCGGGCTCTACCGCCGGGGCGCGGTCGCAGACCTGGTGGAACGCGTGGCCGCCGTCGCCGCGCGCCTGGACGCGGAGGGCGGGATGCGGGCCTGGACCTTCGCGTCGAACCCGGCGCGGCTCCCGGACGTCGACCTGGCCGCCCTGCCCGAGTGGCTCCGACTCCACGTACGCGTAGGCCAGTTCCGCCTCTTCGGCCGCCCCAGGAGACCGCGTCGCGGGCTGCTGCCCGGCCAGACGGACATGCGGGCGGTGGGCATCCAGAACGAGGAGCACAAGGCGATCGCGGCGATACGCGCGTACGTACGGGACAACCCGGCCCCGGCCCCCACCCTCGTCCTCTTCTTCTCCGACGGCGGCATCCACCGCGACCGCGAGATCGAGGCGGAACTGCGCGCGTCCGTGGAGGAGCCGGTCTTCTGGCAGTTCGTCGGCCTGGGCCACTCCGACTACGGAGTCCTGACCCGCCTGAACACGCTCCCCGGCCGCCCGCTGGACAACGCGGCCTTCTTCCCCCTGGACGACATCACCCGCACCTCGGACGCGGAACTGTACGACCGCCTGCTCTGCGCGTTCCCCACCTGGCTGACGGCGGCCAACCGCGCGGGCATCCTCGACTGAGCCTGTCGTTGACTGAGCCTGTCGTTCGGCGTCCCGAGGCGTTCGTCCGGGCCGAGGCGTTCGTCCGGACCGAGTCCGGACTCATCGGCGTGCGGCCCTGCACGTGCCCCGGCCCGCGGTACGTCGCGGGCCGGGGCGCTGGGCGCTGGTGTGCGGTGGGTCAGCGTTCGAGGAGAGCGACGCGGATGGCTCGTTCGACGTGTGCGGCGGTGTTGGCGTGTCCCGCGCCGTTGGGGTGGACCAGGGTGACGCGCTTCTGGATGAGACCGCAGTTCAGTACGGTGCCGGCGAGCTTGGCGGGCCAGTAGTCGGCGGCGTCGCCGCAGGTCCCCTCGACCCACTTGGTGCCTGCGGGCTGGCAGGCGTCGTGGCCCACGCTGGAGGAGTAGATGTCGACGTAGCGGTCGCCGAAGAAGGAGGAGACCTGCCGGATGGTGTTGTTCAGCGGTTTGAGGACGTCTTCTCGGAGCCAGTCGATGTCGGCGTGCTTGATCGCGCCCAGTTCGGTGAGGGAGAGGCGGTTGCAGGCAGTGGCCTGGTCCGGCAGGACGGCCGGGTAGCCGACGGTGATCACCTTGGCGTTGGGTGCGGCCTCGTGCACCTTGGCCAGCATGGCGATGTACTCGTCCTGGACCCTGGCGAGCTTGTCGTTGATGCTCTCCTCGCCCTCGGGCGGGTTGGTGTAGTGCTCGCGACAGGATTCGCCGGGCTTTGCGCCCAGTTCGAGGCACTTGAGGAGCATGCCGCCGAAGGGCAGGCTGTTGCCGCCGACGCCGATGGTGACGACGTCGGTCCGGTCGTTCAGGTTGGCCCGCTGGATCTGTGGGTCGACGGCGCTCCAGCCTCCGGTGGGGGGCTGGACCGGACTGATCGGCGTCTGCTCGGTGGCGGCGATGTTGTCGATGGTGGCGTTGCCGCAGCTGACGTTGGTCAGGTGGACGTACTTGCCCGGCGGGAACTCGTCGAGTTCCCGCTCGACGAGCCCGGGATAAGCGTCGCTGGTGCGGTCGCAGCCGTCCCGCGACGCGTCACCGAGCGCGGGCTGCGGGTTCCCGACGAAACCCCCGGCGGTGTACGAGTCCCCGAGAGCGGCCCACTCGTACTGATCAGCCGCGCCGGCGGAGCCCGCGGGTACGAGGGCGGACGCGGCCAGAGCGAGCCCGACCGCCAGTGCTCGCGTCCTGAGTCGGGAGACAGGGTGTCGCATGAATCCTCCAGAATCGGCAGAAGACACCCCGGAGCCGCAATGTGCCCACATCGGAAGGCGTCTCGCCCAAGATCATCCATGCGACCGGTCCACCGCTCGACCGAATCGGACCCATCAGACCCGATCGAGCTAAATGTCAGATCTTCACGTCACCACTGCCAACAGCTTGGGGCACGCACGCCTCGTCCAGCGACGGTCGACCAGCGCAGTCATAAAGTCATCCCGAACCAGCAAGTACACAGACCAGGACCAGATTCCCTCTAAACCGATGCAGCTGCTCGGTATACTTCCAGCATCCGCGAGGACTTCATGCTCGAATCAAATCTGCCAGCCATTCTGCCGGCCTTTCGAGACAGCTCGGGGAGCTGATCCCGATCATTGATGAGTTCCTCGATCTGCTGAACGAATGTGTTCTCGGTCCCATATCTGCAGTCCGACCCAAAAAGGTCTCCGTACGACGAGACGTCACGCAGGAGAATCGGGAGTTCGACCGCTGCCGCCTCCAGGACAGCCATGGGGCAGTTCTCCTGCGTTGACGGCAAAAAGAACAAATCTGCTGCCGCAAGCCGCCGAAGTACCGCCAAGCGGTCGACCTGCCCGACGAATTCAACATTTACCGGCGCACGCGCAACTAGTGAGCGCATTTCAGTTCGACGGTCCGCGAGAGGACCGAAGATCGTTCCTCCGACCCAGTGGAATCGGGCTTGCGGCAAGGCTCGCGCACATTCTATGAACGTAGCGATTCCTTTTCTCGGCTGTACTTGGCCGACTCCCATGACAAGGAATTCATCCGGCCTGATACCGAGCCGCTCACGGGACTCCGTCCGGAGACCACTCAGATTGCGCACGGCAGCGACGTCCACCGAGTTGGGAACGATGTGAACGGGCTTGACCACTCCCATGTTCTTGAGCTCGGTCTTCACGCTGCGGCTCACAGCCACGACCACATCGGCAGAATTGTAGGACGCACGCAGGTGCCGCATGAACGAGGAGTGCCAGTACCGATCGCCACGAAGGCTTCCTCGCAACGACCCGGCCGTCAGATGAGCAGTAACAACCCGAACCCGGCCGGACCTCAGAAGGCTCATGGCATATGGCCCCACGGTGTGCGCGTGCTGAATATCGGCACGCCGCAAGCTATTGGTCAGGACTTCGAGTCCAGGCGTGTGGCGAAGCATGGCGACATCTTCGATGTACGCAGAGTGGACTCCGTGGCCACCCACAGTGAACGCGGATTCCGACAGAACGTTTACCTTCATTTCCCGGACTGTACCTCATTGTGGAGACGGGACAGTGGAATTGTAAAGGGCTTGGGCACGTTCGTACGCCTGACCGCTTGCATTCTTGTTCTCAAGGCCGGCGCGCACCAGCATAAACGTCACGAAACAGAGGAGGGCAAGGTTGAGAGTGCTCCAATTCAACACCCAACCGCCCCAGTACTTCTCACCGGAGTACCGGTGCAAGGTTTCAATATAACTAAGGGCCGCCAGTGCGAGAAAACCCGATGCGTTGATCCGCTGCATCAGCCTGACACTCAGCCGGTTTCGTTCCACTTGCGAGTTTATTTGCGACTCGAGAAGCACCTGCTTCCCCATCGTCCGATTTATCTGGAACTCCAAGAACTTCTTGTACCCGGCCCGCTTTTCCACCTCGGTGTAGACCTGGATCAGGTATCCGAAGGCCATGGCGAGTCCGTAAGGAGCGAAAACCAGGGCTAACCAGTTTTTTCCATCGTCGTGTTTGATTCCCCCGATGGTCAGAGCCCCGACGGCGATGATCCCAGAGAAGTTGACGAATCTATCGGCTGTCAACAGAAATTCACGCATGGCTTTCGTGAGATCAACCACCTCGGCGAGCATGATCTGTAGAAGCTGGTCGTCGCGCGATTCATTGACCGCGACGTCGACTGCAAAACGATCACTTGTCGATTGCCCGAGTACGATTCTACGCGTCATGAGAATCCCGTCAATCTAGTGAATGGATCGGTCACCCGAGAATGATGGTCCTGAGAGTGGTCCAGTTTTCGACTGCTTTTTTCGGTCTCGACCAACCACCTCAAGGTAGACGGCAGCCACGCGAGCCGCATACTGACGTGAAGTGTATTTTTCGACAGCCCGTCGCGCATTCACTCCGAGGCGACGCCTGATCTCCGGTGCGCGGATAATTCGTACCAATTCGGTGCCGAGTGACGACTCCGAGGTTGCGATGTATCCGGTAACCGCGTGCCGAACTGCGAGTTCTGGGTCCAGAACAACGGCAGGAACCCCAGCCAGGGCCGCCTCGTCAATGACCATGCCCTGAGTTTCGGACAGTGCGGGATGCGCCAAAACCGTACAGGATTTCAGTACATGCCCGACAATCTCCCGCGGAAGGGGTCCGGAGAAGGTCACCGCGTGCGAAATTTGCAATGCCTGCGTAAGGCGTTCGTAGTGGTTTCTACGCCGCCCCCCTCCGATCACATTCAGTCTGGCACCCGGATACTCAGGCAAGACGTGCCGCGCCATCACTCGCAGGAGCAACTCAAGGTTTTTTTCCTTCGAGAGTCGCCCCACAAAGCAAATAACCGCATCTCCGCCATGCAAAACCTTGCGCAACGAATGCAGACGCCTCCTGGACTCGGCGTCAAGTTCTTGAGCGGGAATTGGCGCGGTAGGGATGATGCTCACCGAATCACCCGGCAGCAGATCCGCGATACTTGACGCCGCTTTGGCCGAGGGGGTGATGACGTGATCGAAGAGCGTGAGAGTGCCGCACAACATCTGCCGATAGTATTCGGCAAGCCTGGCTCTGGTGGTCAAAGTGATTGTTGTTCGCAGAAGTAGTCGTGCGACGGCCGTCGGCAAACGACGTGGAACGCTCGCCAGATACATGAGAGGGATGCAGAAATTCAAGACAGGATAAGCCTTACGATAGGCTTCCAGATCGGTATGCCATGTGAGCACGCACTTGATTCCAAGGCGTCGGCAATGACTGGCCGCAAGTAGGCCCAGGGACCCCAGACTATGCACGTGGACGATATCAGGGGTGCAATACTCGACGATCCTCTTCACCGCACCGGCCGACGGCCAACTGAACCTGTAATCTCCATATCCGGTAGCAAATGAGGGAACGAAGTAAGTCATGTATTCGGCCGGCGGAAGGGGCGCATTTGCGCGCGGTGCGATCACGGTCACCTCATGCCCCAACTCGCACAGTCCAGTAGCCAGGGATATTACGGACGCGGCAATCCCATCCCCATTCGGTGCGTAGTTGTCCGAGACAATCAGCACTCGCATGCGATCGCGTCCTCCTTCCGGACCCAATGGTGGCGCCGACCGGCGACACTATCGGCAGTCACTCGAACCGGCCGTACGCGAACGACCCGAATCGCGCCCTGGCTGCGACGTGCGCGGCGCGCTGAGCCGGCCCTGGGTGCAGGCGAGTGACCCCGAACAACCCCACCCACGATCCCGGTCACGCGCTGGATCGTGCGCGGCACGGGAGCGGCCGGCGACGGTTCGTCACATCGAGCTGATCGAGCGTGCGTACGCGATCTGGCCCATGACCGCCTGGA
The DNA here is from genome assembly GCF_009865405.1 of Streptomyces sp. SID3212. GTDB lineage: Bacteria > Actinomycetota > Actinomycetes > Streptomycetales > Streptomycetaceae > Streptomyces. The sequence continues at coordinate 4,633 of NZ_WWJY01000678.1, read as the reverse complement.
ACGCGTGGGGGTTGTTCGCCGGGATCATGGTCGAGTGGTGGATTCCGCCGCTCGTCACCGTCACCTGGATGAAGCCCGTCGTCGTGCGCTCCTTCATCAGGAGGAAGAGCAGGCCGATCAGGCAGAAGAGGAAGAAGACGATCGCCAGGACGATGGCGTGGGCCGGGATCTTCTCCTCGGTGCGGGACAGGTCCGTGGCGTTCCACACCGCGCCGCGCAGCGGCAGCGTTCCCGACGGGGTCACGATCGAGTCGCCGATGACCGTGATGTCGCCGATCGTCACCAGCGGGGTGCCGCCGTGCGTCGCGGCGGGGGACGGGGTCATGCCCGTGCCCGGGTGCGGGTAGCCGTACGGGGGAGTGCCCTGGGGGTAGCCGTAGCCCGGGGCGGGCGGGGGCGGGATCTGGCCGTCGGCGAGGGTCGGCTGGGGGAAGTCGTACTCCGGTGTGCCGGGCGGCTGGCCCGGGCCCCACTTGTACTCCCCGTCCGCGTACGGATTCGGCTCGGTCATCTCGCTCCCCGTTTCCCCCGGCCCAGTTCGACGTCGGCCGTGTCGGTCGGTCTCTGATCCTGCTCTGATCCTGGCACAGAAGAGGCCCGTTTCCGTACGGACTTCGTACGGAAACGGGCCTCTTGAAGCCGTATCGCAACGACCCTCGCAACGCCCCTCGGGACGACGTCAGAAGCGGCGCGTGATCAGCGCCCGCTTGACCTCCTGGATCGCCTTCGTGACCTCGATCCCGCGCGGGCACGCGTCCGTGCAGTTGAACGTCGTACGGCAACGCCACACGCCGTCCTTGTCGTTGAGGATCTCCAGCCGCTGCTCCCCGGCCTCGTCGCGCGAGTCGAAGATGAAGCGGTGGGCGTTCACGATGGCCGCCGGGCCGAAGTACTGGCCGTCGTTCCAGAACACCGGGCAGGACGACGTGCACGCCGCGCACAGGATGCACTTGGTGGTGTCGTCGAAGCGCTCGCGGTCCTCGGCGGTCTGGTGGCGCTCACGCGTCGGCTCGTTGCCGGTCGTGACCAGGAACGGCATCACGTCGCGGTACGCCTGGAAGAACGGGTCCATGTCCACGATCAGGTCCTTGAGGACCGTCAGGCCCTTTATGGCCTCGACCGTGATCGGCTTGGACACACCCTCCTTGTTGGGCGAGATGATGTCCTTGATCAGCGTCTTGCACGCCAGCCGGTTCTTGCCGTTGATCCGCATCGCGTCCGAGCCGCAGATGCCGTGCGCGCACGAGCGGCGGAAGGTGAGCGACCCGTCCAGTTCCCACTTGATCTTGTGGAGACCGTCGAGGACCCGCTCCTTGGGGTCGATGTCGATCTGGAAGTCCTGCCAGGTCGCCTCGGCCGAGATCTCCGGGTTGAAGCGGCGGATGCGGAAGGTGACCGTGATGAGGTGCGAGGCGGCGGAGGCCGCCTCGACCCGGTCCATGGTGGCTGTGGACATCAGTACTTACGCTCCATCGGCTGGTAGCGGGTCTGGACGACCGGCTTGTAGTCGAGACGGATCGACTCGTTGCCGTCGTCGCCGACCTCGCGGTACGCCATGGTGTGGCGCATGAAGTTCACGTCGTCGCGGTTCGGGTAGTCCTCGCGGTAGTGACCCCCGCGGGACTCCTTGCGGGCGAGCGCGGAGACCGCCATCACCTCGGCCAGGTCGAGCAGGTTGCCCAGCTCGATGGCCTCCAGCAGGTCCGTGTTGAAGCGCTTGCCCTTGTCCTGGATGGACACGTTCAGGTAGCGCTCGCGCAGCTCGCCGATCTTCTCGACCGCCGTCTTGATCGTCTGCTCCGTACGGAACACCATGACGTTCGCGTCCATGGTCTCCTGGAGCTCCAGGCGCAGCGCGGCGACCCGCTCCTTGCCGGTGGAGTTACGGAGGTGCTCGACCCGGTTCGCGACGAACTCCGCCGGGTTGTCGGGCAGTTCGACGAAGTCGTGCTTGGCGGCGTACTCCGCGGCGGCGATGCCCGACCGCTTGCCGAACACGTTGATGTCCAGCAGCGAGTTGGTGCCGAGGCGGTTCGCGCCGTGCACCGACACACACGCGACCTCGCCGGCCGCGTACAGGCCAGGAACGACCGTCGTGTTGTCGGCGAGGACCTCGCCCTGGACGTTGGTGGGGATGCCGCCCATGGCGTAGTGCGCGGTCGGCTGGATCGGGATCGGGTCCGTGTACGGCTCGATGCCCAGGTACGTACGGGCGAACTCGGTGATGTCGGGCAGCTTGGCGTCCAGCTGCTCCGGCGGCAGGTGCGTGAGGTCGAGGTAGACGTGGTCGCCCTCGGGCCCGCAGCCGCGGCCCTCGCGGATCTCCGTGTAGATGGAGCGCGAGACGACGTCGCGCGAGGCGAGGTCCTTCATGACGGGCGCGTACTTCTCCATGAAGCGCTCGCCGTCCTTGTTGCGCAGGATGCCGCCCTCACCGCGGGCGCCCTCCGTGAGCAGGATGCCCATGCGCCAGATGCCCGTCGGGTGGAACTGGAAGAACTCCATGTCCTCCAGGGGCAGTCCGCGCCGGTAGCAGGCGGCCTGTCCGTCACCGGTCAGGGTGTGCGCGTTCGAGGTCACCTTGAAGAACTTGCCGGTGCCGCCGGACGCGTAGACGACCGACTTGGCCTGGAAGATGTGGATCTCACCGGTGGCCAGCTCGAAGGCGACCACCCCGGCGGACACCTTCACGCCGTCGACCTCGGCCATCAGCTGGTCGAGGACGTAGAACTCGTTGAAGAACTCCACACCCTCCTTGACGCAGTTCTGGTAGAGGGTCTGGAGGATCATGTGGCCCGTACGGTCCGCGGCGTAGCAGGACCGGCGCACCGGCGCCTCGCCGTGGTTGCGGGAGTGCCCGCCGAACCGGCGCTGGTCGATGGTGCCGTCGGGCGTCCGGTTGAACGGCAGGCCCATCTTCTCCAGGTCGAGGACGGCGTCGATGGCCTCCTTCGCCAGGATCTCGGCGGCGTCCTGGTCGACCAGGTAGTCGCCGCCCTTGATCGTGTCGAAGGTGTGCCACTCCCAGTTGTCCTCCTCCACGTTGGCGAGCGCGGCGGCCATGCCGCCCTGCGCCGCGCCCGTGTGGGAGCGGGTGGGGTAGAGCTTCGTCAGCACGGCGGTACGGCTGCGCTTGGTCGACTCGATGGCCGCGCGCATACCGGCGCCACCGGCGCCGACGATGACGGTGTCGTACTTATGGATCTTCATGAGAGTCTCGTCAGCCCCGGTTTAACGGATGTTCGGGTCGAAGGTGAAGATCACCAGCGAGCCGAGGAAGATGGTGAACACCGTCGCGGTGTACAGGAGGCCCTTGAGCCACAGGCGCGTGGTCGTGCGCTCCGCGTAGTCGTTGATGACGGTGCGCAGGCCGTTCCCGCCGTGCAGCATCGCCAGCCACAGCATCAGCAGGTCCCAGATCTGCCAGAACGGGGACGCCCAGCGGCCGGCGACGAACGCGAAGCCGATCTTGGTCACCCCGCCGTCCAGGACGAGCTGGATGATCAGGTGGCCGATGACCAGGACGACCAGCACGACGCCGGACAGCCGCATGAAGAGCCACGCGGCCATCTCGAAGTTGCCGCGGGTCGCCTTCGGGGTCTTGCCGGTGCGCTTGCGCGGGGGCTCGATGAGCGGCGCCGGGTTGTCGGCGTCGTACAGGCTCGCGCCCTCGACGGGACTGATCGAGGTCGTGGTGTCAGCTGACATGGGTGGCACTCCCGAAGACTTCGCGTACGGCATGGCCGAGCACGGGATAGAGGGCGCCCACCATCAGGACCACCCAGATGCCGACGGCGGTCCAGAGCATCTGCTTCTGGTAACGGGGGCCCTTGGACCAGAAGTCCACGGCGATGACGCGCAGGCCGTTGAGCGCGTGGAAGAGAATGGCGGCCACGAGGCCGTACTCGAGCAGCGCGACGACCGGGTTCTTATAGGTGGCCACGACGTCGTCGTACGCCTCCGGGGAGACGCGGACGAGCGAGGTGTCCAGCACGTGTACGAACAGGAAGAAGAAGATGAGGACGCCGGTGACTCGATGAGCCACCCAGGACCACATTCCTTCCCGGCCGCGGTACAGCGTTCCAGCCGGCACGGAAAAACCCTCCGGGAGCAAGGATCGGGGCCGGCCGCCATCTTCTACTCAATCAAGCACAGTGGTGTCGGTCGTACCCGGCCGGGTACGGTCCACCGGCCCCGGCCATCGTAGCGACGTATTTTCCGTGTCCTCGCCCGGGGTCCACAGGTGTGATCAAACACCCATTCAAACCGCCACGGACGGGCTATCAGGGCAGGCGGATTTATTGGATACTGTATGCACATTCTCGCTGGATTCCCGGGGTCGGGCGATCAGCGCGGCAATTCGGGACCGTACGAGCCGGCGCAATTCGTCCGCCGACACGGCCCGTTCGTGGTCGGGGTCGTGGGACAGCCGCGTACGGATCCCGCTCAGCACCTGGTCGAGGCGCTCCTCGGGGGCGTATCCGTCGAGGCTGATCACGAACGCGTGTCCGAAGCTGCTCTCGTACGCGGCGTGCGCGGCGCGCAGGGCGGTGCGGGCGGCCGGGGGCGCGCTGTGGAGCGGGCCGGGGGACGACTCGGCGGCGAGCGCCTCCGTCAGGTCGGCGTGCGAGAG